>CAZWPY010000089.1:0-5869 GCA_964635475.1 uncultured Acidimicrobiia bacterium
GCGGCCTGCGGTTGCCGCTCGGCCGACCTGCCGTGCGTGAGTAGTTGCCGCGCGGCGAGCGGCGAGGGCCCGCTGATAGGCCTGCCGCGCCGCAGCCAGCACCGAGGCCCGTTTTCCTAGGGCTTTGCGCACCACCACGGCCACCTTGGCTCCCCCAGCCCGAGGCCGCACTGTGACCGAAGCCGCCTTCTTCGCCGGCGGCACTGAGGTCGTCGTGGTCCGTGAGCCCGCCCGGGTGCCCGCGCCAGGACCTGGGTCGTTGTCACCGATCTCACTCCGTGCGGGACGCCGGCTCACCGACACCGACGTCGTCGGCGGCAACGAGTCGATCACGATGAGCGAGATCGCCGACGAGGCCGTGAGCGACGGCGACGAACTCGTCGTGACGTTGCTCCCCGAAAGGCTGCTCCCCGACACACTGCTCCCCGACACGTTGCTCCCCGACACGTTGCTGCCCGACACCGAGACCGACGATCCCGAACCGACCGACGTCGGATCGACGGAAACCGTGGTCAGCGTCGAGTCGGTCCCCGTCGAACTCGACACGCTCGACACAGTGGACCCCGACGTTTCGCTCGACACGGTCGAGTCGGTCGACAAGCTCGACGCGGTCGAGTCGGTCGACAACGACGAGTCGACCGTCGATTCGCTCGATTGCGACACCCCGCTCGACTCGGTAGTCGACGCCGACGTCTCAACAGTGCTCGGCTCGCTGGCCGACGACTCGGGCGCCTCGCTTGTGCCGGCCGCGGCCGACGCGCCGCCTTGTCCAGGACCGAGCAGCAAACTCACGACCACAAGCAACACGAGCGCGCACGCGATCGCAGCGGCCAAAGGGAGCGGGCCGAGCCCAGCCGCGCGAGCGTGACGCTCGTCAGCGGGCGAAAAGTCCCGGGTCACTCATCGCAAGGTACCGCCCCCACGCTGTGCGCGGGGCTCCCCCTCGGGACCGCGGGTCCCGGCCGTCAGCGCGTCGGCGGCAGCTGGGCCATCAACGTGGCCATCTCCACCGCGGTGCACGCGGCTTCGAACCCCTTGTTGCCCAGCTTGGTGCCAGCTCGCTCGATCGCTTGTTCAATCGTCTCTGTCGTTAGGACGCCAAAAACAATGGGAATTCCGCTGTCGAGCTGGACTCGTTGGAGCCCGGCGGCACACTGCCCGGCCACGAAGTCGTAGTGCGAGGTCGCGCCGCGGATCACCGCACCAAGTGCGACCACCGCATCGACCTCGCCGGAGTGAGCCAAACGAGAGGCGACTAGCGGCAGCTCGAACGCGCCCGGCACTGCGACCGACGTCACGTCGGACTCAGCCACCCCGAGTTGCGCGAGGCCGGCGAGTGCGCCTGCAGCCAACCGGTCAGTGATGAACTCGTTGAATCGGGCGGTGACGACCGCCACTCGAAGGCCTGCGCCCACCCACGTACCCTTCAGCTCGGTCATGTCAACTCCTTCGCGCCGCGGCGCCATCGAGGTCGTCAAGGTCGTCGAGCAAGTGGCCCATACGTTCCCGTTTGGTTCGCAGGTAGTCGATGTTCTCGGGGTTGGGGATCGACTGCAGCGGTACCCGTTCGACGATCTCCAGCCCGAATCCCTCAAGCCCGCCGTATTTTGATGGGTTGTTGGTCATCAGCCGCATCGTGGTGACCCCGAGGTCGACCAGGATCTGCGCCCCAATGCCGTACTCACGACCGTCGACCGGCAAACCGAGTTCGAGGTTTGCGTCGACAGTGTCGCGACCGGCGTCTTGGAGCTCGTAGGCCCGCAACTTGTGCGAGATCCCGATGCCGCGGCCCTCGTGTCCTCGCAGGTAGACCACGACGCCAGCACCTTCTTGCGAGACACGCTCCAACGCCGCGTCGAGCTGTGGGCCACAGTCGCAGCGCAATGAACCAAACACGTCGCCGGTGAGGCACTCCGAGTGCACGCGGACCAACACGTCGTCGGCGCCTTGCACGGTCCCCTTCACAAAGGCCAAATGGGTTTCACCATCGAGCACCGACTCGTACGCAACACACGTGAACTCGCCGTGGCGCGTGGGCACACGTGCCTCACTCACCCGCCGGATTAACTTTTCGGAACGGCGTCGATAACGAATTAGATCGGCGATCGAGATCAGCAGCAACCCGTGTTCTGCGCAAAACGCTTCGAGCTCCGGCAGGCGAGCCATGTCGAGTTTGTCGGCCGTCGTCACCTCACAGATGACCCCTGCGGGGTATAGACCCGCCAGCCGGGCCAAGTCGACCGCTGCTTCAGTGTGGCCCGACCGTTTCAGCACGCCGCCTTCGCGGGCGCGTAGGGGAAAGATGTGGCCCGGGCGAGCAAGGTCACCGGGGCGCGCAGCCGGGTCGGTCAAAACTCGAATCGTGGCCGCCCGATCGGCGGCGGAAATACCTGTAGTCACGCCGTGGCGTGCGTCGACCGAGATGGTGAACGCGGTGCGTTGACTTTCGGTGTTTTGCACGACCATGTCGGGCAGGTCGAGTTCGACGAGGCGCTCGGGCGTGAGCGGCACGACGATCACGCCCGACGTGTGCGCGAGGAAAAATGCGATGTTCTCAGCGGTCGCGAACTCCGCCGCCATGATCAGGTCGCCTTCGTTTTCGCGATCGGCGTCGTCGACAACCACCACGATCTCGCCGCGGCCGATCGCCGCGATCGCGTCCTCGATGGGTGCAAACGGCATGCGACCAGTATCCCAGGTGCGCGCACGCCCACTGGCACGGGGGTCGGTCGCGAGCGGGGTCTGCCTCGCCTAACGTCGCCGTCATGCCTTCTCCGTGGCAGGAACAGCTACTGAGGATGACCCGGACCAGCGCGGGGGCACTGCGCCGTCTCGCCGGATCGCCTCGTTCGCAGGGTGTGACCGGCGCTCAGGACGCACCGCTGTCGCTGGCAACGTCTGCGCCATACGAACCCGTCGATGAGTTCCCGCAGGGCGTCGCGTCCGGCCTGCCCACGCCCACCTCGATCGTGTTGTGGACCCTTGCTCGGCGACCCGGGCCCGTACGGTGGGAGTTGGCCAGCGACCCCTCGTTCACGAGCCGCACGCTCGTCGCCACGGGCGAGGTCGAGGCGGTCGCCGGCCGCGCGCGAGCGGTTCACGTCGCGGTCGACAAGCTGCGGCCCGCGTCGTACTACTGGTACCGGTTCCACAGCCGCGGCGTGACGTCGCCGATCGGCCGCACCCGCACCGCCCCGCACCCGTCGATACTGCCGCCACGGTTGAAGTTCGGCTTTGCCAGTTGCCAGATGTACTCCGACGGCCACTTCGGGTCGCTGCGAGCACTCGCCGAGGATCCCGACGTCGACTTCGTCGTCCACCTCGGCGACTACGTGTACGACTGCCTCAGTCGAACGCCGCCCCGGCCAAGTCGTCCCGACCCGATCGTGCAGGCAACGACGCTGGCCGACTACCGGGCGAAGTACGCGCTCACGCACAGCGACCTCAACTTGCAGGCGATGCGAGCCGCGCATCCGCTACTAGCCGTTTGGGACGACGGCGAGGTTGGCGACCCCGACGAATGGGGTGGGGCCTTTCCGGATCCGAAACGTAAAGCAGCTGGCTTTCGGGCATGGTGGGAACACATGCCGACGTTGCCGTTCGAACACGAAGCTCACCGCGTGTACCGGTCGTGGCGCTGGGGCCGGCTGGCTGAGCTGTTTCTGCTCGACGAACGGCAGTATCGCCATCCGCGGCCGCCGGGCGGGTTCTCGTTCGCGGCACGGGCCATGCACGAACCGGGTTTGACGCTGCTCGGCGACCAGCAGCGGCGTTGGCTCCTCGGCGGCTTGGCCGCATCGGACACGACCTGGCGTGTCCTGGGCAACCCGCTGATGATGGCGCCGCTTCGTATCCCGCTCGACCCCGGGCCGCGACTTCGCTCGATCGTTGCGCCATTCCTCGACCGCGTAAACCTGCGCCACTTCGCGCCCGTCGGCGCCGGCTTCTATCTCAACACCTTGCAGTGGGACGGCTACCAAGACGAACGGCGCGAGTTGCTTGAGTTCATCGAATCGAACTCGATCCGCAACGTGGTGGCACTGTCGGGCGACATCCACGCGTGGTTCACGGCCGAACTCTCCCCCGACGTCGACGACCGCCGGCGCCGGCCCGTGCTGGCCGAGTTCACCGGGTCGTCGGTCTCAACCGCGAACTGGGCCGAAGTCACGGGGTTGTCGACCCGGCCGCTGTTCGACGTATTACGCCGGCTCGAGCCGTGGTTGATCTACGCGGAGTCCGAGTCGCACGGCCACGGCCTCGTCGAGATCACCCCCGACGACTGCCGTGTCACCTATGTGACGGCCGAGACCCTCGACACGCCCTGGAGCGCGGTTCGACCTCTTGCACGTTTCCGGGTCGACTCGGGCTCATCGAAGATCCACCGCGAGCGGGCCTGAACCCGCCGCCAGCGCCTCGGCGTTAGTTACAGGTAGCTACAGGTCAGCTACAGGTCAGCTACACGTCGCTTCGAGCGAGAACTGCACGGTGTCCTCGCCGCCCGGCGCCGTCGCAACACCGGCAGCGCTGATCCCACTGCCGTCGGCCTTGACGGTCACCGCCGATCCGGCCAACTCATAAGTCGATTCGCCCGATCGGATTTGCACGTTGGCCTTTGTCGGGTCGACAAATCCGTAGCCGACTACTTCGAGCTCGCCGTCGGTGAGCGCATAAAACGCCGCTGGCCGGCCATCCGACTCGGCGTCGAGCGTGACGCGACCTCGCAACGACGCGTTGGCGCTGACCGCACCGGTCGTCGTGAGCGTCGCGGTACACCCAGCCTGCGTGGCCTCGCCCGCCGCGCCACCGGCCGAAGCAGCCGGCGACGACTCCGAGGAGACAACCTCGGCACCGTCGTTACCGGCCAAGGCGTCAGAGAGCTCCTTATCGTCATCGCCGCCGCCGCAGCTTCCCGCGAGCACGCTCAACGACACCAGCGCAACAACGAGTCCTCCACGACGACGTTTCAGCGTGTTCACGACACGGCATGGTACGCGATAACGGCCCAGCGTGGCATCAGCACCACTATGTGCGGTCGGCGGCTGGTCCGGCGGCGGGTCCGGCCGCGGGTCCGGCGAGCAGCCAAAACGCCGCTACGCCCGCAGCGACCGCGACGTTGAGCGACTCGGCCCGGCCGCGATGAGGCACGTAGACCCGCCGCGAACAGGCAGCGGCCACATCGGCGTCGAGCCCATGGCTTTCTGACCCGAGCACGACCGCACGTGGCCACGCGACGGGCCCGGGCGCCACGTCCCACAACGGCTCCTCGCCATCAAGGACCAGCGCGATCGATTCGAGCGCCGAGCCCGCGGCACCCGGAAGGGCGCTCTTGCGCAACAGCGTCGCTGCGGCGCCGGCGGCAACCTCGACGATGGGCAGGTGGAAGTGCGCGCCCGCGGCGGACCGCACCACCTTGGGCGCCCGCACGTCGCATCCGCCCGACAGCACCACGCAGCTGGCGCCCGCAGCCTCGGCCGTGCGCAGGATCGTTCCCATGTTGCCGGGATCGCCCACGTCAACTGCCACCACGGCGGGCCACGTCGGCTCGGTCGCGCACGCAAAAGCGAAAACGGCGACAACGTCGTGTGGAGTGCGAGTGTCGCCAACCGAGCCCAACACGTCGGCGGGTACCCACCGGCTCGTCGCACCCGCGGCGGCGCAACGCTGCACCAGCGTGGTTGTCGCCGCGGCGGCGTCGAGCGATGCGACCACGAGCCGAGGCGCCGCTCCGGCCTCGAGCGCCTCACCGACCGATGTCGGGCCTTCCACGACCACGACCGCGTCCGCTCGGCGACGTGACCCAGAACGGCGCAACTCGCGGATCCACACGAGGTCGGGGTGGCGCCGGCTCACCACCTCCGGTCGAGACACG
>CAZWPY010000089.1:5969-8192 GCA_964635475.1 uncultured Acidimicrobiia bacterium
AGATGTCGCGGCAATGCCTACGATGAGGCTGGCCGTTGTGTCGACCCGCCGAGATGGCGCGCACCGAGAGGTATTTGACCCGTGAGTTTGTGGACACCAGATGGCGAAAGGCCGATTCGACGTGACCCTGAGCCGGACTCCGGTGCCGCTCGAAGCCCCGCCGCGGCGGCAAACCCGTCGCCAGGTCTTGGTGAGGAGCCATCTGAGGCCGAACTACGCGAAGAAATGGCCGCCTTGCAGGCGCAGCTCCTCGCGGCACCGGCGGGAGCCGTTCTCGTCAATCACGTCGTCGCGTTTCTTGAACTCGCGGCGCTGCACTTGGGAAACCCGAGCGGGCCGACGTTTAGTGAAGCCGAACTCGCGCTCGACGCGGCGGGCGCCGTCACCGACCGGCTGCACGGCCGCCTCGGCGACGACGAGCCCGAGCTGCGTAACGCGCTCGCGCAACTACGCCTGATGTACGTGCAAATGCACGCTGGGCTCGCCGGCGCAGACCCGCACGACTGAGCGAACCTGGCTCGCTGGCCAGTTTCGGGGCCGGCACCGTTCCCGGCTCAGCACCGTTCCCGAGTTCAGTGCTGGCCAGTTCCGGGACCGGGTAACGGCCTTGTGCGGTCAGGCCGAGGCGGCCTTAACCAGCTGTGCGAACGCGTCGGCGTCGGTCACGGCCAAGTCGGCCAAAACTTTGCGGTCGACTTCGATGCCGTTGCTCTGCAAGCCGTGGATGAACGTCGAATACGTGGTGCCGTTCAGTCGGCAGGCCGCGTTGATCCGCTGGATCCACAACGAACGGAACTCGCCCTTGCGGGCACGACGGTCACGAAAGGCGTAACGCCCCGCGTGCATGACCGCTTCGTTGGCCGCACGAAACGTCTTTGAACGCCGACCGCTGAAGCCCTTGGCCTTGGCCAAAACGGCCTTGTGGTTCTTCTTGGCGTGAACGCCACCCTTTACACGTGCCATGACGAAACCTCAGATTCCCAGTTGACGGCGGATACGTGAGACGTCGCCCGAAAAGACCTCGGACTTCTTCTCCAAGGCGCGTTTACGTTTCGCGCTCTTCTTGCCGAGCATGTGGTTGAGCGTCGAGTGACGGCGGCGCAGCTTGCCCGAGCCGGTTACTTCGAAGCGCTTCTTCGCGCCCTTGTGTGTCTTCATCTTCGGCATGTCGTGTGGTTCTCGCTTCTGTATCGAGTGAACATCAACTAAACGTGTGTGAATCGTGCGCCGCCCGCCCGTGGGAGCAGGTGTCGTCAGGCGATCGGTGTCGTCAAACTTCGAAGTACTAAACCGCCGTGGTGCTCGGCTGCTCTCCGGCATCGGCTGCCGCCACTGCCGCAGCCTGCGTCCCATCGCTCGAGTCGGCGGGGGTCACGGCGGCGGCGGTCACGTCGGCGGCGGTCGCCTCAGGCGAGGAGTCGCCGTCGGTGCGTTCGCCGTCGGTGCGTTCGCTGTCGGCTTTGTCGAGTCGTTCGGCCTTGGTCGGCGCCTTCTTCTCTGGGGCGAGCACCATCGTCATATTGCGACCATCGAGCCGAGGAACTGCCTCGATTTTCGCAAGCGGTCCCATGTCGGTTTGGATCCGCTCGAGGATCTTCATTCCCAACTCGGGGTGCGCTACCTCGCGGCCACGGAACATGATCGTGATCTTGACCTTGTGGCCCTCTTCGAGGAACCGCTTGACCATACGAGTTTTGGTGTCGAAGTCGCCGCCACCGATCTTTGGCCGGTACTTCATCTCTTTGATGACAGTGTGGGTAGTTCGCCGCCGAGCTTCCTTGTCGCGCTGGGCTTCCTCGTAACGCCACTTGGCGTAGTCGAGCAGCTTGCACACCGGCGGAGTGGCCATCGGAGCGATCTCGACCAAATCGAGGTCACGATCACGGGCCAAACTCAACGCAGCGGGAGTGGGGACAATCCCCAACTGCGCGCCGGTATCGTCGATCAGACGAACTTCGCGGACGCGAATGTCGTCATTGATCCGATGTTCTGCTTGTGCGGCGATGCGGCATCACCCTCTCTGGCATACGACGTACGGTCGACCGCGAGAGTGGACACAAAAACAGATGGCGACGCGCTTCACGAAAGCACGCCGCCAAGCGGTGGGTCGACCCGGGCCCTAAGTGGGCAAAGGTGGGGGCGAGCGGCCCCACTTTCGTTCAGTTGTCGCCGCCTGAGCTCGTGGCCACAGCGGACCCGACAAGGTTAGCCGATCACGCCCGA
>CAZWPY010000089.1:8292-12297 GCA_964635475.1 uncultured Acidimicrobiia bacterium
ACACGGTCGCCACGAGCGGGGAACGCGTCGAGCAACGACCCGGCTCGCGACGGGCGCAGCACGAGAACACCTCCGCAATTCGGGCATGTCTCGGCCATTTCTGCCGCGCACGAGACACAAAAGGTGCACTCGAAGGAGCAAATGCGAGCGTCGCTCCCGTTTGGCGCAAGGTCGGCATCGCAACGTTCACAGCCCGGTCGCATTTCCAACATGGGCTCAGTCTGCAGGCCGCGCACCGCCTCACGCCACTACTTAGGGAGCCTCACGCTCCGCGAGTGCCACGTGCATCGGACGTTGCCCGCGTCGGCAACCGGGCAACACGTAACGCGGCCCAGATCATCGGCAATTGCAACGGCAATCGGGCCCAGGCGACGGCCGCTGAGTTCCACGGTTCGGGCGCGGAGGCCATACCGCCGTCGAGTGCGGCCGACACGTTGGCCGGATAGACACCGAGGAACGTCGCGGCAGCAACCCAGCCGCCCACACGACGGGTCCGCGGATGCGCGACGAGCGCGGCCGCGGTCAATTCGGCTGCGCCGCTCAGGTACGTCGTGGTCCGAGGATCGCCGGGCATCCACCGCGGCACAATCGCGTCGAACACGGAGGGCTTCACAAAGTGGGCCACTCCCGCGGACCCGAGCAAAGCCGCTACAAAAACCGCCGACCCACGCGCCCCGGACCTCATCGACTTGCTCCTCGGCGCTGCCTCGTGACCGATAGGGGTAAGGCCACGGCGGCTGCCGGAGTTGTGTTCGTGACTGCAAAGCGGCGGCGCGTCATCACGCGCTCCCCTCGCCCGAGGCAAGTGGCGCAAGTGCTCGGACCGGTCGGTTGAGGATGCACCCGTCTGCCCGCCACGACAAGATCGAGCCGCGAGAACGAAATGACAACACCGAAAACACGCTCCCTATCGACAGAATCGACGCGACGCTCGCCACCGACAACAACGCACCAGCCGAAAGCAGAGACCCGATCGAGCCCGCGGACAACACCGACAGGATCGACCCCGCCGAGCCGACCGAGTTCAAGGACCCGGCCGAAAGCCACGACGCTTCAGAACCCGAGTTCGTCCGTCGCAACCACCGGGTTATCCGCCCGCCCGCCGGCGGCGTGGTCAACGAGATCACAGCCGGCACGGTCATTCGGCCTCCTTCGCATCGGCGCCCGCGAGCGGTCCGAGCAGCCGTTCCACGTACTTGGCGATCACGTCGAATTCGACGTTGACCGTGTCACCCGGCTGGCGAGATCCGAGCGTGGTCACCGCCGCCGTGTGTGGGATCAGCGCAACCTCGACCCAGTCGGGACCCAACGAGGCGACTGTCAGGCTCACGCCGTCCAGCGTGATCGATCCCTTTTCTGCTATATAGCGCATCTGTTCTGAGGGGACACCGACACGCAGGGCGGGCGCCGGATGAAGCACGGTAGCCGTCGCGTCGACGTGACCCTGGACGATGTGGCCACCAAAGCGGCCGTCAGCCCGCAGAGGCCGCTCGAGGTTGACTCGGTCCCCCACGTGGAGCGACCCAAGGCTGGTGCGCCGCAGCGTCTCCTCAACTGCCTCGACCGCGTACCACGAGTGGTCCGGCGCGAGGTCGATCACGGTCAAACAGCAGCCGTTGTGGGAGATCGAGTCACCGATCCGGGCGCCCTCGGTGACCGTCGTCGCGGCAACTCGGAGCCGCAGCGTCGACTGTCGCTCGGAGGAGGGAGCGTCACCTGAGCGGTCGACCGCGACAATCTCGCCCATCTCCTCGACAAGGCCAGAGAACATCGATCCGCCTTTCACGTCTTTCCGCGGCGGACGCCGCGGTGCTCAGGTCCACCAGCAGCGGACGGCGCGGCGCGTGGGCGCATCACGATACGCACATCGTCACCCAATTGCCGCAGGTCGACGATCTCGCCGCGCCACATGTCTGAGATAGAGCCGCGGCCGACGGGAGAGGCAGTGTCGGCGACGGCGCCGACGGCAGATGACCCGAGGAGACCCGGCGCGACGTACCAAAGGTACTCATCGACCAACCCTGCCCGATGCCACTCCCCCGCGACCGTCGGCCCGCCCTCAAGCAGGACTTGCAGCACCCCCTCACGACTGAGGGTGTCGAGCAAGTCGGCGGGGCTTCCCTTGTCGCGGGTCCAGCTCTCGCACGGCTGGATGGCTGCCGAGGCCGGAGCGTGGCCCAGCACGATCCGCCGCGGTTGGCGCCCGGCCCACTCGATTCCGCCCGGGCGCGCCGTGAGCCGTGGATTGTCGGCACGTACCGTCCCGGCGCCAACCACGATCGCATCGGAGTCCGCTCGCCACTCGTGCCCATCGGCTCGGGCTGCCGGACCCGTGATCCATTGGCTTGTTCCGTCGGCCGCTGCGCTTTTGCCGTCGAGGGAGGCCGCCACTTTCAGCACTACCCACGGGCGGCCGGTCCGGCGCTGGTGCAGGTAGGCCCGCAAGCTGTCCTTGATGACGGCAACCGGCGAAGGGTCGAGCGCTCCACGTCCGAGCTGTGTGGCCAGCTCAGTCTCATCGAATCGCGTGTCCGGCACTTCATTTGCGATATCAACCCGTATCTGATTAGCCCGCAGCATCTGCACGCCACGTCCGCTCACCTGTTGATCAGGGTCGAGCAGACCGACAACGACTCGCGAGATTCCGGCGGACACGATCGCGTCGACGCACGGCGGCGTGCGGCCGTGATGCGCGCAGGGCTCGAGGGTGACGTACAACGTCGCACCGGTGGTATCGACACCCGCCGCTGCAGCTCGGGCAATAGCTGCGACCTCCGCGTGGTTGCCCCCTGGCGGGGCGGTCGCGCCAACGAAGCGTGCGCCCGTGGCGTCGCCGGCGCGAGCGTCTGCCGGGATCAGCACCGCCCCGACCCACGGATTTGGACTGGTGTTGCGGCGCACCGCCGCACCCGCGGCGGCCGCCTCGCGCAGCATCTGCTCGTCGAACTCAGAGAGAGGCTCGTGGCCCGTGAGGTCCACGTGTGCCGGTCCGCCAGCGTTCACCCGTTCATGCTCGCGCGCCGCTGAGCGAACGCGACAACTGCCGCAGCGGGACAGGCGCTGCGGCAGTTGTCTCGTAGCAAAGGTGCCGCCCGACGCCCTCCCTCAAAGGCTCCGGCGACACCCTTGCGACTTGCCGGTCGTGTCGTGACTGCCGGCACGGATCTGCACTCGATCTCGCGAGCTGCGGTGCAAGCTCGATCTCGCGAGGTGCGGTCCGCACCGGGGACAGTTACCGGATCACGACGTGACGAGCGTAACGACGGCGACGCGTGGCCAACAACGTCAGACCGCTGACGAGCAAGGCAATCGCAAGTGCAACGGGCCGCTCGATGTTGTTGCCGGTGTACGCCGGTTTCGCGTCCACCGCCACGGGCACTGGCGCCACAGCCGGCTGTAGCGCCGGGGTCGGCGTTGCGACCGGGGTTGGAGCCGGTGTCGGTGCGGGCGCGATGTAGGGCGCGGTGTAGGTCGGTCGGTAATCGGCCAAACGCTGGTACACCGTGGTCGTCGTTGCTTGAGTCGTCGTTGCTTGAGTCGTCGGGACAGTTGTCGTGGTTGTCGTGGTTGTCGTCGTGGTTGTGCTGGTTGTCGTTGGTGTCACGAGACCCGCGTCGACGTGGCGGCGGTGGGTGCCTTGTTGCACGGTGACGGTGTTGGTCATGCCCGCTGTGTTGGGTTTGGAGTCGTTGGTGGCATCGCCGTTGGTGCCTTGAGTCGTGAATGCATAACCCGAGGGAGCACTGAAGCCGACCTTGTAGTCACCGGGCTCGAGGTGAGCAAACAAGTACTTGCCACTTGAGTCCGTCACGGCCGTGCGTAGTACCTGGGTACCGGTCGCGTCGTACAGCTTGACAGTGACCCCACTCACGGGAGTTTCGTTGGCATCTTGTAGCCCGTCGCGGTCGGTGTCGATCCACACGTAGTCACCCAGGCTTGCCGTCGAGACAATGCCGGCATCCCAGGTTGGGTCGTGTTCTGCTGGGTCGAGGTGCGTGCAGGCTG
>CAZWPY010000090.1:0-1159 GCA_964635475.1 uncultured Acidimicrobiia bacterium
TCCTGGCGGCACGGGTGGTCCTGGCGTCGGCGGTTTCCGGGTGTTGACCGGGATTGAGGTCGACATTTTCGAAGACGGCACCCTCGATTGCCCCGACGAGCTGTTGAGTCGACTCGACGTGGTGGTCGCCAGTTGCCACCGGGCGTTCACGCAGGAGCGGAGCGCCATGACAAAACGCCTACTCACTGCTGCAACTCACCCTCATGTAGACATCTTGGGCCATATCTCTAACCGCAAGCTATGGGCTAAAGGTTACGGCAAAGCTCGACCGGAGAGTGAGTTCGACCACGCCGAGGTCTTCGCCGCCTGCGCACAACACCACACGGCGATCGAGCTCAACTCTCAAGCTCAACGAATGGATCCGCCCCGGCCCTGGGTGAGCGAGGCGGCGCAGTTCGGATGCTGGTTCGCGTTATCGACCGATGCGCACAACGTCGCCGAGATGGACCGGATGACCCACTCCGTGCGTCGCGCGGAGGAGGCCGGCGTGAGTCCGAGCCGGATTCTGAATGGCTTGCCGCGCGGCGAGTTGCTCACGTGGCTCGGCCGCGTTTAAGGCCTCCCCGCCACATCGGGCGGACGGGCGCACCACCTGGGTATTCGCCCGCGCGGTGCAGGTGGCCTACGGTGTAGCCGTGCACGGCGGGGATGTGATCCGAGAGGCCCGAACAGCCGCAGGCTGGACTCAAGCGCGCCTGGCCGAGGCCGGCGGCACCACCCAGTCGGCCATCGCGAGATGGGAACGAGGGGCGACCGAACCGGCCTTCGACACGGTGGTTCGCCTGGTCGAGGCGTGTGGGTACGGCGCCGAGCTGACGTTGCGGCCGCGAGGCACGTCGTCGTTGTCGACGGCCAAGTCGAAGGCCACCGCCACGACCAAGTCGTCGTCGAAATCGAACGCGACTCGGAGCGCGGCGAGCGTGGCTGCAGGAAACCGTCAGGGCGGCGCCACCGACATCAGCAAGGGTGCCGGCCACTCCGCGGCCCAGGAGCGCCCCGACTTACCCGCCATCCCAGGGCTCGACTTGATTTCCGACGTGCTCGACTTGTTGCGCACCCGAGGCCGGCGGCGCAACTAGCCAGTTGATCCCCACGCTGTAACGAGGCGCGAGCGGGTGGCGGCTCGGCACGGCGTGTGGCCAGTGCGAATGCTCGATCG
>CAZWPY010000090.1:1259-8924 GCA_964635475.1 uncultured Acidimicrobiia bacterium
GGCGCGAGCGGGTGGCGGCTCGGCACGGCGTGTGGCCAGTGCGAATGCTCGATCGAGAGGTCCTGCTCTTCTCGATCCCGAAGCGTCTCGGTGGCAGCCGGCCTCGCCGTGTAGTCGTCGCAGGACGTAGTGAATCTCACCGAGGTTGACGTGTCGAGAACGACAGTCACGAAGCAGCGTCGCGGGCCCCGTCGGCGGCTCGTTCGCGCTCGAGGTCGTCGGTCAGTGCCGAGCCCGGGAACCGTCCGCGCAGCGGTCGGCGATGGTCGGCGGGGCGAAGGGCGACGTGGTCGTCGTGGAGCCAGAAGTTGACGGCGTCGCCTGGTTCGATGCCGAGCTGGTCGCGCAGCTCCGTGGGGATGACGACCTGGCCTTTGGCGCCGACGCGGTGGGTCATACCGAAGTATGACCCACGAGAGGATTTCCGTGACTCCGCACGCCAGGGCGCTGGCGAAACTGGAGGCCTCACAGAGCCAGATCCGCCGAGCGCTCGATTGACCGCTGCTATGAGGCCGCTGACCTGGAGCGGCGAGCCCGTCCCGAACGAGCGCTCGCCGCCGCCTCCGCGGGTCGCGTCGTTTTCGTCGCTCGTGCCGGCTGTTTTGCCGTTGCCCGTTTCGTAGAGGCCGCTGGCCCGGCCGACTCCAGCAGCGCACGCAGGAAGCGGCCGGTGTGGCTCGTCGGGTGCTGCGCGAGCTGCTCGGGAGTGCCGGTCGCGACGAGTTGCCCTCCCCCGCTGCCGCCTTCGGGCCCGAGGTCGATCACCCAGTCGGCCGTCTTGATCACGTCGAGATTGTGTTCGATCACTACGACCGTGTTGCCGGCGTCGACGAGCCGCGACAACACCGTGAGCAGCTTGCGGGTGTCCTCAAAATGCAGGCCGGTCGTTGGCTCGTCGAGCACGTAAAACGTATGACCGGTGCTGCGTTTGCCAAGCTCAGCGGCGAGTTTGACCCGCTGCGCCTCGCCGCCCGACAACGTGGGCGCGGGCTGGCCGAGGCGCACGTAACCAAGGCCGACGTCGACCAACGTTTGCAACTGCCGAGAGATGGCCGGCTGGTTGGCGAAGAACTCCAACGCATCGGCCGCTGGCATGTCGAGCACGTCGGCGATGTTTTTGCCCTTCCACTCGATGTCGAGTGTGTCTCGGTTGTAGCGAGCGCCGTGGCACACCTCGCACGGGACATAGACGTCGGGCAGGAAGTGCATCTCGATCTTGATGGTGCCGTCGCCAGCGCACGCTTCGCACCGACCGCCCTTGACGTTGAACGAGAAGCGGCCGGGCTGATAGCCGCGGACCTTGGCCTCTTGCGTTTGGCTAAACAACGTCCGGATCTTGTCGAAGATCCCCGTGTAGGTCACCGGATTCGAGCGCGGGGTGCGCCCAATTGGCGACTGGTCGATCGCGATGACCTTGTCGATCTGCTCAATGCCCGACACGGCCTTGTGGCGCCCGGGCACGTCCTTCGAGCGGTAGATCCGCTGCATCAGGACTCGCAACAAGATGTCGTTGACCAATGTGGATTTGCCCGAACCCGACACGCCCGTGACGGCCACGAACAGTCCCAACGGGAACTCGACGTCGAGGTTGGTCAAGTTGTGTTCCCGCGCGCCACGCACGACGATCGCCGCGCTCTGCGTCGGCGGCCGACGAACGAGCGGCGTCGGAATCTCGCGCGCTCGGGCCAAGTACTGCCCGGTGAGCGACTCGGAGTTGGACAGCAGGCCAGCGACCGATCCGGAGTGCACGACCCGCCCACCGTGTTCGCCCGCGCCGGGGCCGACATCGACGACGTGGTCAGCCACGCGAATGGTGTCCTCGTCGTGTTCGACGACAATCACGGTGTTGCCGAGGTCGCGTAGTCGAATCAGCGTGTCGATGAGGCGGCGGTTGTCGCGCTGATGAAGCCCGATCGACGGCTCGTCGAGCACGTACAACACGCCAACGAGCCCCGAGCCGATTTGGCTCGCGAGGCGGATGCGCTGCGCCTCGCCACCAGAGAGCGTGCCAGCCGAGCGGTTGAGAGTGAGGTAGTCGAGCCCGACATCGAGCAGGAACCGCAAGCGGGCCTGCACCTCGATCAGCACTTTCTCGGCAATCATTCGGTCGCGTTCGCTGAGGTGTAGTTCGTCGAACGCGTCATGCACGCCAGAGATCGACAAGTCGCACAGGTCGAAGATGTTGTGCCCCGCGACCGTGACCGCGAGCGACTCGGGCCGCAGCCGCGCGCCCTTACACACGGGGCACGGCACCTCACGCATGAAGGCTTCGATCTGCTCACGGCTCCAATCGCCGGTGACCTCCGCATGGCGACGTTGCAGGAACGGGATCACGCCCTCAAAGGTCGTGTTGAAGGTGCGACTGCGCCCGTAGCGGTTCTTGAATTCGACCTTGAGCGGTTTTGTCCCCGTGCCGTGCAAAACGAGTTTCTGCGCTGATTTGCTGAGCTTCTCCCACGGCACGTCGACGCGAAACCCGTTGTTCTCGGCCAAGGACGCGAGCAGTCGCTGGAAGTACTCGCCACGAAATCCGCCCCACGGAGCGATCGCACCCTGCGCGAGACTCAGCTCGGGATTGGGCACGCACAGCTCTGCATCGACCTCGAACTGTGTACCGAGCCCGTCGCAACGGCTGCACGCGCCATAGGGCGAGTTGAACGAAAAGTTCCGCGGCGCGAGCTCGTCGAAACTGATGCCGCAGTGTGTGCACGCCAAGTGTTGGGAGAACGTGATCGTGTCGTCGGCGTCGGATGGATCGTGCGGGTTCGTGTCGCGCAACGGCCCCTCGTCGCCCTCGTCGACATCGCCGTTTTCAACCTGCCGCGCTCCGGCGGCCCCAAGGTCGAGCTGCGATTCGGTGCTTTCGGACTGGCCACGGCGTGACTTGCCGGCGAGCTTGCGTGGTCGAGTGGCGTTGGCGCCGATCGCGGCGGCTTGCGGGAACACCTGCGACACCTTGGCGTCGACGAGTTGGATCTCAGCCACCCCTTCGGCGAGGGCGAGCGCGGTCTCCATCGAGTCGGTCAAACGCCGTTCGATCCCGTCTCGGCGAATCAGCCGGTCGACGATCACCTCAATCGTGTGGTTTTCGTAGCGCGCGAGCGTCGGCCGTTCGGCTAAATCGACAATGACCCCGTCGATCCGGGCGCGGGCAAATCCCTGGCCGCTGAGCTCGTCGAGCAAGCCGTCGTACTCACCCTTACGACCCCGCACCACCGGCGCGAGCACTTGAAAGCGGGTACCGTCGGGCAGCGTCATGATGCGGTCGACGATCTGCTGCGGCGTCTGCCGTGTGACCATCCGGCCACAGGTCGGACAGTGTTGTTTACCGATCCGCGCGTAGAGGAGCCGTAAGTAGTCGTAGACCTCGGTGATCGTGCCAACGGTGGATCGTGGGTTGCGGCTCGCGGACTTCTGGTCGATCGAGATCGCTGGCGACAAGCCCTCGATGAAGTCGACATCGGGTTTGTCCATTTGCCCGAGGAACTGCCGGGCATATGCCGACAGTGACTCGACGTACCGACGTTGCCCCTCGGCGTAAATCGTGTCGAACGCCAGCGACGACTTGCCCGAGCCCGACAACCCGGTGAAGACAATCAGCTGGTCACGGGGCAGATCGAGGTCGACATCGCGCAAGTTGTGTTCGCGTGCACCACGAACGATCAGTCGGTCCGACATGGTCCGCCGACGATAGACGCACCCCAGGACAACGTCGGCCCGTACTTGCCCCTCGCAGGCGGCCTGCGCGATCGGCCCTCCGGTTGTTTTGGTCCTTCGCGGCCCCCTCGGGCTCGACCTCGGGTCGGCTGGTCGCCACCAGTAACGTCCACACGATGGGCGACGGTGCGCAGGATTCGACCACGAGCCGGCATGTGACCTCGGGCGACGAGCCAGCGATCGACCTGGCCGACATCGTCGAATCCGACGACCCGCACGCCGAACTCAAAAGACTGGGTCAGCGTGGCGCTGTCCACCGGCTGCCCAGTGGGTTCGTCGTCGTCACGGGCTACAACGCAACGGTCGAGGTGCTCCACTCGCCCGACACGTGCACCGGACCGATCGCGTCGCTTTATCGCGACCGCCTTCCCCCCGGGGCCGCCAACGACGAGATGGCCCACCGCCTCAACTTCCTCGATCCGCCCGACCATCCGCGGGTGCGACGTGTCGTTGCAAAGGCCTTCACGAATCGTCGTGTGCAAACGATCAGGCCGTGGATCGCGTCGAGCGCAGCAGCCCTGGTCGATCAGCTGCGAGGCCGCGAGCGCTTCGACATGCTGAAGGATTTCGCGCATGAGCTCCCCTCTTTGGTGATATCAGAATTGCTTGGAGTCCCGCCGGTCGACCGAGATCGCCTTACGGGATTGAGCAATGCGGTCGAGCCCCTGCTGAGTGCCACTCCCGACCCGGCAGCCGTCGACGCTGCAGTTGCTGCAGCCGAGGAGATGCACGCCTACCTGTCAGACCTCATCGAGGTTCGCCGTCGGTCGCCGGGCGACGACCTCCTCTCCGCGCTGGCGCTAGCCGAGGACGACGGCGACCGCCTCTCGCACCCCGAACTGCTCTCGCTCGCCGCAACGCTCTACTCCGCCGGTCACCGAACCACGAGAGACTCATTCGCCAACGGACTCGCACGGCTGCTGAGCGACTCAGGCGAGCAGTATCGCTTCGTGGTGGACGGTTCATGGAGCGTGCCAGCGACCGTCCGAGAGCTGCTCCGGCTCGACACCCCGACGTTGTACGTAGCCAGGATCGCGGCCAGAGACATCACGATCGCCGGAACCGACGTCGCCGCAGGCGAACCGATCTTGGTGTTCCTCGCAGCTGCCAACCGGGATCCGTCGGTTTTCGAGCGGTGCGATGAAGTCGAGCTCGACAGACCGCCCGTCGCGACGATGACGTTCGCCCACGGTGCCCACTACTGCCTCGGAGCCTCCCTGGCGACAGCCGAGGTGGAAGTCATGTTGGACACGACTGCCGCCAGATGGCCGCGGCTGCGCCTCAGTGAACCTCCTCGCTGGCACCAGCGCGGCCCGTTTCGTGGCGTGGACCACCTGCGCGTCGAATCAGGAGCTTGAGCCGCGTCGACACGTGGTGTCCGCCGGGGATGCTCGGCGAGCCGGCGCTTCGCGGATCTGTGGCGGCGCAGGGCCCGGGAGTCGGTGTAACGACGTAGGGCCCCGCGGGACTGCACCACATGACCCCTCGTGTGAAATGGATTGCGGCCGGAGCCGTGCTGGCGGTGGGAATCGGGGGATTTTTGATTTTCCGGCCCGACAAGCTCTTCGTCGACGATGTCGCCAACGAGACGCTTTCCACTGATGTGCAAGCCGCCCTCGACGCAGCTCGCGAGCCGACGACTTTGCCGTCGTCGTCGTCATCAGGTTCGTCGAGCGAGCCGACGGAGTCGACCGGCGCGGCGAGCACGACGACAATCGCCCTCTCAAGCAGCGCGGCGACGACGTCACGCGGGCCCGTGAGCTCGGCATCTACCGCCCCGACCACGGCGTCGCAGTCGACAAGCCCGAGCACGGCCCCCGCCACGGCACCCCCGACGACACAGCCCACGACCCCGCCAACAACCCAGGCGACGACACAGCCGCCAGCGGCGCAAGGCGGCGGCGCCACCGTATTGCTGCGCGGCCAGTGGGTCGGCCTCGAGCACGACACGTCGGGGTCGGTCGCCGTGGTGCAGACGGCTGCCGGTCGCCAGCTTGTTTTCGAGGACTTACGGACCTCCAACGGCCCCGACCTGCGTGTGTACCTATCGCCCAAGGCCGCGCAACCCGATAGCTGGGGCGGTTACAACACCGGCGGCGTGCAATTGGGACGACTCAAGGGCAACGTCGGGACCCAGACCTACGAGATCCCGGCCTCGGTCGACCTCGACTCGTTGCGCACCGCCGTGATCTGGTGTGAACGTTTCTCGGTCGGCTTCGGTGCGGCCGACCTCCATTGACCTTATGTAGGTTCTCCCGCGATGGCGGCGCCGTTACTCACCTTTGAAAACGTGTGGGCGTCGCGGGGGCACGCGACCGTCTTGCGTGGCGTCGACCTCGAAGTTCCCGACCGCGGAGTCTCGGTCTTGTGTGGCCCGTCGGGGGCCGGCAAGACGTCGCTTCTGCGAACAGCGAACCGGCTCGACCCCATCGACCGAGGACGAATCCTGTTTCGCGGGGTCGACGTCACCACCATCGACCCGCGGGAGTTGCGCCGCCGACTGGGCATGGTGTTCCAGCGACCAGCGTTGTTCGCCGGGACCGTGATGACCAACCTGCTCGTCGCCGACCCCGACCTGGATGTCGACGCCGCTCGCGCCCTGTTGAACGAAGTGGAGCTTGATCCCGCACTACTCGAGCGCACCGCCGACTCGCTTTCCGGCGGCGAAGCGCAACGGATGTGTGTCGCTCGCGCAATGGCCGCGCAACCAGCGGCGTTGCTGGCCGACGAGCCGACGTCGGCGCTCGACGTCGAACACGTGGAAGCCATCGAGCGGCTATCCCGTCGACAAGCCGACGCTGGCTGTCCCTGGTTGTGGGTCAGCCACGCCCGGCTACAGATCCGTCGCCTGGCCGATTTCGTCGCCGTGCTCGACGACGGCCACGTGGTCGCGGCTGGCTCATACACCGAGGTCGCTGCGAGCGAGGATCCGGAGATCCGTCGTCTGGTGGGCGCCGACCTGCACGTCGACCTGCACGTTCAGCCTGAGGAGGCGGCGCCGATGCGGACCGAGCCGGGCCACGGCCTCGACGAACACATGCCCGAACAGGAGCCGCGGTGACCAGCGTTTCGACATGGGGCGCCGTCGCGAGCGCCGCGTTGATCGTGCTCGCACTGGCGCTGAGTCGCGCGCAGTCGTTGGGACTGGAACGCGACCTCGTCGCGGCGGCGCTGCGGGCGGCCGCGCAGCTGTTTGCCGTAGGGGTTGGGCTTCATTTGGTGATCGACGACGATCGTCCCGTGGTGCTCGCGATCATTTGGGTCGCGGCGATGATCGTGATTGCCGGCGCGACGGTGCGGCGCCGCGCACCGGAGGTCCCACAGGCCGAGCGACTGGCGGTCGTCTCGTTCGTCGCTGCCACCGCCGTCGGGTTGGGAGTGCTACTCGGCTTTCGGGTTTATCCGCCCACAGGACGGTCGATTGTGCTGCTCGCTGGCATGTTGATCGGCAACTCGCTCGCTGCAACGGTGAGCGTGGCGCGACGCATCGTGAGCGAAGTGGCGGAAGGAAGCGCGGAAATCGAGGCGCGCCTTGCGTTGGGAGAAAGCGGCGACAGCGCGATTCGACCCTTCACTCGTAAGGCGATTCGCACCGGCCTGACGGGCCCGATTGAGACCAACAAGGCAGTGGGGATCATCGCCCTCCCCGGAACGATGGTCGGGCAGCTCCTGGCTGGTGCGGAGCCGCTCGCGGCGGTGAAGGCTCAACTCACGATCATGTATCTGATACTCGGCGCGGTGGCCACCACGACTGCGATAGTGGGGGTCGGATTGAGTCGCCAGCTGATCACGCCCGACCAACGGCTGGTTCACCTGGAGCGTCAGCCCGCCCCGTAATACAGCCGCCAGGTGGCGGCGCAGGCAATACAGCCGCCAGGTGGCGGCGCAGGCAATACAGCCGCCAGGTGGCGGCGCAGGCAGTACAGCCGCCAGGTGGCGGCGCAGGCA
>CAZWPY010000090.1:9024-12263 GCA_964635475.1 uncultured Acidimicrobiia bacterium
TACAGCCGCCAGGTGGCGGCGCAGGCAGTACAGCCGCCAGGTGGCGGCGCAGGCAGTACAGCCGCCAGGTGGCGGCGCAGGCAGTACAGCCGCCAGGTGGCGGCGCAGGCAACACAGTCGCTGGAGGTTTTGGTGAAACGAACCACGATTACGACGGGTGGGTTGCTGATTCTGGCTGCGGTCGGGATCGAAATCGGCATCTGGGGCCTTGTTTCACCGCGGTCGTTTTACGAGAGCTTCCCCGGCCTCGGCCAGCACTGGCTGCGGGAGGGCGCGTTCGACGAACACCTCCTTCGTGACTTCGCTGCGCTGCAACTCGCGCTGGGCTGCCTTGCTGGCTGGGCGGCCTGGCGTCGTCGCGCCGACCTGATCGCCGCCGCGGGCCTGACGTGGTTGGTCTGGAGCGTCCCTCACGGCTATTACCACCTCGCCCACGTGTCGAGCGGCGGCTGGTTGCAGGGGCTGTCGGCAGTGGCGTTGCCGGTGCTCGCGGGTGCGGTTCTGGCGACGTCGCGGAGCTCGGCGGTCGAGCGCGATCCGTCGCGTTAGCCGAGCGTGGTCTGGCGCACTTAGAACGGCACCCGGCGGCCGCTGATGTCGCTCGGGTCCGGCGGCGTGGCCAGCATCTTGCGCATCTGCTGGATCTGATCGCTTTGAACACGCACGATGTCACGCGCCATACGCCGTACCCGCTCGGACTTGCCGTGTTCAAGCACATCGGACGCCATCGCTACAGCGCCCGCATGGTGATCGATCATCATGTTCAGGTACAACGTGTCGAAGTCCAGTCCCGTGGTCGCGAGCAGCTTCTCCATCGCCGCACGATCGTGCATACCCATCGGCGTGCTCCCGTGGTGATGTGGGTAGTCGTAGATGATCACGTCGAGGTGCGGTGCGATCGGGTGGTCGCCCGGCGCGGGGTCGGCGCCCCAATGCTCAAGCCACTGCCGAAGAAACGCGATCTCGCGGTCCTGGCTGCCATAGATCGCCGAATTGAAACGCACTATGCGCCCGGCGGCAGCGTTGCGACTCGCGATCCGAACCATGTCGAGCGCGAGCAAGTGGTGCGGGATCATCATTTGCGCAAACTCGACGTCGGCGTCGTTGTGCTCCCAGCCCAGCGAATGGAGGGGCGCACTCGACTCGGCCTGCGCGGCGTGGTCTGACCCGCAGCCAGACGCCAGCGCCGCCATCACCGTGGCAAGACCGAGGGCAACAGCACGCCCAACGCTGCGGGTCACGCGTATCGAACCTCGACCCCTCGGCGGGCGCCGTGTGATGCAACCGCGTCGCGCAAATCGTCGATAAAACGCGGCATCAGGTCGGCATGAGCGGGCGACAACATCACGTGCAACGACTCCGGCTCGGTGTTGCGATTGACGAACCAGCCCTTGTCGTCCATCACGTCGCCGATCGCGCTGATGTCGTGGGTTGATGGGTCCGACGTGGTGAACGCCAACACCGGGCCGACCGGCTGGCCGACGACCTCGATCCCGTCGATCTCGTTGATGGCAGCTTGTAGCGCACGCGAGGCCTCGCGGACCTTGCCGTGCAGCCCGACGTAACCCTCCACCCCCAGGGAACGTAACGCGGCCCACGCAGTGGCGATCGGAGCTGCGGGTTTCGCGCCTGCGACGCCCGACGACGCGTACAGACCGGAGGGCCAGTCGTCGTAGGTAAACACCTGGTGGCCAAACCAGTCTGGATCACGGTGCAGCACCACAGATGCGCCCTTCGGAATGAAGCCGTACTTGTGGATGTCGGCGGAGATTTCCGTGACGCCCTCGACGCGGAAGTCCCACGGATCGATTGGCTCGCCGAGCCGTTCCCAAAACGGCAAGCTCATGCCGCCGATACACGCGTCGACGTGACAGCCGATGCCGTGTTGGGCCGCGAGCCCGGCGATCTCGGCGACGGGGTCGAGGATGCCGTGCGGGTAACTGAACGCCGAGGCGATCAGCACGCCCGTCGACGGAGTGATCGCCGCGGCGATCGCGTCGACATCTGCACGCCACTCGCTGGTGACCGGCACACTCACCAGCTCCATGTCGAAGTAGTGCGCCGCCTTCGCGTAGGCCGGATGCGCGGTGCGCGGGGCGATGATCTGCGGCCGCTTGATGCCACGCAGTCGGGCTCGTTCGCGATTGACCTTCATCGACATCAAGATCGATTCGGTGCCACCCGAGGTCATCGCCCCGCCGCCGCGACCCGAAAATGGCCCGCCGACTTCGAGGTGCATCAGCGAACCCATCATCTGCACGACCTCTTGTTCGAGGCGCGCGAGCTCGGGAAAACGCAACGGGTTGAGAGCATTGCCGAACAGGTATCGCTCGTAGACATCGTGCACGAGCTGCTCGAGCTCGTGATCCGCTGTGGGATAGACCAGCCCGAACAAGCGGGCGCCGTGCACGTCGGGCTCCTGCGAGCGCCGAGCATCGAGTTCGGCGAGGGTGGCGGACGCGGGCTGACGAGACGCGGCAAATTCCTTCACACGTGCAGTCTTACCCGCCGCGCCCCCTGTGCGCGGCCGCTGGATTCGCCGCACGCTCGGCAAGGCACTCGGCGCTCCTACACTGCCGACGTGTCTGAAGGCCTGATGTGTCCACGGTGCGGCCGAGCCCTCACCGATGAGGCCTACTACGGGCCATGCGGCTCGTGCCGGGGCGAGTTACGTGCCCGTGTGTCAGGGACGGCGCGAGCGGTGGAAACCGCGCGATTCGAACCCGAAATGCACGTCACGCCCAACGCCGTGGCACAAGCACGGGGTGACGACTGACGCTGGACACAGGTGTCAGCTGAGCCGATCTGCAACGACTCGCGGGGCGCGCGGCACCGCCGGTAGCCTCTGCGGCTTCACCTTCAGGAGCGATCCCATGGCCGTGTTGACCCCACAAGCGCAGGATTTTCCCCGCTGGTACCAAGACGTGTTGAACAAGGCCGAGCTGGCCGACAACGGGCCGGTCCGCGGAACGATGGCGATACGTCCATACGGCTACTCGATCTGGGAACGGATGCAGGCTGAGGTCGACTTGCGGATCAAAGCCGCGGGCGCCGAGAACCTTTACCTGCCCCTCTTCATTCCGCAGAGCTACCTACAAAAGGAAGCCGAACACGTCGAGGGTTTCGCCCCCGAGCTCGCTGTCGTGACGATTGCCGGTGGTAAGGAGCTCGACGAGCCCGTGGTGGTGCGCCCGACGTCGGAAACGGTGATTGGCGCCGCGATGAGCCGCTGGGTGCAG
>CAZWPY010000091.1:0-11877 GCA_964635475.1 uncultured Acidimicrobiia bacterium
CACCTACTGAGTGAAACACCACGTGATGAGCTCGTAAGAACCGTGTTGCATCACAGCCAGGTACTTCACAACGACCACCACTACGAACGCGTAATGCCGTGTGCTGGTGAATCGTCGCTGTTCGTACCGAATTGCTCAGCCACAACGGCTTACCCTCGTGACTCACAATCACTGCGACCTTCGCGTCGTCGATCACCGAAGCCAGTTCTTCAGGCTCTACACGACGACCATCACGGTCGTAGGTAGCACTACCAAGGCGCACGTGAGTGGCATCAGGAGCCAACAGATCGGCAATGTCGTTTAGCTCCGCGTGGATCAGTACCTGTGAAACACCAGGGCCGTTGTGCCCGAGTGATGCACTTGCCAAGTGACTCACTGCGTCATCGAGATCAGTAGCTCCCTCACGACAACGCAAAAGTGCTCCACGCAGTAGTTCTCCGGTAGCTCCCCGTAGACGAGCTCGCAGGTGATACCAACCGCGTTCGTCTACAAACTCACTCCAAGAAGAGAGTTCGTTCTCCAGATACACCGGTGTCTCGCGATAACGGCGATACAGACCTAGTGCCTTAGCCAAGCCAGCCACACCCAAAGTCCGCGTGAGACAGGTGAGCTTGTCGGCGTTGTCGGTGGTGATCACCTTCGCGACAGAGTCGAGCGCAACGATTCCCACACGTCCCTCACGCGCGTCAGATACCAGCTCACCCAACGAAGCCAATTCAGCACTGACGCGCACATACCGTTTGGCTTCAGCCGGCGAGAGTCCGCCTGCGAGGCTCAGCCACTGAGCGACGCTACGAAACCCAGCGGCCTGTGGGTTACCAGCGTCGGCAAGCACCGCCAACTGCTCACACAGCTCGATATCGAGCGCATGGCGTTGCGCGCACAAGGTCCCGACACGATCGAGCGATTGCTCCACTACCGGATCAGGCCGCACTGCCATTGTCGCCATCGTATCGAACGTATGTTCGAGTGTCAAGCAGAAAGGACCAAAAATATGGACTTTCCCACGCAGCCACCCCGGATTTACGGAGCCGACGTCAGCGCCGACCAGTAGCGAACTCGGAGTTCAGCCGGCCCTCAACTGCGCGTGAACGCGGCCACGTAGCCGTGGACCCTGGCGCGATGGCGCGCCGGATCGGCCACGAGTCCTCGCGTGTTGCGCGCCGCGCTCGGCAGGCGCCGATAACGGCTACTGCCGGGGAACTGACCCGCGTGAGGCCGGGCAGAACGACCTCCGCGGACTAGTGGCTCAGGTGCCGGTGGTCCAGCTGTTGAGGTACTCGGTTTGCGCCGCGGTGAGCACGTCGATCTCGATGCCCATTGTCGCCAGCTTGAGCTTCGCGACTTCCTCGTCGATCTCGCGCGGAACGTCGTACACCTTCACGTCGAGGTCAGCGCGGTTCTTCAGCACCCACTCAGCGCACAGCGCTTGGTTGGCAAACGACATGTCCATCACTGCAGCGGGGTGGCCCTCAGCTGCGGCCAAGTTGACCAAACGCCCTTCGCCCACCACATACAGCCGTCTGCCGCCGACGCGGTACTCCTCGGTGAACGGACGCACGTCGCGCCGACCCTCAGCGCCGCTCATCTCGCGCAGCGCGGGCAAATCGATCTCGATGTCGAAGTGGCCCGAGTTGGCCATCAACGCGCCGTCCTTCATCGCCTCGAAGTGTTCGGCACGCAACACGTCGCGGTCGCCAGTGACTGTGATGAAGATGTCGCCCTTGGGAGCAGCTTGCTCCATCGGCAGGACCTCGAAGCCGTCCATCGCAGCTTCCAAAGCACGAACGGGATCGATCTCCGTCACGATCACGTGCGCACCCATCCCCTTGGCGCGGCTCGCCACGCCCTTGCCGCAGTAGCCGTAGCCGGCAACCACCACACGACGGCCGGCCAGCAAGATGTTGGTGGCCCGAATGATGCCGTCGAGCGTCGACTGGCCGGTGCCATACCGGTTGTCGAACATGTGCTTGGTGTCGGCGTCGTTGACCGCAACGATCGGGTAGCGCAACGCGCCGTCGCGCAACATGGCCCGCAAGCGGATGACGCCCGTGGTCGTCTCCTCGGTCCCGGCCACGACCTCTGACACCTGGTCGGGGCGCTCTTGGTGCAGCCGACTAACGACGTCGCAGCCGTCGTCCATGGTGACCTGCGGGTGCTCGTCGAGCACGGCGTCGATGTGGCGGAAGTAGGTCTCGGTGTCCTCACCCTTGATCGCGAACGTCGCGATGCCTTCGTCGCGCACCAGCGACGCGGCCGTGTCGTCTTGGGTCGACAGCGGGTTCGACGCACACGCGAGCACTGTCGCGCCGCCGGCCTTCAACGTCCGCAACAGGTTGGCCGTCTCGGTGGTGATGTGCAGACACGCCGCGACCGTGACTCCGTCGAGGGGCCGCTCCTTGGCGAAACGCTCGCGGATGGAAGCGAGCACCGGCATCTGGGTGTCGGCCCACGCGATGCGCTGGCGCCCCAGGTCGGCAAGATTCGGATCGGCAATATCGAAGTTCACTGAACTGCTCCTGTTGTGTTTTCGGGGTGCAACCGCGGTTGCGAGCGTGGCATCAGCGGGTGGCCAACCACGACTTGAGCTCGCCCAACACCGGCACCGGACCGGGGTCGAGGCCAGCGTCGAAGGCTAGATGCAACGACGCGAAGTCGCCTATCAAAGCCAAATCGAAAAACTGCGCAAGCCGCCCGTCGCCGGCCGCCCGAATCGTCTGCACCGACGCGACGGTTTCGTCGAGCAACCGTGCGACGAACTCGAATCGGCGAGCCGTTTGCGGGTGTTCGAAGTCGTGACGCAAGAACACCAACGTCAGCACCTGGCGAGTGACGTCGCCGTGTTGGCCAAAACCGACGATCTCGTTGTGGCACAACTCGGGCGAGCCGTTGAAAAACGAGGGAATCTTCGAGTTCTCGTTGAACTGACCCTTCCATCGACGCGCGGCGACCTCGCCGAGCGCGTCGCCGCCGTAGACCAGTGGCCACGTGTGGCCGACCCGGCGAGCGAACTCCGCGGCTGGGCTGTCGGGCGACGTCAGTTCCGCGGCGCGAGCCGAGAGCTGCGCGACCGCGGCGTCGATGTGAGCATCGGCCTCGGCCCACAGTCCGAGCTGGTCGACGAGCACTAGCTGCGGCGCCACGAGCGCGGCCAGCGCAGAACGAGGCTGGACGAGATCGGTCGGAAGCGAAACGACCGTTGCGCTGTGTGACTGTGCCAGCTGGCCGAGCCGGCCGCCTTGCGTGAGTGCAACCACCCGGCAGCCGCGCTCAAACGCGTGCGAAGCGACCGACAGGGTCTCCTCGGTGTTACCCGAAAACGACGCCGCCACCACGAGGTCGTCCTTACCTACCCAGGCAGGCAAGCGATAACCCCGCAGTGCCGTAACCAGAATCGGCGACTCGGTCGCGACCACAGCCGCGACTACGTCGCCCGCGATTCCGCTGCCGCCCATACCCGTGATCACGATCGATCGCGGCCGGTCGCTGCGGTCGAGGCGCAACTCCTGGCGGGCGCGTTCGACGCCGGAGCGGAGTTGCTCGGCCGTAGCGGCGGCAACGTTCCACAGTCCGTCACTGTCCTGGCGCGGGGGCATTAGTTCGATTCGTCCTTCCTCGGCGGTCTGGCTCGGCGTGCGCCGACCAGTCTTTCGGCCAGTCCTCGGCCAGTCGTCGGCCAGACCTTCGCTAATCCTCTGCTAGTCCTCGAATGTCGGCTTGACGCCGTCGGCTTCGGCCTTGGCCAAGAGACGCTCGTGCTCGTCGTCGGACGCCGAACGGGCCTCATCGATCAACATGACGGGAATGTCGTCACGAACGTCATAGATGCGATGAAGGCGCGGGTTGTACAAGATCGACTCGTCGACGAAGTACAACAACGGTCCCTTGTCCTGCGGGCAGGCCAGGATTTCCAGAAGCTGCGGGTCGAGTGCCATGTGGCGTCCTTTCAGCGCTCGCGCGCTCGTCTCAGTGAGAGCTCAGTGGCTCTGTTGCGATCAGTGACTGCACCCGGGACACAACAGTCGCGAGTACATCGGCGTCAGGGGCCTCGACATTGAGGCGCAAGAGGGGCTCGGTGTTCGACGCGCGGACGTTGAACCACCACGGGCCACCGTCGACTGTCAGCCCATCGAGGCGATCCTGCGGCAAGTCGGCGAACGAATCAGCGATGGCCTCAGTGGTCGCCGTCGGCGACTCGACCCTGAAGTTGAGTTCGCCCGACTGCACGTAACGATCAAAGGGTCCGCACAACGCCCGCAGCGACGTGTCGCCCTCACCCAACGCTTCCAAGACCATCAGCGCGGCGATGATCCCCGAATCGGCACGGTAGTTGTCGCGGAAGTAGTAGTGACCGGAGTGTTCGCCGCCGAAAATCGCTCCGCTCTGAGCCATCACGGCCTTGATGAAGCTGTGGCCGACTCTGGTGCGCACTCCCGTGCCGCCACTTTCGGCAATCACCTCGGGCACCACTCTCGAGCAAATCAGGTTGTACAACACGGTCGCGCCGGGATTTGCCCGCAACACGCGCTGCGCCACGATCGCGGTGGTCAACGAACCCGACACCGGCCGGGCTGTCTCGTCGACCAAGAACACGCGGTCGGCATCGCCATCGAAGGCAAGCCCCACGTGAGCACCCGCTGCGAGAACACGAGCCTGCAAGTCGACCAGGTTCTCCGGCTGGATCGGGTCGGCCGGGTGATTGGGGAACGTGCCGTCGAGCTCGCCGTAGAGCAACTCCACCTCGACGCCGAGGCCGTCGAAAACCGCGGGCACGATCACGCCGCCGGCGCCGTTTGCGGTGTCGGCCACAATGCGCAGCCCCGCGAGCGAAGCCGGGTTGACGAACGAGCGAACGTGATCTGCAAACGCCCCCACCAGGTCGATCTCGCGGCGCGGTGCCGATGAACCGCCACCGGCGCCGCTACCCCCGGCTGCCTGGCGTTTGATGTCGTCGAGCCCGGTGTCCGAGCTGATCGGGGCGGCGCCGGGGCCACACAACTTCAGGCCGTTGTAGCCAGCGGGGTTGTGCGACGCTGTAAACATTGCGCCCGGCACGTTGAGGTGACCCGACGCGAAATAGACGAGATCGGTCGACACAATGCCGACGTCGGCCACCGCGGTGCCCCGCGAACGCACGCCATCGGAGAAGGCCTCCACAAGCGACTCGCCCGACGGCCGCGTATCGCGCCCGACCACGATCTCGGTCGTGGCAAAGAAGTCCCCTACCGCCGCGCCCAGGCGAAAAGCCATCTCCTCGTCAAGTTGTTCGGGGTACAACCCACGTACGTCGTAGGCCTTGACGATCGCGTCAAGTCGCGCCGCTATGTCAGGGCGCGAACCAGCATCGTTATCTGTCACGTGGCTGGTCACGGCCGCCGAGTCTACGGCGTGCTTGCCGCGCTCCCCTTCGAGGAGGTGCCGACGGGCTCGAGCTCGACCTCGGCCTCGCCCTCGTCGATCGCATTCACCGGCTCGAGCTCCACCTCGGGAAGCCCCGCCGCCACACGTTCGGCCGCATCGGCCTCGCGGACCTTTCGGCGGCGCTCCTGAAGTGCCATGCCGGCAACAGCAGCGAGGCCAACCAAAGTCATGCTCCAGCCGGCTCGATCCACCGGGGTTGTGCCGAAGTGCATGTGCACGTGCGTGTCGGTGGGGATCACAACCATCAAGTTGGGAGTGAGCCGGTACGGACCTTTCGCGCCAGTGGCTTGCCAGTTGGGGAAATACGAGGTGCGTACCACAACCGGTTGACCGATCTTGTCGACTGTGAAGTCGATCCAGTCGTTGCCGCGTGTGTAGTCACTGACCTTGACGGGTTCGGTTTCGACCTTGGTTTCTTTCCAGCTCACTCCGTCGCCGAGGTACGGCTTGAGCTGGCTCTTGGGTCGACAATCGTCGTCGGTTTCGTTCGAATCGTCACAGATCGGTGAACGCTCGATCGTGAGTTCGGTGCGTGGCCACTCTTTTGGACCATCAGCTGCGAGATAGACCTCAGAAGTTCGGTCGTTTTCCTTGTCGCCGTCGCCGAACCACGGCACGGCCATGTCGGTCCAGTCGCGCGCTGCATGGCCGACGTTGGTCACGACGTTCGGCAAGTACTTCAAGCCTGTTGCGGGTTGCACACCACAACGGTCGGCATCGGCCTTGTCTTGAATGACGCAGCTCTCCATGCCGGGCTCTTTGATGATGAAGATGTACCACGGCTCAGAGCTCGCGATCAGCTGCACGTCGTCACGCTCATTGAGGCGCGCAACCAGGTCCTTTGACATCGCCATGTGGTAGCGAACACCCATGATCTGCAAGTGGCGGATGCCGGAATCGAGGTCGCCGAGCTCACCCGAGAGCAGGTACGACACCGCACCACTGCCCTCCTTACTCATCTCACGCTGTTCAACAAAGTGAAACGCCGTCGATCCACTCGACTCGAAATACAAACCTTCCATCGAACCAACGCAACTATCAGTCCAAAACGGAATCGTCATCGGACTCATGGGAGACGAGTAGTCGTTCAGAAAGTTGCCCGCATATTCCCAGTTGCTCATTCCGCAGCCGTAGGTCTCACCAACCCACGTGATCGTCCGAATCCACTTGCGGTACTCGTCGTACTTCGGCGCGCCTTCGTAGCCGTTTAGGTTCCAACGAGCCCAGTCACGAAGATGCGGCAGGCTCGCTATCCGAGTGTCTTGCCCCTTGACCTCATTCCAGCTGTCGACCGGCAACACCTGCACGGTGCGCGACGTGGCGAAGGTGACAGCGAAGAACGCGATCAACACCGCAAGGGGTCCAGCAGCACGAGCGATTCCGCCAAGCGGCGACTGGCGAACGGTGCGGTTCCCCGAACTCACCATCACCGTGACACCGGCGAGCGACCTGGCAATTGCCCACGCGACGATTGCAATGGCGTAACCGGCAAGAAGGTCCAAGCTGAAATGCCAAAACGGCCCAAGGCGTGGATTCCACAGTCGACCTTGCGGCACAAACCGCACGCCTAAACATGCGAGCACCGCCACGCCGAGGATCGCGATTCCCGCGAGATGAGGACGACCGAGCACCGTTTCGATGTCGTCATCGACCACCACCGCAATGCCGAGCCACAACGCGATGGCGAAGAACACTGCGACCCACGCCTCGGTCAGCGGACTCACCCCGTCGAGGACAGTCCATTTGAGGAAGCCATCGGTGAGTAAATGAACGAGAAAGGCCGTAGGAATCAGCAATGCAAGCTGCAGTCCCAAAGCCGCACCGGCGAGCACACCTCGTGTCGGCGGATGACGTGGGTCGAAGAATCGACTGACGTGGCGACGTAGGTAACGGAACAAGATCGCGCCGATTCCCAACGTGGCAAGCCAAAACACGGGGTTCATGTGTTTCACGGTGCCTTTAGGGAATTCATAGGCCACGCAGTTCTCTGGCTGGGGAGGACACGGCCGCAGCCACGGAAACGGAAGTCGTTCGAACTCGCCCCCCTGCCCCGCCGCGCGCGGCAAACTCATGTCGGTGGTGTCAGCCGAACGCAGCTGGCCTGGGACTAGCCAGAAACCAGCCAAAAGTCCACCAACCACCAACAACATGGCGGCGCCAGTCAGGCGGCGAGCATCGGACTTGTTGCGTGACATCTGCCGGTAGACACGCACCGCGCCTAAGCCACCGGCGGCCAAACACAACACCGCTGCAAGCGAACCGATCGGGGTGTGGCCCAGAGCACCCAGCGCCAACACTGCCACAACGCCTGCCACAGCCAACACGCCAAAGGCGGCATAAAGGCGTTTGCGTTCACGTTCGAATACGACGTAGAGCGCAAAGGCACACACGACCACCCAAATCGTCGGAATGGCGTGACACAAGCCAGTGAGCGCCAACAACACGGCCGTCCGTGCGCGGTACCGGCCGGCGTCGAGGTCGCGCACCCACGAACCGAGGAACAACAGACCCAGCGAGATCGCTATCGAGAAGCTGAACTCACCGGTCAAGGTTGATCCGATGTTGCCGCCGTAGATGTGCTGGAAACGGTCGTAGAGGAAGATGCCAGTACCCAGACCCAACAACACCGGACCCGGCGAGGGCATACGCAAGCTGCGACCGAAGTACCACGCGGCCCACGGCATGGTCACGATGCCCGAGATGACCACCAACTTGAACGCCACGCCATAGGGAATGACGTAGCTGCCGAGCGCTATCAACAACGCGGGAATCGGGAAATAGAAGAAGTTGACCGGCAGGCCCTGGTACCAGTCCATCGACCAGCCGAGGATGCGGCCGTGCGGCAAGAGGTTCTCGCGCAGGTAGTTGGGTGCCCACACGTGGGCACCCATGTCGCCGCCCGACGGCGTCGTGTTCTCAAACAGTCGCATCGGGCCAAAGATGGCGACGATCGCAGCACTGAGAGTGCCTAGCGCTGCCAGCGCGAGGTACGTGTCGGCGTCGATCTTGTTGGCCTTCATCGCGACGTATCCGCCAAATGCCACCGCACTGATCGCCAATAGGCCCAAGAACTTCACAAACGCCGACTCGCCACTTGCTCCGGCTTGATCGAGGAACCACCACACGTCGAACAACGCGATCAACGCCACCACCGCAGTGGTCGCGACGTGGCTTGGCGCGAGATCGACGGGCGCTTCAGTGCTGATCGGCTGCACGCGGGGGCCACGAGGTGGCGCGGCGCTCTTCGCCTTCTTCGCAGCAGGCGCCGAGGAGCGAGGTGGCGTACGAGGTGGCGCCGCAGTCGAGCCGCGAGGCGTCCCGCTCGGACGGGAGGAGGGACGTTTGTTGGCCATGGGCTACCTCGAACGAGCGCGCCACGACATCACGTCGGGCCGCAAATGACCGGAGCGGCCACCGCCAAAGGCGGCGGCTTCGAGCCAGGGTACCAGCGCGCTACTTGTCAACGTTGGCACCACTGACAGTGAATATCCCCAGATGATCTGTTTCACTTGTTCACACGGTCGAGCACGAGCAAGGAAAATGCGACGGCGTTGAATCCCATATGAACCGCAATCGACGGGCCAAGGCGGCGGTGCCGATAGGCCAGCCAGCCGAGCAACAGCGCGAGCAAGACGAGGCCCGGGATCTTCCACGGTTGAAAGTGACTGAGAGCAAAAACCGTTGCCGACGTCGCGATCGGGAGCCACACCGCGACGATCGGCTTTGCGTGAGCACCCCACGTACCCACCGCGGCACGCTGGAGCAGCCCGCGGAAGAAGAGCTCCTCGGCAACCGGCGCGCCGAGCACAAACACCACACCAAGTGCCCACAACCACGGACCCGTCGACGTGTCGACCAACTTGGCCGCCTCCGGATCAAGCTCTCGCTGGCCCACGAGCTCGAACAGCAGCCAGTACAGGGCGCTCAAGATCGGCACTTGCATCACCGCGCCGAGCAACAAGAACCGCCCGTCGGACAACGACGCTCGCAAGCCGAAGTCGTTCGTCACCGACTCGCGCCGCAAGCGGGCCCACAGAACCGGGACACCGATAAAGCCGACCCACAATCCGGCGATGCCCGCGACCGCTGTCGGCAAGTCATCGGCCGAGCCGTCGCCCCAACCGAAGGCGGACACCAATCCCACCGCGAGCGCCGACCCGAAAAGGCCGACCACGAAGCCGACCACGACCCCAATCCACAAGCTCGGACCCTCATGGCGTGGTGGCGACATCGGGGCGAAACGCTAACGGCCGCCGCGACCGACCGTTAGTCACCGGGGCGCCCTACCATGGCTTCCGTGTCGACACAAGGGCAATCCCCCGAACACAAAAGTGGCCGCACCCCGAACGGCCGTCCCAACGACGGCTCGGGCCCGTGGGACCCGCCAAACGAAAAAGCGAACACGCCTCGGCCGAAGTGGTTGCCGATCGCCATCGCGGCCGCCATCGTGGTCGTGATCACGCTCGCGCTCACGATGCGGACCCCCAGTTCGGACAAGGTCAGTTACGCCGAATTTATGGACAGCGTCGAACGCGGCCGAGTGAAGTCCGTCACGATCAACAACGTCTCGGGGTCGATCACGGGCACCACCAAGGACGGTGACAAGTTCCGCGTCGAGGGGCCCGACCAAGTGATCGACGAGGACTACGCGACGTTGCGCGACGAGAAGGTCGACGTCAACTTCTCGCATCCAAGCGACAACTGGCTCGGCGGCATCGTCGGGCTTTTGTTGCCTGTGCTCTTGCTCGTCGGCTTCTTCATGTGGATGAGCCGCCGGGCGCAAGGGCAGATGACCTCAATGATGTCGATCGGGCGCAGCAAGGCGAAGACCTACACGACCGAACGGCCGCAAACGACGTTCGCCGACGTCGCGGGCTACCGCGGCGTGAAACAAGAAATCAACGAGGTCGTCGACTTCCTCAAGCAGCCCGAGCGGTTTAAGGCGATCGGCGCCCGAATTCCCAAGGGAATCCTGCTCGTCGGTCCGCCCGGTACGGGCAAGACGCTCTTGGCCCGAGCTGTTGCTGGCGAAGCTGGCGTGCCGTTTATGTCGGTGTCGGGATCGGACTTCATGGAGATGTTCGTCGGCGTCGGCGCTTCACGAGTGCGTGACCTTTTTCAAAACGCCCGTAAGTCGGCACCCGCGATCATCTTCATCGACGAAATCGACTCGATCGGCCGCAAGCGTGGCGCGGGCCTCGGCGGTGACCACGACGAACGTGAACAGACCCTCAACCAGTTGCTCGCCGAGATGGATGGTTTCGAGACGAGCGACGGCATCGTCATGATGGCCGCAACAAACCGGCCCGACATCCTCGACCCGGCCTTGCTGCGTCCGGGCCGCTTCGACCGCCAGGTCGTGGTCCCGTTGCCCGATCTCGACGAACGGCGGCCGATCCTCGAGGTGCACTGCAAAAACAAGAAACTCGGCCCCGATGTCGACTTGTCGGTCGTCGCCCGCGGGACGCCGGGCATGAGCGGCGCCGACCTGTCGAACTTGGTCAACGAAGCCGCGCTCGGCGCAGTTCGCCGCGGGTCGGCGACGATCGAGATGATCGACTTTGAAACGGCGCGCGATCGGGTTCTGATCGGCCAACGCCGTGAGTCGGTCGTGATGTCGGAAGCGGAAAAGGAGTCGACGGCCTACCACGAAGGCGGCCACGCCGTGCTCGCGCACGTGCTCGAACACGCCGACCCCGTTCACAAAGTCACGATCCTGCCCACCGGCATGGCGCTCGGCGTCACAATGCAGTTGCCGACCGAAGAGCGACACAGCTATTCGAAGGCCTATTTGGAAGACAGCCTCGTGGTCGCGATGGGCGGGCGCGCAGCAGAGTTCCTCGTCTACGGCAGCTACACCACCGGCGCATCCAATGACCTCGTCGTCTCGACCGAACGGGCGCGGCGAATGGTGCGTGAGTTCGGCATGAGCGAAAAGGTCGGGCCCCGTGCTTGGGGCAGCCAAGGCATGGTGTTCCTCGGCGAGGACATGATGCACACCCGCGACTACTCCGACGAAACTGCCCACCTCATCGACGAGGAAGTCCGCGAGCTGCTCGAAAAGGCGGAGGCCCGAGCAATCGACATGCTCACGCGCCACCGCGGTGGGCTCGAGGCCGTCGCACAGGCGCTGTTGACCCGAGAGACCATTAGCGGCACCGAGGTCGGCGAACTCATCGCCGGCGCCTTGAACGGCAACGCCGACAACGGCACGAGCCCCGCACCGACGCCGTCGGCACCCTCGCCATGGAGCACACCCTCACCAAAGCGTTAGCCAGACAGGGTTTACGCCGGGTTACACCAGAACCGGCGGCGCAGCCGCTGTTGGCGCCACACGTTCGGCTGCGTCGGCCTCGCGGACCTTTCGACGGCGCTCCTGAAGTGCCATGCCCGCAACAGCCGCGAGGCCAACCAAAGTCATGCTCCAGCCGGCTCGATCCACCGGGGTTGTGCCGA
>CAZWPY010000092.1:0-10023 GCA_964635475.1 uncultured Acidimicrobiia bacterium
GCGCTGAGTCCGACCGCTGTCGTTGCGCTGAACAGAGCTATCGCCTGCGGCGAGGCCAATGGCGCACACGCGGGACTCGCGGCGCTGTCGGCGCTTGAGTCAGACACCGACCAGCTCGCGTCGTACGCCGCGTTTCACGCAGCGCGAGCGGAGTTCTTGTGGCGAGTGGGCCGACGCGATGACGCCCGCGTCGTGTGGGCTCGAGCGGCGGGGCTGACGAGCAACGCTGTCGAGCGGGCCTACCTGCAGGGTCGGGCGCACGGCGCTGCTGTCGAGCGCAGTTGCGACTCCACTTAGGCCACTTAAGGGTGCTGAGAGCTGACGGACACGACCTCGCCGGTCATGTAGGTGGCGTAGTCGCTCGCGAGAAAGGCGATCACGTTCGCCACTTCCCAGGGCAACGCCGGACGGCCAAATGCCTCGCGGGCGGAGAGTTCGGCGAGCAACTCTTCGGAGGTGACCTTCGCGAGAAAGGGGTGTAACGCGAGGCTCGGCGCGACCGCGTTGACCCGCACGCCGTGAGGCGCCGCCTCCATCGCGGCCGAGCGGGTGAGCGCCATGACGCCGGCCTTTGCTGCCGCGTAGTGGGCTTGGCCGACCTGCGCCCGCCAGCCGAGGACGGACGCGTTGTTGACGATCGCCCCGCGACCCGCGCGGTACATCGCTGGCAACACCGCCCGAGTCACCCGCATGGTCGCCGTCAGCGTGACGTCGAGCACCTTGTGCCACTGTTCGTCGACCATCTCGACCAATGCGGCGGTCCCCCCAAGTCCCGCGTTGTTGACCAAGATATCAATACCGTGAAACGTATCTAGAGCAGTTTCAATAAGATTTTCAACATCAGATTGTTGAGTTACGTCACAAACAGTGGCGAAAGGACGTGTTCCGGTGACCTGCTCGAGTTCCTCGACCGTCTCGGCGAGTCGTCGAGCGTGAAGGTCCGAGATCAGAACCGAGGCACCCTCCTCGAGAAAACGACGAGCTGTTGCCGCGCCGATCCCCGTGCCGGCGGCAGCCGTGACGATGGCCGTTTTACCTGTTAAAAGGCCATGTGGGGGAGTGTAGGGCGGTGGTGCGGGAGGAGCTGCGGGGATCGGCTGCGGGCTCTGTGTGGACATGGGGTGGTATCTCCTTCGGCAGCGCGCGAAAAGGTTGCACGTGGAACGCAGAGTGTGTTGTGTTGTTCACATCGAGTGAAGTTGCTAGAGTCGACTGTTGTGCAGAAGCCTGACCAGGACTAATACTGAAAACAGTATTACCTATCTGGGTAACCCCAGCGCGCGTTCGCCGATGACGTTACGTTGGATTTCGTCCGAGCCGCCGTAAATCGTGTCGGCTCGTGTGAAGAGGAATCGTCGAGCAGCTGGCGTGAGTCCGTCATCGTGCTCGTTGGGTTGCCCGACGGTGAGCATCGCGTCGGCGCCGAGGGTGTCGAGCGCGAGCTCGCCGAGGTCGCGGTGGAGCCGAGCCCAGACGAGTTTGTGGATAAACGCCGGGCCCGACAGGGCTGGATCGTGTGCGGTGGTCAGCATTCGTAGCGCGTTCCAGCGCATGATCTCGAGCCGCGCCCACATCGCTGCGTAACGCTGGCGCACCCGCGGATCGTCGAGAGTGCGGCGGCGCCGCGCGTCGGTGAGGGCCTCGGCGAACTCACGCGTGAAACCGAGCTGTTGACCCAAGGTCGACGCCCCACGTTCGAAGGCCAAAGTGCCCATGGCGACCTTCCACCCGTCGCCGGGCGCACCGACGACGTGGTCGGCCGGCGCGAGGGCGCCGTCGAAAAAGACTTCGTTGAACTCCGACGACCCTGTCAGCTGGCGAATTGGTCGGACCTCAATACCGGGCTGGCGCATGTCGACGAGCAGGTACGACAGCCCGCGATGGCGTTGTGACCCGGGCTCGGTGCGGGCGACCACAAAACACCAGTCGGCCCACTGCGCGAGGCTCGTCCACACCTTCTGCCCGGTGATGTGCCACGCGCCGTCGTGTAGCTCGGCCCTCGTCGAGACGTTGGCCAAGTCGCTGCCCGCGTTGGGCTCGCTGTACCCCTGACACCACAGCTCGGTCCCGAGTCGGATCGGTTCGAGGAACCGCTGTTGCTGTTCGGCTGTGCCGAAGGCGATCACGGTCGGGCCGAGCAGTCCCTCGCCGATGTGGCCGACACGACCTGGCCCGCCGGCGCGGGCGTATTCCTCGAGGAAGAGGACCTGCAAGGGGAGAGGTAGGCCGCGACCACCGAACTCGGTCGGCCAGCCCACGCAGGTCCAGCCATCGGCGCCGAGGCGACGTTCGAAATCCTGGCGTTGCGCAACGGCGAGGTGTTCGCCGCCCGGACCGCCGACGCCTCGAACGTGCGCGAAGTCGCCGCCGGGTGCGAGCAAAGTGTTGAGGTAGTCGCGGACTTCGTCGCGAAAAGCGAGTTCGTCAGCGGTGAGCGCAAAGTGCACGGGTGGTGAGCCTACTGGGGTGGTCTCGGGCGATCTGACGACGTGTCAGATCCGGCCCGGCCGAGGCCGGACAGTCACGACCTGCGGTGCGCGCTGCTGAGCGCCTGGACCGTCGCGTCGATCGCTTCGAACCGTCGAGGTAACGCGAAGTGGTCGCAACGTGCCACCGTGAGCGCGCGGCCGGATCCGAGCGCGTCGGCAAGCGGACCGGCCGGCCCGACCGGGTCGGCGTCGCCCACGACGACCAGGGCGGGCTGACTGAGGGCGCCCAACACCACGGGATCGATCGCGTCGTTGCCCCGGTAGCGCAGCAGGGCCGCGAGGCACAGCGGGTCGCTGTAGGTGCGCGCGAGGTCGATCAGGTGGGTGACAAAGGGATGCGTCGCGGCTGGGACTGCTGGGCTGGCTGGGCCTGCTGGCCTGGCTGGGCTCGCTGCGAGCGCCGCGGCCAGCGGCTCGTGGTCCCAACTCTCGAACAACCCCGCGCCGACGCCGAGCAACACCAAGGCGGCAACGTCGGTCGGCCGGCGTAACGCGACTTCGAGGCTGAGACGTGCTCCCAGCGAAAATCCGACTAACGCGATCGGCTCGCCCGCGTGGGCGGCGGCGTCGAGCGCCGCGTCGAGCGGGTCGGCCAAGTGGCTGAAAGCCGCCGGGTCATGTGGACGGGGCGCGTCGCCGTGGCCGAGCAGATCGCAGGCCTCGACGTGGTGACCCTCGTCGCGCAAGACGTCGATCCACCCGTTGTCGCGCCACGTCGACGCGGCCGAGCCGGCCATTCCGTGAACCAGCAGAACACGCATGGTCAGTCGAAGAAGCGGCTGAGCGACTCGACTACGCAGAACGGCTCGTCGCCATCCGCGTCGGACCCGGGCGTGGGTGCATCGGGCCGGGTGACGGTGATGCGCATCCGCGTTTGCACGCCGCCCGCGACGTCGCTGACGTCGGCCAACTCGACCCATGCAACTACCGCTTCGCCGATCGGCGTCGGCGCCGGAAAACGTACCGAATCGGTACCGTAATTGACGCCCATCCGCACGTCGTCGACGCGCACCAGCTCGGGCAACAGCAGATTTGTCAGTGCCAAAACGAGGTTGCTCGGTGCGACACCCGGCAGGTCCTCAGGCGGCGCGCCGGTGGCACGCAGGAAGTTCGCAACCCGCTCGGCGCTCACGACAACCGCCGGTGAAGGGCCGCAGGAGACGCCGGCGGCACTACGCAATCCGGCGGTCCCCGACAACACCAGGGGTAACCCCGCCAACGTCACAGGTAGCAACGCGCCGGTCGAAATGTCGGTTCTGTCGGAAGTCACGGCCTGGCCATCTCCGGTCGCTGGGGGCTTCACAGGGTAGTTCTGCGGTCCGCAAGGATGGTGGGGTGGACCGATTCTCTGGACTCGACCCGGACTCGGCGCGAGCGGCGCGACTGCGGGAACTGGCGGCTGCGCTGTCGATCGACGCGCCCGCGGGCCGCCTCGACGCGGTTGAGCAGGCACTGCACGACGACGTCGAGGTCTGGCAAGCCACCGCGGCGGGGCGCCGGCTCGGCAAACGTGAGCTGCTCGCGGGCATGCGGGCGCTCGGCAAGGCGTTACGCGGGTATCGCTACACCGACATCGAGCGGGTCTTTCACGCCGACGGGTACGTGCAGACCCACGTGTTGCGTGGCACTGCCCGTGACGGTACGGAGGTCGCGGCGCCGGCCGCGTTGTGGGTGGACGTGCGTGACGGTTCGGTGATCGCCGTGCGTGAGTACCTCGACAGTGCCGCCGTGGCGCCGTTGTTCCGGGCGCCAACCCCGCGTCCCGGCGTAGCCCGGGCTGACGGCGCGTGACGACTCGGATCGAGGCCGCCGACCTCGAGTGGCTCGCGCCGGGCCTGGTCGCGCCGGCGTTGCTCGCGCCGGGGCACACGCTCGACGCGCTCAACGGGTTCGTCGAGGCGCTGCTCGACGCCAACACCAGGGTCAACCTCGTCTCGCGTTCGACAACGGCGGCCAGTGTGTGGTCTCAACACGTCCGCCATTGTTTGGTGTTGGCCCGCCGGGCGTTTCCCGCGCAGTCCGTCGTGGTCGACTGGGGGACCGGCGGCGGGCTTCCCGGAGCGGTCCTCGCCGCGTGGTTCGGCGATGTCGAGTTCGTTTTGGTCGACTCGATCGCGAAGAAGTGCGCGGCCTTGCGCGAGATTGTGACCGCCGCGGGTTTGAGCAACGTGCGGGTGTGGCACGGCCGTGCAGAGGCGTTCCGCGAGCCGGTGGACTACGCCGTGAGTCGCGCGACGGCGCCCTTGGTCGACCTGTGGGGCTGGACCCAACCACGCCTGCGAGCCACCGGCAAAGCCAGCTCCGACCGCGGCGTCGACACGTGGCGCAAAGGCCTGATTGCCCTCAAAGGTGGCGACTTGACGGGCGAACTCCACGACCTACACGCGCGGTGGCCTGCGGTCGCGGGCGGACCAACATTGCGAGTTGAACTAGGAAATGAATTAGGCGAGGAGCGTGAGCACGCCCCGAGCCCGGACGGCCTTTCGTGGAGCGAGACCTTCGCCGGTAAACGGGTCGTACACGTGAGCTACTAGTACCCGGAGGATTTCCGGCGCCGTATACTCATACGTATGTCTCGTGTCGGTCGGCCCCCCGTCGGCGATCGTGTCTCGGTCCGCCTCCCGGACCGAACGCTTCGTGAGCTGGATCGACGGGCGCGCCGCGCACGGCTCTCCCGCGCCGAGGTCATCCGACTCCTGCTCGATCGCGCGCTCTCGCCTAATCCCGACGACGGTGTCGACCGAACGCAGATCGCTCATCGCCTCGCGATGACCCCCGCCGAGCGCGTGCACCGCATGGCGGAGGAGACTCGGCGCCTCTTGGCGATCGTCGGACGCGCATAGTGACAGCGGTGTTCGACCCAGAGCGACTGCTCAAGGTTCTCGGGCGCCACGATGTGGCGTTCGTCCTCATCGGCGGACTTGCAGCCGTCGCGCACGGCTCACCGTTGCCGACGACCGATGTCGATGTGACACCTCGTCGGGACGTGGAGAACCTCGACCGGCTTGCGGCGGCCCTGCGAGAGCTCGACGCCCGAATCCGCACGAACGATCCAGAAGGTGTGGTTTTTCCCATCGACGGACCGTTCCTCGCGGCCCAGCCGAGGATGCTCAACCTCACGACGACTGCCGGTGACCTCGATCTCACGTTCGTTCCGGCAGGCTTCGCCGGAGGTTACGACGAGCTGAGCCTCCAATCCGACCTCGTCGAACTCGTCGACGGCACTCTGACGAGAGTCGCGACGCTGCGGGCAATTATCCGGTCGAAGGAGGCTGCCGACAGGGAGAAAGACCGGCGAGCGATGCCCTACCTGCGGGCCCTGCTCGAGGCGACGGGCGGCTGAGCCCGCCACTCGGATCGCTGTGCTGCGGGGTCAGCGTGGCGAGAGGTGACTGTCGAGGCGGGCGAGGCCCTTTTCGAAGTCGGCGCCGATCCGCTTGTCGAAGTTCATGATTAGCCCCATGAGTTTCATCAGCAGGTTGCGGGGCCCCGTCATCGACCAGCTGACGTTGGTGGTGTCGCCCGCCCGCGACGAGTTGCTGGTGTCGCCCGCAGGCGACGAGTTGCTGGTGTCGCCCGCAGGCGACAGTGCGAACGTCGCGACGTTGTCGGCGCGGAACGGTTTGATGAAATGCAGGTCAACGACCACACGATCGCTGTCGGCGTGCGTGATCTCCATTGATCCCTGACCGACCTTACGGTTGCCCTTCCACGCCGACGTGGCGCCGACGCCCGAGTCGGGCCCGCCGTAGGTGAGTGTCTGATTCGGGTCGAGGTCGTGCCACGGCGACCACGACGGCCAGTCGCGCAGGTTGGCGAGCGCCGCGGCCACGGCGTCGATCGGGGCATGCACGAGGCCCGAACGCGTGACGGTGAACGTGGATCCGGCCATGTCTGAATCTCCTTGGCGAGGCAGTCTGCGCGGCGACAGGTAGATACGCCGCGGTTGTCACGTTATCGGGGCCCCGGCGCGCCTCGTTGCGGGCGACGGCGGTCGTGACGTGCTTGGATGGCGGGGTGGGGCAGGAGCTGACGGCGGCAACCCAGGATTCGCGCTGGTTCGACGACGCGGGGCTCGGCCTGTTTATCCACTGGGACCACGCGAGCGAGCAGGGACTAGAGATCTCCTGGCCGATGGCTGGCGGCCTGTTCGCGCTGCCGCACTGTCAAGACGTGAGCCCTGAGCAGTACCACTCGACGGCGGCGACATTTGATCCGCAGCGCTGGGACCCTGCCGCACTCGCCGAGCTCGCATGGGATGCGGGTATGCGTTATGTGGTCTTCACGGCCAAACACCACAACGGATTCGCGATGTTCGCGACACAGACGTCGCGGCACTCTGTCGCTCACTTCGCGGGCCGCGACCTCGTCGAGGAAACCACTGCGGCCTTCCGCGCCAAGGGCTTTCGGATCGGGCTGTACTTCTCGTTGTCGGATTGGTCGCACCCCGACTATCCGCCGCTGCTCGCGCAACATCGGCCGTATTTCCCTTACCTGACACCGCCCGTGCCCGACGATGCCACGTCCGAACGCTTCCGTGCTGCGCTGCTCGCGCAGCTGCGAGAGCTGTTGACCAACTACGGGCGCATCGACGTCGTCTGGTTCGACGGGCAGTGGGAACGCTCTGCGGACTGGTGGGACGTGGAGCAGATCGCGCTGCTGTGCCGGAGCCTGCAGCCGGGAATCCTCATCAACGACCGGCTGCCGAGCCATGGCGACTTTCTCACGCCCGAGCAGTTTGTGCCCGCTGTGGCACCGGGCCCGCGATGGGAGAGCTGCTACACGATGAACGAGAGCTGGGGCTACAACCCGTCTGATACTAATTACAAGTCGGTATATGAACTAATTACGGCGGCGACGGAGACTGTTGGCCGGGGCGGCAACCTGTTGCTCAACGTCAGCCCGCGCGGCGATGGGTCTCTGCCGGCCGAGCAGCTCGACCGTCTGCGTGCGCTGGCCGACTGGATGGCCGTGAACGGTGAAGCGATCCACGGGGTCGAGGCCGGGCTCGAGCCGTGGCAGTTCTATGGGCCGAGCACCCGACGTCGCAGCGGTGACGGCGGGGGCGGCCCCGGCAGCGGTGAGGGGGGAGATACGGAGACGGTCTATTGCGTATTGGTTATGGACCCGATCGGCCCCGTCGTCGTGCGCGGGGTGCGCATCAGCCGCGTCACCGCGGTCGAGGAGCTCGGCGCCGCCGAACCGCTGCGTTATTCCACCCGCTGCGCGGTGCTCGATCGACTCGTGGCCGATCCGCTCGGCGAACTGGTGATCGACGTGAAGCCGTCGGCGTCGGGCACGGGAGCAGGCACGGGATCGGGCGACACGCGTGTGCGTGTGTTGCGCGTGAGCTTCGCGCCGGGCGTGCGCTGAGTTGGTGACGCACACGGCTGCATCGGCCGCCGCGGTCACGTCGGATTTACGCCGCGCGCTCGGAACAGATGCCGTCGGCACCAGTGACGGTGATGTCGACTCGTTTGCCCGCGACTGGACCGGCGTGTGGCGCGGCGAGGTGATCGCTGTGGTGTCACCCCGGTCGACGGCAGAGGTGGCCGAAGTTGTCGGCGCGTGTGGTCGCCATGGGAGTCCGCTGGTCGTACAAGGAGGCAATACGGGGCTGGTTGGTGGCGGCGTGCCAAGAGCGGGCCAGCCAGCTGTTGTGTTGTCGACCCGACGACTGTCGACGATCCGAATGGTCGCACCCGAAACGGGCGACATTGTTGCCGACGCGGGAGTGACCCTCGAGCAGCTGCAGGTCGCAGCGGGCGAACACGGCTGGGACGTCGGCGTCGATTTCGGCGCACGTTCGGCAGCGACGGTCGGCGCGATGGTTGCGACCAACGCGGGCGGCTCGCGGGTGGCGCGGTGGGGCACGTTCGGGTCACGAACCGTCGGGGCAGAGGCCGTCGACGGCCGTGGCGCAATCGTCGGTACGTGGAGCCTGCAGCCGCTAGCCAAGTCGTCGTTGGGTTTTGCGTGGCCGGGAGCTCTGATCGGCAGTGAGGGGACCTTGGGCGTGATCACCGCGGCGCGTGTGCGTTGCGTGCGGCCGATGCCCGCGGTGAGCGCAGGTGTGGGGAGGTGTCGAGCCGACGAGTTGCCGACGGTGCTGGCAGCACTACGTCGAATCCGCGATGTCGACCAAGTGGAGTTCCTCGCTCGTGGTGCGTGGGCAATCGCCGACGCACCTCCGCCGGGCATCGAGCTCGACGACTGCGATGTTGCGCTACTGGTCACCGTCGCTGCCCCTGACGCGCCGGCGTGTGACGTGGCCACTGCGGCCGTGGCGGCCGTGCTCGACCTGCACGCGGTCGACGAGGGCGGCCGACGGGTGGCCCGACTTCGCGACTCGGTGACCGCGGCGCTGCCTCGGCTCGGCCTACCGCTGAAGCTCGACGTCGTCGTGCCCGGTCCGGAGCTGGGCGAACTCTTGGTGTGGATCCAACGTTGGGCGGCCGATCGCGGCGTTCGGGCCGTGCTGTTCGGCCATGCGCTCGACGGCAACGCGCACGTGAACGTGTTCGACGTGGACCCCGAACGGCGCGTCGACGCCGAACGCGAAGTTCTCGGTTGGGTGGTGCGCCGCGGCGGCGCGGTCTCGGCCGAACACGGTGTGGGTGTGGCCAAACGGCGGTGGTTGTCGTTGATGATGTCGCCCGACGAACTGGACCTGCGTGCGCGACTGCGGCGGGCGTGGGACCCGGCAGGCATCATGAACCCCGGAGTCGGCTAGCGGGCTCCCGTCGTCGTCGCCATCGGCGACGTTGGGTGCAACGTCCTCGGCGGCGGCGTGGGCGGGGTGCAACTGGGTAGTCGCTGGCCGCCACCATTACCCTGCGCCGGTGACCGCGGCCGGGTTTCTCGTCGTGCTCGGCGCGGTGTTCCTCGCGGGAGCGGTGCAAACCTTGGCCGGTTTCGGTTTTGCGTTATTGGCCGTGCCGTTGATGTCGACCGTTTTGACGGTGCGTGAGACGGTTGCGGTCGCGGCTGTTCTAGGCCTCGTGTCGGCCACCACGGTCGCGTTGCGCCACCGCGGCGACATCGACCGCCCGACGGTGGGCCGAATGGTGGTTCCCGCGTTGGTCGCGATGCCGGTGGGGATTGTCGTGGCACGGCACGTGAGCGACGACGCGTTGCGTATTGCGTTGGCCGTGAGCGTGTTGGTGTTCACCGCGATCTTGGCGAGCGGATTCCGCTTGCGTCGATCCCGGCCCGCTGTCGACGTGGCGGCGGGTGTGGTGTCGGGGGTGTTGTCGACCACGATCGGCACCAACGGCCCGCCGTTGGTCATGGTGTTGCAAGCGCGTGGCCTCGCGCCCGACCCGTTTCGAGCAACGTTGTCGGGCGTGTTCGCGATCGCGAATGTCGCTACGTTCGCGCTTTTACTCGGTCGGATGACGTCGTCGTTGTGGCTGTTGGCGCTCGCGTGCGTGCCGGGCATGTGGGTCGGTTGGCAGGTGGGTTACGCGGTCGGCCGTCGGCTCGACCACTCCCGTTTCGACGGCCTTGTGCGGGGTCTACTCGTCGCGTCGGC
>CAZWPY010000092.1:10123-11764 GCA_964635475.1 uncultured Acidimicrobiia bacterium
GCCCTCGGCGCTGTGTTTTCAAGCCAGCGGCGTATCCTGGACGGCAGTGCGTTCGATTAGATCCAACGACCCGTGTTGGTGCGGGAGCGGCGAGAAGTACAAACGTTGCCACAAGGCATCGCCGGTCGCGCCCGGCCGCGTGAGCAGCTGGCGTTCGGTGCCGCCGGGGATCGACCGTCCCGACTACGCCGACTCGGGCCACCCGCGTCGTGAGCGGGAGCCGGCGGTGAAGTCGGCCGACGTGATCGATCGGATGCGCCGCACGTGTCGGCTCGCGGCCGACGTGCTGGCCGTCGGCGGCGCCGCGGTGCAGCCGGGAGTTACCACCGACGAGATCGACGCGATCGTCCACCAGGCCTACATCGAGCGTGGCGCGTACCCGTCGACGTTGAACTATCACGGCTACCCGAAGTCGTTGTGTACCTCTGTCAACGAAGTGATCTGCCACGGGATCCCCGACGACCGTCCGCTCGAAGAGGGCGACATCGTCAACCTCGACGTGACCGCCTACAAGGAGGGCGTCCACGGCGACACCAACGCGACGTTCACTGTCGGTTCGGTCGACGCGGTGTCGAGCCGGCTGATCCGGGTTACTCGTGAATGTTTGGAGCGCGGGATCGAAGCGGTGCGGCCCGGCCGACCGATCAACGTGATCGGTCGGGCGATCGAAGACCACGCCGCCGCGGCCGACTTCGGCGTCGTGCGCGCCTTTGTCGGCCACAGCATCGGCGAGGTTTTTCACGGCGGATTGGGGATCCCGCACTACTTCGACAGTGGCGCGCGCACGGTCATCGAGCCGGGCATGGTGTTTACGATCGAGCCGATGATCACCATCGGGTCGTGGCGCCACACGAGCTGGGCCGACGGCTGGACCGCGGTAACCGAGGACTTGAGCCGCACGGCGCAGTTCGAACACACGATCCTCGTGACCGATCGGGGCGCCGAGGTACTCACTCGCCGTTAGGCGACTCCGACGCGGTCGCGGCGGGGGCGTCGCCGGCGAGGATGCGGTAGAGCTCGCGGCGAGCCTGGTCGATCACGACTCGTGCGGCCGCTCGTTCGTCGGCGGTTCCCGCCCGCGCGATCTGCCAGACGGCCGCGCCCAAGGCCTTGGCCGACTCGCCGAGGTTGTCGGCAGGTCCGGCCTCGCCCCACGGCGGGGTGCCCGCTCGCAGTTTGCTCGCTTGTTCGCTGCCCGCGTCGGTGAGTGCGAAGACCTTACGTCCGCCCGCGTTGGCGCGGCCGCCGTCGGTTGCGTCGTCGTCGGGACCGGCGATGGTGACGAGGCCCTCGTCGGCCAGCATCGACAAGGTCGGGTAAATCGCGCCCGGGCTCGGTCGCCACGCGCCGCCGCTTGCCGACTCGACTTCGGTGATCAGCTCGTAGCCGTGCATCGGCCGTTCTGCGAGCAACCACAGAATCGCCGCGCGCACGTCGCCACGGTTACGCCGCGGTCCACCCGGCCGACCCATACCTCGGCCGCCGCGCCCTCCGGGGAACCCCGGACCTCCTGCTCCCCCCGGACCCCAGGGCCCTGCCCAGCCGCCCGGTCCCGGGCGCGGCCCGCGGCGACGGCCGAAATACGGCCCGTCGGCGCGATCCCCGCGTCCCTCCACCCTTCACCCACCCCGCGATATCCGA
>CAZWPY010000093.1:0-9544 GCA_964635475.1 uncultured Acidimicrobiia bacterium
GACATCACATTGGTGGCGGGGGCAGGATTTGAACCTGCGACCTTCGGCTTATGAGGGATTGCGGCCGCTCAGCCCGTACCATCGAGTGCCGGAACGTGCCCTTCTGCTGGGGTTTCCGAGACCAGGGTACCCTGGTCACGTCAGCCCGTACACCCCCGTCACGCGCCGCGCAGTAGAAGGAACAGTAGAAAGCCCGGCCGCTCGCCGCACTCACCACGGCGGGCCACGCGATCGCCGAACGAAGTTCCAGGAAGTCGCCGCCAACGCGTTCTCGTGACCCACTCCCGCACCCACCACGGCGATCTTCGGGCTCGCCGTCAGAACGGTTCGGCACCACCGCCGGCGGAGTACGCCGTGCGCTCCGTCTCTCGTTGCTTCGCGTCGAAGTAGGTCAGGAGTGTGCGGACCGTGTTGACGACGAGCACCGCCTCCGCCTCGCCGACCAGCGACCTGTTCGGGTGAGCCATCGACGCGCTGTTGCGGACCGGGTTGAGCGCATCGAGGATGGACGCCATCGAGCCCAGCATCTTGGCCACGTCATCGTCTCGGACGCCAAGGTTCCCAAGGCTTGGGTGTTCTGCGCGCAGCGCCTTGAACAGCTGGTTCATCGTCGGGCGATCTCCGTGAGCGATCCCGGCGTCGTCGCAGAGGCCGAGCAGGTACCCGTGTAGCGCGGTGTGCACGCGGTCAACAGCGCTCTGGGGCCCAGACATCCGCATGAGGTTGTCGGCGTCGTCGAGTGCCCTTCGGACAGAGTCCGTGGCGGACAACAGCGCGACCTCAACCGAGGTCGTGCCGGTTTCCAGGCGACCGATCCACGAGAGAATCTCGCGATGCAGCTTCTCCGTTCTGAACTTCGGCTGGCCCGGATCAGGTACATCGAGCGGCGGGTACTCCTCGAGGATCGCTCGAAGCACAGCTGCCTGATCTCGCGGAGCTGCCTGAAAGAGCGTGTCTTCGAAGCACTCCCGCGTTGTTCCCGCGTAGGCGGCCGTACTGACCGACAGGTCGCAGACCTCCAACCAGAACCGATCGTGCCGGGCGTACGAGAACGAGCCGAGGTAACCGCCATCGACTCCGATCCAGTTGTAGACCAGTCGCCCGATCTCCTTGCGGCTGAGCTTGACGTCGTCGCGGTGCGGGTCGGCCGAACGGGCGGGCGTGCTAGTCACGTCGCGCTCACATATAGAACCGGTACAGCGGATGCGGATCCGCGTCTCGCGGGATCTCAGCCATCACCAGGCCGACCTGACGAGCGAACGCGAGGCTGATCGGGAACGCAATGTGATCCCTTGCCGAGTTCCAGTTCATCTTGCTGAGCGAGAGAAGCTCGCGCGCAGAGAGCTCGGCGGCCGTCCCGCCAGCGTCGACGAGCTCGAGCGGGACCGGCACGTGAGGCCCGTCATAGGTCTCGCGGGCTTCCGAGTAGCCGGTGCTGAACAGGAAGCTCGTGTCTCCAAAGATCGCGAGCGTGCCACGGTGGGGCGGATACTGGCCCTGCCGCAGTAGACGGAAGTCCGTCGACCTCACCGTCTGCATCTCGACAGCGGGGACGTCCGCCAGCGCCCGGCGCATGCCCTGCCTCTCACCGGCCGTGAACTCGCTGGTCTTGTGGACGACCACGCGAAGCGGATCCCGCCCGACGTGACTGCGGTACGCGGTCATCACCTTTGCAAGCAGCTCCTCGGACTGAGCCTCATCAAGGTGAGGTCGCCGATCGGTCGGGTCCCACGGGATCTCCCCGCCGCGCAGGGCGAAGCCGTCTCCCTCGGTGGAGAAGGCCTGGGCGAGGCTCGAGAACATCACGTGCCGATCGGCCGTGAAGAGGTGGTGGAACGAGATCCCCACGAAGCAGGTGTGCTCGACTTCGGCCCGAGCCCGCCAGGGCAGACCGCCCGCCTTATAGAAGAGGGCGACGGAGATGTTCCAGGCCCGGGTGGCTGGGTCTTGCTGCTTGCCCCCCTCTTCGTACAGCGATGGCGTGACGATCTGGATCGGAACCCGTGCGTCCATCGCCGCGGCCTTGAGTGCCCTGCGGAAGTTCCTCGATCGGAGATCTGACGACTGGGGCTGTGATGCCTGTTCGATAGAGCCGGCTCCGGAGTCGAAGAGGTTCAGTTCGAGCTGTTCCGGCCCTCCCCTCTTCGTCCGCTTGCCACGCCGGCTTCCCTGGCTCCGGCGCTTGGGGCGGGGGACGTCGACTACCCGACAACGATCAAGCACGTCTGATGGCAGCGCGCACAGCACCACGTCAGGGGCGATGTCGCGTACAAGCCCCTGCACGCCTTCAACCCATAGGGCGAGACAAGTCTCAAAGGCCTCGTATGGCGGACGACCGAGGGCCTGCTCTACTGCAGTCGGATCCAGCTCGACCGTCCATCGCGAGTCGACTGCGAGGGACGAGCGGAACGCCGAGTCGAACCCTGGATAGTCAGGGGTCAGGATGCTGTTCGGCTTGCCCGAGTGGATCCGATTCGCCATCCGCTCGAGGAACTTCCGGGCGCCAGCAACCGATGCTGGCGTCCCGACTATGCCGACTCGGACAGCATTCGGATGCGCTGCCCCGAGCCTCAGGCTGTAGGGCCCGTACTGAGCCAGACCTTCGCGTACGACAGTCGACTCACCTTCACCGAACTCGACCGATGGCTCCGGGAGATGGATCAATCGAAGCGCAGTCATTCGTCCTCGTCCTCGTCCTCGGCGAGACTAAGGCGTTCAAGCTCTCCTTCGAGCTCATCAAGGTCGCGGTCATCGTCGCCGTCTTCGTCGTCTTCGCCGCCGGCGGGTGACGGCACGCCTGCGAGGTGCGCGGTGACCGGCTGACGTTCGAGGACGACAGCCTCAGATCCGTCGGCGAGCACGATTTCTCGGGCATCGTCGCCCACGAGCATCGATGCCCAGAAGTAGAGGTGCGCGCTGACGTTCGGGTTGTAGTCGCGTGCTGCACGGCGGGTGCTGAGACTCGTCACGCGCTTGGGGTGGAGGAGATCCTCCTCGCCGTCTCGCGTGAAGATCCACCCGGGCACCAGGAGGAGGTGCCAGTCATCGCCGAAGCGGCGGAACTGCCAACGCACGGCATGGTGCTCGTAGTAGGTCACCTGATTCGTGGTGCGCGAACGCCGAACCTTGACGACCGTTCGAGTCGAGTCCTTCAGCCTGCCGTGGTACGAGACCCGCCGCTCACCATCGGCGGACTTTGGGAAGTAGAGCCGCTGTTCCCGCCCGTAGACGAGCAATCCTCGATCCTTGGCGTGCCGCCGCAGCGACTCATTCAGGAGCTGTACCAGGAGGCGCTCGTCATCGCGGTCCTCGCAGAAGTCTCGGATCGCCACGTGCTTCACGGAGCCACGAACCTCGCGAGCGAGCGGGTTGGTCGACGCTTCGAGGTCCGAGAGCGTCAGCAGGTTTCCACCATGGGGATTGAACGGTGCGGTTTGGATGCCGGCGTTGCGATCGAAGACCTCTGCGCGGCTTGTCACCGCGGTCGCGCCGATGTCGACGAAGCCCCGCCGGAATCGAACGGGCAAGGCGTTGGCGTAGAACACCTCGTATCCATCAGCGGGCCTGGCAATCGTCGCTCCTTCGTCCGGCCGCTCGGGGCGTGCGCGGACAGTGGCGATGAAGGAGCAGCCGTCCGCATCGAAGGTCGCGTCGCCACCGTCCTCCTGTGCCCACTCGCGTACGTGCACCAGGCCGCTGCCGAACTTGTCCATGGCGCCGAAGCCGTACAGGAAGTTCGCTACGACCGGGTTGCGGTATGCCCGGTTGGAAGTGCGACCGAGGCCGACCGCGTCGACCCCCTCCATCAGGGACCCTCGATTGACGAAGGTCACCGTCTCGACACCTCCGGTCACGCTGATGGGCACGCCCGTGTCGTGGTTGGCGTGGGCCAGACAGTTGACGAGCAGCTCCTTCAGGGCCAGCGGAGGGTAGGGGCGAACGTTGACGGACTTCGGGCCCTTCAGCCGGAATGGCGCGTTCGCTTCGGTGAGCAGTTCGGTGGCGTCCGCGAGGACCTGGCAGATGTTCCCCGCGACCGTGCGCCGGATCGTGCCCCAGTTGATCTCGACGGTAATGGGGCCGTCGAGGGACAGCAGCAGTTCGCCGGCGCGAGTTGGGTGGGATTCGCCGTCTGCTCGTTCGGTCGCGAGGTTGAGCTGTACCAGCACATCGGACAGCCAGTCCCGATCGATCGTCGACGGGACGGCGATGCCGAGGCCGTCGGCAACGGCGGGCAGCTCCGCCTCGATGAAGCGCCAGTCAAGCCGGTCGTTCGATATCGCTGCGGGTTGCAGCTCCGCGGTCGTCGGGGCCGAGGGCTGCGCCACGCGCGCGCTGCGCGTGGTGCCGTCGTTGAGTTCCGCCATCAACTCGTCGAAGCCCTCGACCGGAACGACCATGAGGTTCGTGCCCACTTGTGCGGCGAGGTCGAGCACCTGCGGGTGAAGGTCGTCCGTCCGCCGGGCGCACCAGTAGATGCCGTGCGGGTAGTTCCCGGCCGCCTGGGAGCCGTCGAGCAGCAGATCCTTCATGACCGAGGGCTCGGCGCCCCGGTAGCCGACGACGACCAGCGGGTGGTCCTTGAGCAACGGATTGATGGCAACCTTCACGTCGGGGTGCATGGTCTGCGTCTCGTCCTCGAGGTTGCAGTCCGTGTAGTGCTCGACCGTCCCATGAACATGCACGACTTGGGGCGCGGCCGGATCGCTCGAAACCAGGTGCATCTCGAACGGGCTCTTGACGGCTTCGATCAGCGCCGCTCCAGGTAGGGATCGGCACGTCTGGTAGATAAGGTCGTCGAAGTTCGCCGTGAGCATCGTGCGAAGCCAACCCTTCGCGACCAGGTCAGCGAGGTGCTGGTATCCCGGGCTCGGGGTCGCTCGCTCTCGAAGCGCTCGCTGGAAGAAGTCCTTCCTGACCTGCTTCGGCACGAGCACGCGCTCCACCAGCTGTGGGTAGGTCACCTCGAGCGGGGCGGCTTCGTCGTACCAGGTCTGCGACCTGAGCCACTGCAGCCAATCGCTCTGCTGTGGACGAGGATCGCGGTAGTCCCAGCCCTGGTCATGGCAGTAGCCGACGCGGGCGATCTGCTGGACCAGATCCCGAACCAGCGGGATCCCCGACTTCACTGACGCCCCCGCTCCGAGGAGAAGGACCGGCCGCGGCTTGCTGTCGTCGACAAGGACGGACTTGAGCCGACTTACCTTCACCTGGATCGGCGAGGTCATCGTCAACACCGGACCTCCGTAGTCGGCCACGCGCTCCAGCGGCGGTCCTGCCGGTGACCCTGGAGGCGGCCAGGGGCGTCGATAGCCATCCTTCAAGCATCGCGGCCTTGCGCGCGCAAGGCGCGGATGGTCGGGGCCGAGCCCACGATTGGCATCCACCACTTGCGCGCGACAGTCCGCCACAGTGAGCGGGATGTCACCTCCCGAGCACACTCACGATCAGGGCTGCCTCCACGGCCTCCCCGATGTCGCCAACGTGCTGGGCGTCACCAGGTCGGCAGTAAACCTGATGGTTCGCGACGGACGGCTCGAAGCGACTAGGTACGGCCCGCGCTGGTACGTCTGTGATGAAGTCCTCGAGTCGTTTCGCTCGACGTACACGCCGGCGCCGTCGGCTGGCCGGAAGCTCGGCCGCCGTAGCGGCGACCCGGACATGACCGAGTCGGTTCTCGAACTGCTCGCCGATTGGGGCGAAGCTCGGGTCGATGAGATCAGCGAGGTCGTCCAGCGCGACCCAGGGAACGTGCGCAAGTACCTGGCCATTCTGCGCGAGCGCGGCTTGGTGGCCAAGACCACCAATGCCACTTGGATCCCGACCGCCGTTAAGTAAGGACTGACGGCAGGGTGACGGACTCTGCTGCCGAATGCTGCGCGCTGGGCCTTCGATCCGCAATTCCTAGACCAACTCGTAGAGGGAGCCGTGCTTGGTGGTCATCGTGGCTTCGATCGATGCAGCGAGGGCGGGGTCGTGGATGCGGAGGCCGAACTCGATGTTGCGGTTCTCGGCGCTGAAGGAGAAGTTCGCGCTGGTGAGCAGGACCATGGCGTGGTCGATGACGATGAACTTGGCGTGGCTGACGATCTGCTTGCCGTTGGGCAGGACAGCAGAGCGATACACGGTCGCGTGCGGGAGCTGTTCGCTGACCTTGCCGGCGTCGGCTTTGTCCCCGTCGACGTAGACGGTCACGACCACGCCCGCTTGCTCGGATGCTTCTCGCAGCACGGTCCACATCTGCGAGGTCGGCTCGAAGTTGTAGGTCGCGCAGGTGACGGCTTGGCGGGCCGCCTGGACGAGGCGGTGGAACTCGCTCGTGAGGTGGCCGACCGTGGCTTCGTTGCCGGGCATGGTCCACACGGGTGTGAGGTCGTGGCTAATCGCTTTGGCTCCGGCGATGGCGTGGAGGAGAGGGATCGACCGGTCGGGGTCGGCATGGCTGATGCCCGACGCTGCGAGCAGCTCCTTGGCCCGTTCTCGCCTTGCGGCGTTGACCTCTCGCAGCGCTTGGGAAGTGTGCTGCCCGGCAGCGAGGAGGGTTGCGATCCCGATGGCCTCGGTGGCCGTGAGGTACTCGCCGAGTGCCTCGGAGGGATCAGTGGGCATCCACGCTCCCGAAGAAGCCCGGCACCGAGGCACCGTCGGCGCCGGGCAGGGTGAGGAGGAACCGGCGGTCGAGGAAGCGGTTGGCCTTCTCGCACGACGTCTCGGACGCGAAGGAACAGCAGTGACACGCAGCGCCGTGGAGGAAGTCTTCAGGGTCGCTGGGGGTGCGCATCGCGCATACCGGATCCGACGAGCATCGAGCGGCGCGGCGCAGTGCGTTGGCGACGAGTCCTTCGAGGCGGGCCGGTTCGGACAGGGCGACGAGCCCCCCGAGGGTGCCTTCGCTGTCCGATGCGGTGGTGCAGATCATGAGTCCGGCAGCCGCCTCTCGACCGGGGGTGTCTTCCCAGCCGTAGATCCGTTCGGTGAGGCTGGCGGCGCCGTATCCGCACGACATCGCCATCTCGCGGATGAGGGCGTGGGCGAGGGTGTGCAGCAACCAGTACCGGGGGGCGGGCAGGCGGGTATCGGGGTCGACGAGCTTGGCGGTCTCGGAGAAGCGTCGTTGGAAGTTGCGGCGATGTGCCTGGCGGTGGGCCTCCCACAGCGGCGAGCCCGCGATCTCTTGTTCCCACCTCGAGACGGCGTCGAGGTCGAGCTGGAGGAAGATCCCTTCGCCGCGGTCCTCGGTGGCGGGGAGCCATCGGGGGTGGTCGTCGCGGGTCAGCTTCACGAGCCGGCTGGCGAGGTCGTTGACGCGGTCCATCTCGTCGAGGCGGGTGAAGCCGAGTACGGCGTTCACCTTCTTCATCTGGTTCACGGCGACGACACGGCTGACGTTCGGGTGAAGGGTCGAGCCGCGCTGCATCTCGGTAACCATCAGCCCGCTGGAATTCTGCTGTTGGGGGAACAGGGCCGGCTTCTGGAGGTACCGCCACTCGGGCACGAGCAGCTCGACCGGGTCCCACGCCGCGAGCTTCTCGTGGCGCACCTCCTCAGAGTCGGCCGGGGCCAGGACATCGGCAACGGCGGCTTCGAGTTCCTCGTCGGTCACGGTCGACACGTCGATGTTCTTCGCGTTCGCCAGCGCGCGGATCACCGCTACCTGGTCAGCGAACTGTTGGATTTGGTCGACGCCGAGCTCAACGCGGAGCTGGTCGCCGAGCGCTTCCTTCTCCTCGGCGTCGGTGCGGGGCATGACGATGATCGATTGCGTGGAGGGGAACCACAGGTTTGACGCGCCCATCATGATCAGGGCGGGTCGAGCGTCGCAGGTGGCGTCGAACGCGTTGAGGTGCGGGTGGCGCCCGCGGCAGCTCTGCGGGAGCTTGTCGCGGCCGACCGCTCCTTGTGCTTCGGCCATGCCTCGGGTCGCGCCGCACGCAGCGCACACGATGGTGGAGCCAACGCTCTTGCCGACGTTGGCGTCGCGCATCTTCAGGTCGGGCAATTCAGCCTTGGGGCACTGGCCGCCCCGGTGCACCCACAGCGTGTACGGGAACTCGTCGAGGTGCCCGTTGGTGCAGGTGAGCAGGTGCTGGGCCGGGACTGCTGGGCTCTCCCGCTTCTTCTTGGCCGCACCAGCCCGTGGACTGCCTCGGCCAGGACAGCTCTTGTGGGTGAACTGGGCGAGGTCGGGCCGGAACGGGTGGGTGTTGGTGTAGGTGAACCTCGGTACCGGCCCGAGGTAGTCGCAGCCGGTGCAGCGGAGCCACTGCGGGAACACGCGGGCGGGGATGCCGAGGTCGTTGCCTTCGGTGGTGTTCTGGCCTTTCTTCGGTTGCCACGGGAACGGGCGCAGCGCGTCGACCTGGGGACCGAGGTGTAGCCGGACGACGTTGAGCAGACGTGGTTCGAGGATCGTCGGGATCGTCTCGCGGCGCTTCCAGATCGGCTCCCAGTCGTCGAGACCGGCGGGCATGATGGAGAAGCCGGGGAGGTCCATGACCGAGCCGGGCCCGTAGGTGTAGAGCAGTGACGACGGGCGGGCGGAGCCGACCTTGGCCCGGTTCTTGACCACCGCCTCCTCGGCGTCGGCGAGCGGGTCGAGGGTTTCGGCGTCGTGAAGCATGGCGGGAGCGTCGGCCGGCTCGGGGGTCAGGGTGTCGGTCATCACTCGTCTCCGACCGGGAGGGTCCAGTTCGGCGCACCATCAGGTGCTCGGGCGAACAGGCGCTCGGGCATCGGGGAAACCAGCAGGTTGATCTCGGGCTGGACCTCGCGCATGGAGTTGGCGATGACGAACGGGGCTTCGGCCGACCCGCCGACCGAGGCCTTGGCGTTCTCGGGGCTGATGATCAACGGCAGGTACTTGTCGCCGTCGCCGGTGCGCTCGTACACGAGCGTCTTGTGGACCTCGGCCGCACGCTTAGCTCGCTCGCTCCACCGGTCAATCCGGTTGACCAGCAGGTCGCTCGCCCGTTTGGTGGCGTCGGGGTCCTTGGCTGCCGCGGCGATCCGGGCCTTGAGCCGACTGGCCAACGCTTCGACCGCTGGCCGTTGGTGCTTGATGTGACCGGCGTCGCGTTCGGGCGACAGCCCGTCGGTTTGGGTGGCCTGTGCGACTCGTGCGGCGCTGACGAGCAGGCCATCGATCCCGCGAGCGAGCGATGTCGGCGAGTACGGGGTGACCGACAGCGCCTCGACCTGGGCGTAGAAGGTCTCGTGGTAGTGGCGGAACTGCTCGTAGTGGGCCAGGTCGCGGGGTCGGGCCCAGTTTCCGAGCGACACCACGAGCCCCGGACGGTCCGTTGCGTCTCGACCGACGCGTGACGATGCCTGGATGTACTCGGCGGTGTTCTTCGGTTGTCCGACCACGAGCATCAGGCCGAGGCGTTGAACGTCGACGCCGACCTGGAGCATCGACGTGGCCAGCACCACATCGAACGGTGCCTCGCTCCGAGCCGCCATTTTCTTGCCGGTATCCTGAGCGGCCAACCTCTCGCGGAACGCTTCGGTGGTGTCGTAGCCGGGGTCGAACTCGAGGCCGAGACGG
>CAZWPY010000093.1:9644-11609 GCA_964635475.1 uncultured Acidimicrobiia bacterium
CTCGCGGAACGCTTCGGTGGTGTCGTAGCCGGGGTCGAACTCGAGGCCGAGACGGTCCAGCGTCCGACCGATCTCCGCCGACGCGATGCGCGAGGTGAGCTCACCGACGTTGAGCAGCCCGAACGACGTACCGAGCCGGGAGGGGAAGCCCGAGTCCTTGCGAGGTCGCTTCACTCGAGTCTGGACGTCGTCGGCCATGTAGCGGGCCATGCCGGCCAGCTCGCGGGTGGCGTTGAAGTAGCCGACCAACGTCATGTACGGGTCGGCAACGACTCCGGCCCGATCGAACAGCAACTGGCCGGCCGACAGCAGTACCTCGGCAACCCGGATCTCGGCGCTCGAGAGGCGCACACCCTGAGCGCTCACCCCGAGGTAGCGGCGGCCCGGGTTGTCACGGTCGATCGCCACCTCCTCGGAGAAGTAGGTGTCGGCGACATCGAGGACCTGCGGCGGGAAGATCTCGACCTGGCGCCCGTAGAGCCCTCGGACCTGTTCGTGAGCGTTGCGAACCGTTGCCGTCGAGGCCACGATCATCGGCCGTACTGGCTTGCCGTCAGGCGTCTCCCACGAGCAGAGCGTCTCGACGGCAACCTCGAACAACCCAACCGAGGTGCCGAGCGCCCCGGTGATGAGGTGCAGCTCGTCCTGGATGATGAGGTCGGGTGGACGAAGGCGGCTGACTGGGTGCACCGACGCGGCCGGGTAGCCGTTGGACGCGGGGTGCGTGGTCTTGATGTCGCACTTCGCGTAGTCCGCGTGCACGTAGCCGTGCCGTCCGCAGCGGCGGCTCACGTAACCGAACAGCGCCGCCGCCTCACCCTCGCGCGCGAGGCGGGCGAACTTGTCGACGGTCGCGATTACGAACCCAGGGGTGAGCCGGTAGATCTCCTCGTCGACGGTGAGCACCGGCAGCCCCTCGGTGACCGGCCCACCTTTGGCGAACGGGCACCGAGCGAGGTCGTCGCCGCAGTAGACGAACACCCGCCGCATCGACGCGTCGGCCTTGACTTGGGCTGCGGTGATCGGGGTGCCACACCACGGGCAGCGTTGGATCTGGAGCACGGTCAACCGGTGCGATCCGTACTCGTTGGCCTTGGTGAGCTGCTCGTCGGCTTCCTCGAAGCGCTTTGGGCTCACATCGGTGCCGACCCATAACCCGATGCGGAACGGTTCGGCGCCCCAGGTCGTTTCGTCCTCGCGGCGGACGAGCTCCGCCGCGCACATCAGCGCCGTTGCACGCTGGAACTGCTGGGCGGTCAGCAGACGCAGCGTGTAGCGCATGAGCACGGCGACACCGTCACGACCGTCCAACGGTCCCTCGGTGGACTCGACCACGCCCTGACGTCGGCGGATCGCAAAGGTGTAGGCGGCGAGTCCGAGGTAGGCCTCGGTCTTGCCGCCACCGGTCGGGAAGAACAACAGTTCAACCCGAGCGTGGTGCTCGGCGCTACGAACCGGCGAGGTGGGATCGGTCAAGGCGCCGAGCTGCATCAGGATGAACGCCAACTGGAACGGGCGCCACGAAGCAGCGGCGGTGCCCTTGGCCGCGACCTCGGCTTGGGCCTGCTCGATCGTGATTGATGAGTCCGACGCTCGGGCCGCCGCGACCTGCGAGGCCACGCGCTGGTCGCGCATCACCTTGTTCATGAACTGGAAGCACCGCAGTGCCTCCGGATCGGTGGCGACATGTTCGAGTCCGTCGACCAGACGCTGATGGGCTTGCCTCGCTTCCCACAGGACTAGCTCCGAGGTCTCCTGGAGATGGGCGGGCAAGGCCGCCGCGGTGGCCTCCTGCTCGTCGAGCCATGCCTGGTAGCCCGCCACCAGCGGTTCGAGTCCTACCCGCAGGTCCGCCGATGTCACCGTCGACAAGGCATCCATCGACAACTGCGCACCCGTCACCGAACGAGCCCGAGTCTGTGGCGTCTCCCCCACCGGCAGCCACGTCGTCGACACCTCCGTGGC
>CAZWPY010000094.1:0-1525 GCA_964635475.1 uncultured Acidimicrobiia bacterium
TGCCGTCGGGTTCGAAAGCGACGCTGGATAGCCGGATCGAGGCCACGAGCCGAGTGCGATCTGTGGCCGTCAGGTCCGCCCAGCCGGCGGGGCTCATTGCCGTGGCCGGAATTGCACCATCGGCTCGGGTGCTGAGGCGTTCTGCCACGACGCGCAGCGTGTCGAACCCGGTCTGTGTGGTGGGCCGTCCGGTCCCAGGCGGGTACGGCGCTTGCTCCGGAATCGCCACCCGGCCGTCGGCGAGCGTTCTTGGCGGAGTCAGAGGCTCAAGCTGGAGGCGCGGTCCGCGGTCGAGCTTGAGCCGCAATTCGATGTTCTTGAACGGGTTCACGCCGCCGCCGCCGAACGTGTTGTCGATGAGGGCGACGTGCTGCACCGTAGCGGCGTACACGGCGGCGATCTCGGGGTCGACAGTTTGGGCCGGCCCCGTCGAGGGCGACGCCGTCGAGGTCGGGCTCGTCGAGGTCGACGGGCCGCTCGACGCGGGCGCGGCGACTTTGGCGTCTGTGTCGGAGTTGGAGGCGCCTGAGCAGCTTGCACCGCCGGCGACGGCGACCACGAGCGTGAATAGGCCGATGATGCGTCTCATGTTGTGACTGTCGCGGGCGGAGTCGGCATCGTTCCCGGCGGTGGCTCGGGGTCTGGTTGCGGCGCGCACAGCATTGGTGCGTACCGCGACCACCGGCGCTGAATGCAACGCCGGTGGTCGCGTGCGCGGCGCGATTGGCGCTGTACGCCGCGGTGATCAACGACGCGCGAGATGAGCGGGAGGTTTAGCAGCGGCTCGACATTCCGCCACGGGGTCGACGGGGGAGCAGGTCGGGGAGGTCGGGGTCGGCTGTGGTGCGCCCGCCGACGTGTCGATACTGTGACCGCAAGTCGTGGTGGCTTTGCGCGCTGATGGCGCGCAAACCGCTTCGTTGGTTGCGATTGCGTTGACGTGGCCCCTTTTTCCGCCGGCGCCTAAACCACGTTGCCCTCCCGTTCATCGAACTCCTACAGAGAACAAAGGAGCACCACGGGTACCGACGACCCGCAATCGCCTGCCATCGGCCCGGCCGATGCCCTTCATCGTTTGTTCGTTGAGCACTACCGACCGATGGTGGGGCTCGCGCGGCTGATGGTGGGCTCTGTTGAACGCGCCGAAGAGCTTGTCCAGGACGCGTTTGTCGCCATGTTGAGCCGTTTCGCAGACGAGGACTTGCCGGAGAACCCCGGCGCTTACTTGCGGACGTCGGTTGTGAACGGGTGCCGTGGTGAATTCCGCCATCGAGACGTCGTGAGGAGAGTGGATCCGCTGGTTCGCCATGCAGTGTCTGTGTCGACGGAGTCGTCTCCCTTGGAGATGACCGACGCCGTTTTGGCGTTGCCGCAACGCCAACGCGCAGCGATCGCGTTGCGGTTCTACGCCGACTACACCGAGGCGCAGATCGCCGACGCGTTGGGCGTTCGACCCGGGACCGTCAAGGCGCTGATCCACCAGGGCCTGAACTCGTTGCGGGGGGTGATTGCCCGTGACTGACGA
>CAZWPY010000094.1:1625-4377 GCA_964635475.1 uncultured Acidimicrobiia bacterium
GGCCTGCACGACGACGCGGTGTCGATCCCACTCAATCCCGATGCCGAACAACTGATCCGCGATCGCCTGGAGCAGGAAAGGCGCCGGCGCCGAGGAGGGTTCTGGTTCGACAGTGGTCCCGCGCATGCGCTGGGGATCGCGGCCGCGGTGTTGTTGATCTTGGGAGTGACGTTCGCGTTGACGCGGCCCCGGGGCCGCGAGACGCTCGACATCGTCTTGCCGCCGATCACGCAGAGCACGGTCTCGACCTCGGCGACAGCCTCAACGGACGCGGCACCGGGGTCGCGGCCCGGCTCTACCGACGCGACTGGCCAGCCCGGATCGACCGGCCTGGGCTCGACGGGCCTGGGCTCGACTGGCCTGCCCGGGTCGACGGGCCTGGGCTCTACTGGCCTGCCCGGGTCGACGGGGTCGACGTTGTCGACGGTGGGCCGACCGACGGTATCGGCTGGCGCCACCTCTTCTCGGATCGCAGGATCAACCAACGCGGCCTCGAGTCGGTCATCGACGGCGTCGGACTCCAGTACGAGAAGCACGCCGACCGCCTCGACGGTGCGTGCGACGAGCTCGAGATCGACTTCCTCCGGCGTGACAGCGTCCTCGCTCTCCTCGTCCACCCAGGCCTCGACGACGCGCTCCACCTCGAGCCCCTCGGCATCAACCGCATCAACCGCATCAACCGCATCGACCGCATCGACCAGCGCGTCGACCGCATCAACCGCTTCGACCGCATCAACCGCGCCGACGTCGTCATCGATGTCGTCTGACTCGTCCAGCCCTTGTTCCTTCTGTACGAGCACGTCGGGCGCGTCGAGTGTCGATCCGTCGTCGGTGTCGGTCTCGGCGTCACTGTCGGAATCGGTCTCAGCATCAGCATCGGGGTCGGCATCGGACGCGAGCAGCAGCTCCACGTCGTCGACGATTCCCGTGTCGGTGACCAGTACGTCGTAACTGGGGGTCGCCCGCTCTTGGCGGCGGCTCGGGCGGCCGGGCGCAGGAAGCCCCTGGGGGCTTGGAAGGCGAGGCGGTCCACGGAGATGGACCGAACGCAACGAAGCCCCGGTGTTGGGAACCGGGGCTTCGTTGGGTGGCTGGAGGGCCTGGTCGTGGGTTCACTCCTCGGGTCGCTCAGCCGTGGCCGAGCAACTCATTTAGGAACCGTACCGTAATGCTTTGCCATAGGCAAGCACTGTTCGGCGGGACCCAAGGTCCACGACGGCGTCGGCCGGAGTGCAACGAAACCCCGGCCGTGGGCCGGGGTTTCGTTGGTGGGGATGGGGGCCTGGTCGTGGGCGGGTTATTCCTTTAGCTGCACTCGGGTGTGCAGGCGGCGGAGTTGTTCGACAGGTTGATTTCGCCTGCCCAGGGTTCGACCTGGGCGCTGCCGTAGAAGAACATGAACACTGCCGGTAGGTCCGCGGTCTGGCCGGGAGCGAGGGCGACGGTGGAGGTGCACACGTAGTACTCGTCGTCGGCGACGTGGACGTCGGGGTCGACCTGCACGCAGGGCCAACCCGGTGTGGCAACGACGGTGCCGGAGTTGGGGAACACCGTGACGGCGATGCCCGGACCCACGGGGTTTGGTCCGTGGTTAGTGACGTGAATCACCCGCCCAGAGGTACCGGGCTCGCCTTGGGTGATCGTTACCCCGAGGTCGACGACGAGGCCGCCGGAGTTCGGCGGGACCGACGTGGTGGTCGTCGGGATCGTGGTGATCGGGCTTGACGTGGGCGGCGTGGTGGTCGGGGTTGTGGTCGGGGGATTGCTCGACCACAGCGTGCACCACGGCGTGACGCTGTTGTCGGCGAGGTTCTCGCCTGGCCAGGGGTCGACTGTCGCGGTCAAATTCCCGCTGCATGCTGCACCCTGGTCGGTAAACACCAATGGCGTGGTGCTGAGTGGGCCGGGCAGCGGCAGGCCGTAGGTGCAGACGAACGGATCAGCACCGCCGCCCGTGCACGTCCAGTCGGGGCTTGGCCCAGCGGCAAGCCCGGTTGGGTGGTCGGGTACTCGCACGACGACGGCGGCAGGGGCGAAGTGGCCCGAGTTGCGGACCGTGAAATCGTATCGAGCACCGAGATTCGTCGGCAGATACTCGCCTGCTATGGCAAGTTCGGCGATGTCGTGCGACGGGACCGTGACGGTCGTCGTCGTTGTCGTCGTTGTTGTGGGCGGTTGTGGGGGCGATGGTTCGCATGCTGCGAGCAGCGCCGGCACCATGATCGCCAGGCCTGCGGCCGTGCGTCGGGTCAAAGATCTCATATTTGTACTCCTGGTGTTGGCACGGCCCGCTGGCGGGCCCCAGATGGCACGGCCCGCTGGCGGGCCTCAGTTGGCACGGCCCGCTGGCGGGCCTCAGTTGGCACGGCACCGCCCGTTGCGGGCGTGTCTCTGGGTATGAGCCCTCAGCGAACCAGAACGTTTAGGACCAGGGTCCCCCTTTTCGGCCCGCCCGGCCCGCCGGGCCGCGGCGGGCGAATCGTTCGCCTGTAGCGCGAAACAACCCCGGGGCGTGGCCCCGGGGTTGTTTCGTAGCGGTCGCCTCGTGAACCCCGACTACTGGTTTGTGGTGGTGGTCGACGAGGTTGAGGACGGACAAATCGCCGTCACCGACGAGGGCCAACCCTGTGAGCACCAGGTTGAGTCGGGTGGCACGGTGGTGGGCGGGACCGACGCGGTGGTCGTCGTTGTTGTGGGCGGACAAATCGCCGTCACCGACGAGGGCCAACCCTGTGAGCACCAGGTTGAGTCG
>CAZWPY010000094.1:4477-8213 GCA_964635475.1 uncultured Acidimicrobiia bacterium
TTGCCAACGACAGCGGGCGCTGTCGGCCGAGCTGCAGTAGCCAGCGCGCGGCGTGCTAGTGGATCAAGGCTCCGGGGCCGTTACGGCGACGGCGCATTGTGGCCGCCAACAACAAGCCGATGCAGATGCTCATCGCACCCACCAACGCGGTGCGTTCGGTGAAGCTGCCGGTGAACACCGGCGGCTGCGGCGTGCGGGTGCGTTCGGTGTCGGTGTTGTTGTCGGTGCGAGTCTCACGTTCCACCGGCTGTGCGCCACGCACCGAGGCGACGTTGACGATCTCGGTGTTGCCCGCAAGGCCCGTCGCGACACGAGCGACAACGGTGATCGGCGACGCGTTGACACCCGCCGCCAGGCCACCGGCCGTTGCGCACGTCACGACCTGACCAGCCGCCGAACACGTCCACCCGGTGCCCGCGGCGCTCACGAAGGTGAGCTGGGCGGGCAACGTGTCGGTCACCACCACCGGGCCAACCTCGGCCGCGGGGCCGTGGTTGGTCACGGCCAGCGAGTACGTCAGCTCGGTCCCCGCGGCGGCATTGCCGCTCACCAACGTCTTGTCGATCGCGAGATCGATCGGCAGGTAGTAACCCGCGTCGATCGTCAGGTCCTGCTCGCCGACGCCGACGGTGAACGCATCAGTGCGCCCGTCGGACCCGGCGTTGGAGTCGATCGCCCGATCGCTTCCGGCCCCCTTGGTCGTGAGCACATAACCGTCCTTGCCGACGAAACGCACGGTGTAGGTGCCGGGGACGACGTTGTCGAAGCGGTACTGACCTGTGGCGTCAGTGGTCGTCGTGGCGACCACCTTGCCGTTCGCGTCGATCAGCTCCACCGTCACTTCGCCGATGCCGGGCTCGAGTGGATCTTGCGTGCCGTCACGATCGATGTCGTTCCACACAAAGTCGCCGATCGCTGCCTTGCCCGGTGTGAAGGGCACCTCGTCGGTGTTGTTCGGCGCGTTGGTGTCGCGACGGACCCCCTTCACACTCACCTTGTTGACCAGCGAGGTGTTCGGCGCGGCGGTTACCAGCGCTGTGACGGTGATGCGGGCGGCCTTGGCTCCCGAAGCAAGCGGTCCGGGCAGCGTGCACGTGACGAGTCCACCGTCGGCGCTGCCGTCGTGTGAACACGTCCAGCCGGTGCCGGCGGCCGACACGAACTTGAGGCCCGCGGGCAACGTGTCGATCACGGTGATCGGGCCGGGTTCTTGGCCGGGACCGTTATTGACGACGTCGAGGGTGAACGAGATGTTCGACCCGGTTGCCACCTTGGTACCCGCAACGATGTCCTTGTCGACGCCGAGGTCGACCGGACGGACGAAGCCCGCGTCGGCGGTCAGGTTCGACTGACCAATGGCCAACGTGTAGGAACCGGTCGCCACGTAACCCGTGTCGGCGACCACGCTGACATCGGAGTCGGTCGCATCGTCGCCCTGGTTGGCCTTCGTCGGCTCCAGTCCGCTCGGGGTCGTGAACCGAACCGAATACGTGCCGGGCACCAGATTGTCGAACAAATACTTGCCGTTCGAGTCGGTGGTGGTTGTGGCCACGACGGCGCCGGCTGCGTTGAGCAGCTCGACTTTCACGCCCGAGATACCCGGTTCGCCGCTGTCTTGCGTGCCGTCGCCATCGACGTCGTCGAACACGAAGTCGCCGATGCTCGCCTTCGGCACCGTCACGCTCACCTCGTCGTGGTTATTGGTCAAGGTGACGTCCTTGGCGACGCCGGTGACGTCGACGACGTTTTTCACCACGGTGGTCGGCGCAGCGGTGACCTTGCCGATGATCGTGATGCGCGGCAGCGCCGCGCCCTTGGCCAGCGGGCCCGGGGTGCTGCAGGTGACCACGCTGGGGGTGGAACCAGTGCCGGCTGCGTGATCGCAGGTCCAGCCGGTGCCCGTCGCGCTCACGAACGTGACACCCGAGGGCAACGTGTCGACGACCTTGATCGGTCCGGGCTCGGTGCCGGGACCGGCGTTGGTTACGTCGATGGTGTAGGTCGCCTCGCTACCGGTGACGAAGGTGCCGCTTTGGTTCTTGTCGACCACGAGGTCGACGGGGCGCACGAGTCCGGCGTCGGCCGTGAGGTTGGTTGTGCCACCCGTAAGCGTGTAGCTCCCGGTGACCCCGTCGGAGTCGACGTCGCTATCGGTCGCGTCGTTCGTGCCCGCGTTGGCGCTCGTGAAGGCCTCGAACTCTGCGGGCAAGGTGAACCGCACGGTGTAGGTCGAGGGGATCACGAAGTCGAACAGGTACTTGCCGTCGGCGTCAGTGGTCGTTGTGCGAACGACCGTTCCGGCCGCGGTCACCAGCTCGACTTTCACTCCCGCCACGCCCGGCTCGCCGTCGTCTTGCACGCCGTCACGGTCGATGTCGTCCCATACGTAATCGCCGATGGTGGCGACGGGGGTATTGGCCACGACCTCGTCGTGATTGTTGGTCAGGTTGACGTCGCGGGCGGTGCCAGTGACGTCAACCTCGTTGCGCACCGCCGTGTCGGGCGGCGCCGTGACGGTGGCCGTGATCGTGATCGTCGGCAACGTCGTGCCCTTTGCCACCGGGCCTGGCCGTGAACACGTGACCGCCGTGCCGTGCGCGTCGGGTGTGGCGGCAGCACACGTCCAACCGGTGCCGCTGGCCGACACGTAGGTGACCGTGGTCGGCAGTTGGTCGACGACGGTGATCGGACCCGGTTCAGTTCCGGGGCCGTCGTTGCGCACGGTGATCGTGTAGGTGGCGTTGGTGCCGGTGGTAAAGGTGCCGGCTTGCTCCTTGTCGACCACGAGATCGACGGGTGCAAGGAGCCCCGCGTCGACGGTGAGGTCGTTCTCACCGGGGCTGAGCTCGACGGCCGCAGTGGTTGCCGTGTTAGCGCCGGCGCTTGCGACAACGGCGTCGGAATCGACCGCGTCGTCGGTGCCCGCGTTGGCAGCGGTGAAGCCTTCGAAGTCGGCCGGGGCAGTGAAGCGCACCGAGTAGGTACCCGGCACCAGGCCGGAGAACAGGTACTTGCCGTTCGCGTCGGTGGTCGTTGTGCGAACGACCGTACCGGCCGCGTTCAGCAGCTCGACCTTCACTCCGGCGATGCCGGGCTCGCCCGCGTCTTGGGTGCCGTCACGGTCGATGTCGTTCCACACCGTGTCGCCGAGCGAGGCGACAGGCGTGTTGGCCGTGACCTCGTCGTGGTTGTTGGTGAGGTTGATGTCGCGGCTCTCGCCGGTGACGTCGACCTCGTTGGTGATCGGCGTGCCGGGTGCCGCGGCGACCGTGGCCTTGATCGAGATCGGCGGCAAAGTTGCGCCCTTCGCGAGCGGCCCGGCGGTCGTGCAGGTCACAACCCCGGCTGCGTGGTTGCAGTCCCAGCCAGTTCCGGCCACGCTGACGAACGTGACGCCCGCGGGCAGGTGGTCGACCACTGCGATCGGCCCCTTCTCGACACCAGGTCCATCATTACGTACTGTGATCGTATATGTAACCCCGGAACCGGTCACGAAAGTTCCGGCCTGCTCCTTGTCGACCACGAGGTCGACGGGCTTGAGCAAGCCCGCGTCGGCGGTGAGGTTTCGATCACCAGCGGCCAACGTGTAGGTGCCGGTTGTGCCCGTTGTGGTGTTGGCGTCGGAGTCGGCCGCGTCGTCGGTGCCGGCGTTAGCGGTGGTGAAGCCGTCGTAACCCGTTGCCGGTTCGGTGAAACGCACCGAGTACGTGCCGGGCGCGAGGTTTTCGAAGATGTA
>CAZWPY010000094.1:8313-11444 GCA_964635475.1 uncultured Acidimicrobiia bacterium
CCGGTTCGGTGAAACGCACCGAGTACGTGCCGGGCGCGAGGTTTTCGAAGATGTAGGTGCCGTCGGCGGCCGTGGTCGTCGTGCGGACGACGGTGCCCGCGGCGTTGAGCAACTCCACCTGCACGCCGCCGATGCCGGGCTCAGCCGAGTCCTGCACGCCGTCGGAGTCGGTGTCTTCGAAGACCCGGTCACCGAGTGCGGCAACAGGTGTGTTGGCGACGACTTCGTCGTGGTTGTTGGTGAGGTTGACGTCGCGGCCCGTGCCGGTCACGTCGGCTTCGTTTTTGATCGCCGTGTTGGGATCGGCCGTGACGGTGCCGGTGATCGTGATCTGCGGCAGGGCTGCGCCCGCGGCCAACGGTCCGGCCGTGGTGCAGGTCACAACCCCGGCTGCGTGGTTGCAGTCCCAACCTGTGCCGCTCGCGCTCACATAGGTGACGCCCGCGGGCAGGTGGTCGACCACGGTGATCGGACCCGGCTCACGGCCAGGACCGGCGTTGTGCACGTCGATCGTGTAGGTCGCGGTCGTGCCGGTCACAAACGTGCCCGACTGCTCCTTGTCGATCACAAGATCCACCGGTGACAGCAGCCCCGCGTCGGCGGTGAGGTTTCGATCACCAGCGGCCAACGTGTAGGTGCCGGTTGTGCCCGTTGTGGTGTTGGCGTCGGAGTCGGCCGCGTCGTCGGTGCCGGCGTTAGCGGTGGTGAAGCCGTCGTAACCCGTTGCCGGTTCGGTGAAACGCACCGAGTACGTGCCGGGCGCGAGGTTTTCGAAGATGTACGTGCCGTCGGCTGCCGTGGTCGTCGTGCGGACGACGGTGCCCGCGGCATTGAGCAACTCAACCTGCACGCCGGCCACCCCGGGTTCGCCGGTGTCTTGGATGCCGTCGGCGTCGTTGTCGAGCCACACCTTGTCGCCGAGTGCGGCGACGGGAGTGTTGGCGACGACCTCGTCGTGGTTGTTGGTGAGGTTGACGTCGCGGCCCGTGCCGGTGACGTCGGCTTCGTTCTTGATCGCCGTGTCGGGATCGGCCGTGACGGTGCCGGTGATCGTGATCTGCGGCAGCGCCGCGCCCGCGGCCAACGGTCCAGGCGTGGTGCAGGTCACAACCCCGGCCGCGTGATTGCAGTCCCAACCTGTGCCGCTCGCGCTCACATAGGTGACGCCCGCGGGCAGGTGGTCGACCACGGTGATCGGACCCGGCTCACGGCCAGGACCGGCGTTGTGCACGTCGATCGTGTAGGTCGCGGTCGTGCCGGTCACAAACGTGCCCGACTGCTCCTTGTCGATCACAAGATCCACCGGTGACAGCAGCCCCGCGTCGGCGGTGAGGTTTCGATCACCAGCGGCCAACGTGTAGGTGCCGGTTGTGCCCGTTGTGGTGTTGGCGTCGGAGTCGGCCGCGTCGTCGGTGCCGGCGTTAGCGGTGGTGAAGCCGTCGTAACCCGTTGCCGGTTCGGTGAAACGCACCGAGTACGTGCCGGGCGCGAGGTTTTCGAAGATGTACGTGCCGTCGGCTGCCGTGGTCGTCGTGCGGACGACGGTGCCCGCGGCATTGAGCAACTCAACCTGCACGCCGGCCACCCCGGGTTCGCCGGTGTCTTGGATGCCGTCGGCGTCGTTGTCGAGCCAGACCTTGTCGCCGAGTGCGGCAACGGGCGTGTTGGCGGTGACTTCGTCGTGGTTGTTGGTCAGGTTGATGTCGTGGCCGACACCGCTGACGTCAGCTTCGTTGGTGAGCGGGGTCTCCGGCTTAGCGGTGACCCGCACAGTGAAGGTGATGCGCGGCAGCGTGCCGCCGACGGCAACACTCACGGGCGTGGTGCAGGTGATCACGCCGCCGTCAAGGCCTCCGTCGTGATCACAGTCCCAACCCGAACCGGTGAAGCCCAAGTAGGTCACGCCGGCGGGCAGGTGATCGACCACGGTGACCGGCCCTGGCTCGACGCCGGGACCGGCATTGTGCACGTCGATCGTGTAGTCCACGTTGGTGCCCGCCGCGAATGTGCCGGTCTGTTCCTTGTCGATCACGAGATCGACTGGTCGCACCAGCCCGGCGTCGACCGTCAGGTTTGTCTCACCAGCCGCGAGGACGTACGTGCCGGTGGTGCCCGTGGTCTGATCGGCGTCGGAATCGTTTTGGTCGTCGAAGCCAGTGCCGGTTGCGTCCTTGACGGTGAAGCCGTCGAACCCAGCCGAGGCGGCCGGGGCGACGAAGTGCACCGAGTACGTGCCCGGCGTGAGGTCGTCGAACAAGTACTTGCCCTGCGCGTTTGTCACCTTGGTCGCGATCACCGCACCTGATCCGTCGAGCAGTTCAATGGTGATCCCGGCGACGCCGAGTTCACCGGCGTCCTGCCGCCCGTTGCGGTCGATGTCGTCCCACACGGTGTCGCCCAAGGCCGCCTTTGATGGGGGAGTGGCGCCGCCGAAGCCGATGCCGCCGCCGCCTGCGCCACAGGTTGTGGAGTTGTTCTTCGGGTTGATAATCGAGTCGCCCGAGTTTCCGCCGGCGAGCGTGAAGGTGACATTGGCAATTGCATTGGGATCGCCGCTGGCCGACGCGCCGTCGAACCAGACCCCGCCGCCACCGCCGCCACCGCCGGGTGCGCCAGCGTGGTAAGCGGAGGCCGATGGGTTGCCTCCTCGGCCTCCAACGACATTGACGGTCGTCGCCGAGGTAAACGTCGTCGCGATGAGTCGCATTTGTCCGCCGGCACCGCCGCCGCCGCCCGACTTGGTGACGCCAGCGGGGGTTGCGTTGCCACCGTTTTCGCCGGCGGAGGTGATCGAGTGGCCGTTGCCGGCGATCGACGCGAAGTCGAGGAAGACAATGCCGCCGCCGCGGCCGCCCGGTGAGTGTGACAAGTCGATGGGGGCGCCGAGGTCCTGCCCGCCGCCGCCTGTGCCGTAGCCGCCCGCGCCGCCCATCATCAGCCGGGCGTCGCCGTTGTGTAGGTAGTACCGGTCGGTCGGTGGAGCCGTCGCGATGGGCGTGTTGCCCGCACCGCCGTCGCCATAACCCGAACCGGTCGTGCCGTGGACGCCGCCCGCGCCGCCGCCGGCCCAGCCGCCGCCACCGCCGGCACCGCCGGAGTCGTCGGGACCCAGCAACGTCGCGCACGTGCCG
>CAZWPY010000095.1:0-11287 GCA_964635475.1 uncultured Acidimicrobiia bacterium
CGAACGGCCGGATCCCCCATCAGCACCGCCGCCCGAGCTGCATCCTCGGCGGAGCCCGAAAGCCGTAGCGGCTCCGCGTAACGCGCAATCGCTGGCGCGTCGTCGATCACCGCGGCGGCGAGCCGGTGGTAGTCCCACACCAAAGCGCTAGTGGCACCGCCGCCGGCGTCCAACTCGTCGACCAACAGGACTTCTCTGCCCAGCAACGCGCGTTCGTCGTGCAGGTGGAACAGCTTCACGGAGTCGACCGTGTGACGCACCGGCGCGGCTGGCGCCGTCAGGAAACCTTCGATCCTCGTGCGACGCTCGTGATCGCGGGGCGACTCCACCCATCCGGCGCCGACGTGAGCTTCATCGGTGGCCACCCGACAGATCACACCGTGAAGGGCAACCGGGCGCTTCGCATCGCGCGCCAGCGGCGCAACAGCACGCATCACCATCCTCACACCGTCGAGCTGTTCAGCGCGGTCGAGAAAAAACATGAATACCGCGTCGGCGAGATCCGACAACACCAGCAAGTTGGTGTTGGTGACGCCCGTGCGCGCGTCAATCAAAACGAGGTCGGGAGCCAGGTCGGATCCCAGCCGCTCGATCAGCGGCCAGACGAGATCCGTGGCCTCGCCACGCGCGGCACGTTCATCAAGCGCCAGCGCCCGCAGGTCGCCAAAGTAGTTCGGTGACGGCACGACGCCAGCTGGCATCAACTTGAGCCAGCCGCCCGGCACGCGGGGAGGTCGGCTCAACTCAGGTAATGGCACGTCGATCAAGTAGTCGCCGAGCTCGGCGGGAACGCCGCCGTGTTGCAACGAGTCGAGCAAGCATCCAACCAGTCCCCGACACCGATGCGGGTTGATCTGATCGGTGAGCAGCTTGTAGGTCAGGCCGGGGGCCTCAAGGTCCATGTCGATCGCAATGACTCGTTTGCCCGCTCGCGCGGCCAAAGTTGCCACATTGGCCAGTGCCAGTGTTCGCCCAGTGCCCCCCTTGTAGCTGTAAAAGGCAACAGATCGCATCCGAGTCGAGCGCTAGGCCGCAGGGACCAAGAACTCGAACGGCACCCCCAGGCGAGACTGCCCGTTCGCCGCTTCTACCGAAGGCGTTCGGACTGGCGGAGGGCCAAGCCCTGCCTTCAGCCGGGCCATCAGCTCCTGCCACAGACCCCGATCAGTTCTGACGTCGTCATTGTCGAGCAGCCGAGTGACGAGCGATACAACCTGTCGGCGCTCGGTCGAGGACACGAGCCACCGATCGATTAGCGGGAGGAATGTGCGCGCAAGAGTCCTTGTGATCACCACGTCGGCTACCGGGACGGTCCGCACTTCCCTGTCGATGAGGTCCGCTATCTCGGCCCACGACTTCACGCTGACTCCAACGCGGACGTATCCGAAGTCAGACACCACACGATCCACTACGACGTCACTGACCGGCAACGGGTCGTGGGCGCCGAGCGATCGGTGCTCCCATGCTTGACCCGAAGCATCCCGCGTGAAAAAGACCTCTCCCGCGGGAGCCATGGCCAACAGCGTGATCATCCGACAACCTCCAGCCGACACTCACCGGCATCGACAAGCCCGACCAGTCGGGCATATGCGGCAGCAGCAGCGTCGACATCAAAGCCGCCCGCCAGCGCCTCAGCCAACTGCTGGGCGAACTCGTCGCGGTCGCCTTTGGAGATCCGAACTGCCTCCACGGCCGAGAGCGGAAACCGCTCCTCGCGAACAATCACCTCAACGAGATCAGCTTCGACGGTAGCCGAATCCTCGCTCGCCAAGAGTTCCGGCCAGGCGTCCTGGGAAGTCTTCGCCGCTTGCGCGCCGAAGCGAGCGGTCGCGAGGTCGGCCCTGCTAGACCACGTCGCCGCATCGGCGCACCCACGCGTCTCGTCGAAGGAACCCGACTCGCCGTACCCGGTCGCGGTGTTGTGGGCCATCACGACCGGCTCAGCCATCGACGGCCCGGGTTGGATCACGAGGCGAAATTCGCCGTATCTCGATGATGGCCCGAGAGCATTAGGTAGATCGAGGGTTCCATACACGATCGCGCCCTCGGCATTCACCGCGCTCTCAAACGCGAGGCGAGAGGCCCCATACGGGCCGCCAAAGACCTCGGCATGCGCGTTCTTCGGCCCGACCGCACCCTCGCGATACGCGTACGTCGACATGACCTCTCCAACGCCCAGTACGGCGCCGAACTTGTCGCCGTGCATGTTGGTCCCCATGCGGGACGCCTCGCACTCGGCCCGAAACGCACCTGCACGAACATCAACCTCGACCACGACGTCGGCCTGGCGGCGCCACGAGTCGCCATTGGAAGCCGCGCAAGCGCCGAGATCCATTGGCCGATGGTACGGCCTTGCGGTTCGACGGCGCGTCTCGAATCACGTTTTCCGCTGCCGATAAGCGCCACCGCAGGAATCAAACCAGCGCCACACGGTTGGGAGTCGCTTCCCGGGTAGGGGTGTGGCGCCGCGGCGCGGTGCCTTCTCGCGTGACAGCACCTCGCACATCGCCTCGTAACCCTGGGTGAACGCTGTATGGATCGCCACAGCCGACTCCCTCGACGCACAGGGGTTCACCGTCGCGACGCTGACGTCGCGCCCGCCAGTCGCCACGTGCGCCTTGACCTCTCCAACTCACTCTTCAGGTCCGATGCGCCAGGCGCGAACTGGCATCGGCTGCTGGCACACCTGGCCGCTGGCGGGTCGGCATCAACAGCTCTTCCCTACGACGATGACGGCGGCTGCTGTCGCTGGCTATCGCTCGGTCGATGCGCCGGGTCATCGACAGCACGTCATCGCGAGACACCCCAACGTTCTGCGATGTAGTCGACGGTCTCCTTCGTACCGAGCTGGCGCGTCGTATTGCCAGCGCGAATAAAGAACATGCCTTTGCCCTTGTCCGAGTCGGCGTAGGTCGGCTTCACCCCTGCGTCGACATCGACAAGGCAGACGTCATGAGTGTCAACCTTCTCGAACCGAGTATGGCAACGGTTGGCCGCGACTACTCCGACCGCGTTGATGAGCAGCGTTCGGAGGGCGTTCTCGAACTTGTCGAGGTCGAACGACTTGAGCGCGAGGTCGGCGGCCAGGCCGAGGACCGCGCCGTCGTCAGCGACGCCGATTGCCAGGGTTCCGCCGTTTGTGTTGAGGAAGGCGGCGACGGTCTTGACGATGCTCCCGCTGATGACCTTCTCCGGGATCTCGACCTTGTAGCTATGAAAGGCCGACGACTTGAACTCGACCGTCTCGCTCTCGCCCGCTGCGACGAGCTCGGCAACGGTCGGTGGGGGCAGGGGTGCTGCAGCCTGGGCGAATGGGTCGATGCCGTCGGCCAACTTGGCGTAGCCAGCACGGATGACCTTGGCCATCAAGTGGCGTCGGCGCTCAAGAAACACGTCGTAGTCCATCAACTCCCACCCTGCCGGGAGGGCGTGCCAAAACCGCGCCTTGTGCGCCTCTGACTCCGGCACGCACTTCGCGAACATCTCCGCGAAGTAGTCGCTCGGCGCGGCAGCGCCGATCTTGACGTTGTCCGGCCATTCGATCAGGGCGTAGTTCGCTACCTGATTGGTACGGCTCGCCGACTTGATTCCCTTTGTCCGGAGGAAGGCCTTCGGAAACAAGTGGTGACGTTCGATCGAGCGCTTCTTCGCGATCTGCGCGGGATCGAGCAGCTGATGGACGGTCAGGTTCGAAAAGAGCACCTTCGCGCCAAGCAGGTCGAGCGAAGCGAAGTAGGCAAACATCGCCGGGACGTAGCCACCCGACCACGCGAGCTGTTCCGGGAGCGTCACCTCCCAGAAATCGCTGGTGAGCTGTGAGCGAACGATCTGATCGAGCGTTGCGAGAAACTCAGCGCCGTTGGCCGCTTCTGCGAACCGGCGGATGTCTTTCTCCACCTGTGTCTCGGGGGAACCCGTATAGCGGCTCGTGAGCACGCACATCAGAAACCATCGAGCGACCGCTGCGCGCAGCGTCTTGAAGTCGATCCCGTAGTCGCGTCGGCCGATCAGGAAGATCAGGTACGAGTAGACAATCGAGTTTCGCGAGGTGATCATCTTGCCGCTGCGGAACCCGGCTTCCTGTAGAGCCTTGAGGAACTCGGAGAAGTTCGTCAGATCAACAACGTCGGCCTGCGCCTCCTTGAGGATCTCGAAGTTCTTTGCTCGGGTCTCCAGCGAGACCTCGCCTGACTCAAGGTCCTTGCCACGCAGTAGCTCGTACGCGTACTTGAGCTGGGCACGGCGATGACCCAAGCCAACCGCCACCCGAAGCAGCTGGTCGGGCGACGGCTCGATGAACCAGTTGAACGGCGACGCAACGCTCGACGGCGTCTTGGCGCTCTGGCAGAACTGCTCAAGTTCCTTCCGCCCCTTGTCCCAATACACCGACATCAAAGTGAGGATGAAGTCGGCCTGCTTGAGCTGGGTCCCCTTGGAGTTCACCCGCACAAAGATCTCGCTGACCTCCTCCACGGGCAGGTCGTGTGATAGCTGGATCGCGCTGAAGGTGTAGCTCGGCAGACTGGCAAGACGCTGAAGATTCGCGGCGATCAGGTCTGCCATTTCCTCGGTGACCTCCCGTTCCCCTCGCAGCTTCTCGATGAAGTTGTTGATGAACGAGAAGCTGCCCTGTGTTCCGGCAAGCAACGCCGAGATGTTGCTCACCCACTCCGGGTGTTTCTGGATCGCGTTGTTGGCAACTTCAAACCGCTCACGAAGCGGGTTAAATGCGATACCAATGTGCTCAGCCTGGAACTTGCTCGAGAGCACCGGGGCGCCTTTGAAGACAGCGAACAGCGAGGTCAGCCGCTGTTGCCCGTCGACAACCAGCAGCGTGGGGCTCGTCTGCTTTGCGTCGGCTCCGATCGGGTTCGAGCGCTGGTCGGGCAAGGCTTGCCAAAAGAGCAAATAGCCCGTGGGGTAGCCGCGGTACAGCGAGTCCATCAGGTCGCGTACCTGCGCTCGCTCCCACACGAACGGGCGCTGTAGCTCCGGCAAGCCGAGCTGGCCCGTCTCAATCTGCCCTAGCAGAGTGCTGATCGGGAAGCTGATGCGCGTGAACTTGGTCGTCATTTTCGTCTCCCCCTGCAGCAAGCTTTCTAAGGTGACCTTACGAGCGCTATGGGGCGGATGCGGGCGACTCGAAAAGCCCTTGCGCGGCAGCGGAATCATGGTGATTTGGCAGTCCGAGTCCTCGGCTCGCGGCCTTAAGCCCGCCGAGATCAATCCGGCGTCGGCCGCACGCACCCGATCGGTTAGCGCCGTGTAAATCCGCGGGCGCACCGGCAAGGCAAGCACTATCCGGCAGCCGCCGCGTCCAGCTTGAGGTGACAGGGTGGTCGGTGCGACGACCCTCTGAGATCCACGCCATCACGACGGCGGTAATTGCTCTCCGAGAATCACGCTGATCGCTGCCGACGTCACCGCGGTGCTATGCGCCACCCGCGTCGGATGTTCGCGACATGCTCCTCGAAGGCGACGGCGTCGTCGACGGCTCGACGGCAAGCGGCCGCGAACAGCCCGGCACGTCCATCTTCTTGTCGACCACCGCGTTCTTCCTCTCGTCGTTTCTTTCGTGGGAACTTCAAGAGGCTGACGCGGTGGTCATCGCGTCCGGCGGACCTTCGTGCCGCTACAGCGCTACTGGGACTCAACTCCTTCGAGGTGGATTACGCGGTCGAGGGGTCGTCTGCCTCAATTGGGGCATCGCTCAGAGAAGAAACAATCGTTTCATCTGTGCTCTGTATCTATTACCGTGGCGCGGTGGACTTCCGGCGACCAGTCGAGGCGGTGATCCCTGGCGTGCAGGGACGCATCCTCGCGGTGTTGGCCGAGACCACCGCTGAGCTGAACCTGCGGACCATCGCTCGCCTGTCGGGGGTCAGCCCTGCGCAAGCGTCCCGGGTGCTGCCCGAGCTCGTGGCCTTGGGTCTTGTCGAGCGGCGAGAGGCGCCACCTTCGGCTCTCTTCGCGCTCGTCGAGGACAACGTGGCTGGGCGTCTGGTTCGTTCCCTCAGTCGATCCCGCGAGCTGGTGCTCAAGGAACTCGGCCGCCTGGCCGGCCAGATGGACCCGTCTCCGGTGAGCGCGATCGTCTTCGGCTCCCTTGCACGCGGTGAAGCCGATGCGCTGAGCGACGTGGATGTCGTGCTCGTGCGTCCGACTGACATCGACGAGGACAATGAACCCTGGGCGTCATCCGCAGAGCGGTGGCGCACAGCGGCCCGGCGGCTCACGGGGAACTCCGTGCAGGTGATCGAGATCGATGAAGGCGAGCTTGGCCGCCGCCTCCGTCGGCCGGCCGAGCTCTGGGCCAACGTGCTCCGCGAAGGGGTCGTCGTGCACGGCGCATCGCTCGAGATCCTCCGGGGGCGGCGGAGTGCCTAAGCAGACTCGCACCCGGCCGGTTAGCGCGGCTGGGGTCCGCGCATACGTCGGCAAGGCACAAGAGTACCTGTCAGCCGCCACCTCCGAACTTGAGGCTGATCGCCCGATCGCAGCGACGAGCCTCGCCATCCACGCCGGCATCAAACGCTGCGGACGCAGTGACCGGCGCACGACTCGGCGTCCGAGCGGCGGGCCAGGATCATGACGAGGCGATCACGCTGTTGCGCACAGCCGGCCCCGACGGAGTCGCGGTCGCCAAGGAGCTCGGGCGGCTCCTGCCGATAAAGACCTGCGCCGAGTACGAACCCGACGACATCCCGAAGTCAGACGCCGCCAAGGCCGTCGAGCGCGCCCGCCGAGTCGTCGAGATCGCGCGTCGGATCGCTGGGCCGCCAAAGTCGAGCTAACTCTCGGTGCTGATGAGAAGGAGCGAGCAGCGTCATGAACACCGACTCGGACCCGTACCTGGGGTTCTCCGACGGCCGCATCAAGCACCTGGATGTCGTGAGGACGACGTGGAATCGCAGCAGCGTGGCCGGCTTCCGTCGCCCGACGGTGCCGAGGAGGACGTAGAGGTCGTCGACGAGCTCGGGCGTGACCTTACCGAGCAGCTGCTTCTTGAAGCCGTCCGGCAGCTGCTCGATGAGTCGCCGGTAGTCCAAGAGAGTGGTCGGGGAGCGACCGAGATGCTCGATGTGCTCAAGCCATGGGCTGAGCGCGCGCCGACGGTCTTGGCCGCGGGCGCAACCTTGCCGCGGTCGACCTCGGCAACGAATGCGTTGAGCGCCTTCTGGGGCTCGCGCTTGGCGCCTCGGAACGACTTGGATCAGTAACGCCTCTTGCCGCTGATCGGATCGACGCCTTGAAGGGCGCCCAGCTGCCAGGCCCCCGGCCTGCGCTCGTGCATCGACCCCGCTCACCGCGCTCCGAACGGACGTACAGCGGATGGACAGCAGAAGCCGAACATGGACTCCGGGCCTCAGCGAAACAATCGCAACGCTCTGACCTACCACTTCTTGAGCGCCCCCGGTAGGAATCGGACCTACGACACACGGTTTAGGAAACCGTTGCTCTATCCACTGAGCTACGGGGGCAAGGGTCGGTAGCGTACAAGCGGCCCGCGGGCACAACCCGGGCTCATCGGGGGTCCGCCACAGGAGAGACGTGAACCAGTCGAGCGCAAACGTCGTCCCAACGGGCCCGACCCCGGCGGGCCCCACGACAGGCACCACACCGGCTCCCGCGTCGGCGAATGATCCGCGAGGAGTACTGGCCGCGTGTATCGCGGTATCGGTATGGGGCTTAGGCCCAATTTTCGTGCGGCAAGTCTCAAGCGATGGGCTCACCACGGGCATGTGGCGACTGTGGATGGCCATGCCGCTGATGCACGGATTCGCGTTCGCGACACGACAACGGGTCACCGCCCACGTGTGGCGAGTCGCCCTGGTTCCCGGAATTCTTTTCGGTCTCGACGTCGCTGCGAACTTCTCGGCGTACAAACTCACGTCGATCGCGAACGCGAGTTTGATCCCGGCATTGCAGCCGCTGCTGGTGCTGGTGATGGCGTGGCCGCTGTTCGGCGAACGTGTCGCCGCTCGCACGTGGGCCATCGCGACAATCGCGCTCGGCGGCATCGTCGCCATCGTGCTCGGTGGCGACGCAGGCGGATCGGCGTCGACCAAAGGCGACCTCCTGGCCGTGTTTGTCCTGCTCAGTTGGACGGTCTACTTCGCCTGGATGCAGAAGCTGCGATCCCAGGGCGTACCGGCGTGGCCGCTCATCACCGCGGTTATGAGCATCGCCGCGCTCACCATCACTCCGATTGCGCTGATTGGCCGCTCGGGGAACTTGCCCACTGCCACCGATCACCTGTGGATCCTCGCCACCGTCATCGGCCCTGGCATGGCCGGCCACGGATTGATGACCTGGGCCCAACGACACCTCAGCTTGACCACGGCGTCGTTGCTCACCCTCGCAACTCCTGCAATTTCCACGGTTCTCGCGTGGATCGTGTTCGACCAAACACTGAGCGCCATCCAAGTGGCCGGCACCGTGGCGGTACTCGCCGCGCTGGCGGAAATCGTGCGCGCGTCGCAGAGCCGAGCAACGAGTGCCGCTGTCGAGGAATAGCGCGGACCAACAACGCTGGCGACAACGGCCCCGCGCAACGGCCGCCGAGCCCGCCCCTCCCGCTACCCTGCCCACCGTGAACGACTCGCCCGCCGTCAGCCCAGAATCGCTGATCAATCAGGCCCGCTATCCGCTGATCGCTCGCTCGACACAGGAGCAGTCCCTGCGGGCCGATGTCGTCTCGCGTGCAGCAACAGAGCTGCAAAACGACGGCGTGGCGATCCTGCCCAACTTCCTCACCGACAGCGCTGTCGCCACATTGGTCGCGGAGGCCAATGAACTCCGACCGCGTGGCCACTTCTCCGAGGTTTGGGGAACTCCCTACATCGGGCTGCCCGACCCCGACGTCGACCCCCGCCACCCCCGTGCCTACCAGGGCCGCACAGCCTTAAGCGCTATCCCCTACGACGTTTTCCCAATCACCGGGCCGACGCGCTCACTGTATGAGTGGGACCCGCTCACCTCGTTTGTCGCCGACATTCTCGGCGTCGAAGCACTCTTTCGATACGCCGATCCACTCGGCGCGCTCAACGTGGCAGTGATGGACGCTGGCGACGAGCTCGGTTGGCATTTTGACCAGACCGACTTTGTGGTCTCGATCGCGCTCCAGTCCGCCGAATCCGGCGGTGACTTTGTCAACGCAGCACATATTCGTACTCACGACGACGAACGTTTCGACGACGTGGCGGCCGTTCTTCACAGTTCGCTCGGCGAGCACGACCCGCTGACCCAAACAGTACCGATGGTGCCAGGAACACTGATGTTGTTCCGCGGGCGTCACTCGCTGCACCGCGTGACGCCGATCGCGGGGCCGACGTCTCGACTCGTCGCGCTACTTGCGTACGACACCAAGCCCGACACCAACTCCTCGGAACTGCTCAAGTTAGTCCGCTACGGCCGGACCGCCTGAGCATGGGCCGCACATTCGACGCCAGCGTCGTACACATCGGCGAAGGCTTCTGCGGCTCCGGAGCATCTGCGGCACACGTCAACACGGTGTACGGCGCACGCAGTGGCCCGGCCGGTGCGGCTTTCGCGACCGCCTTGGCAACACCATCGAGTGGGCACATCGCGTTCCTGTGCGTGTTGGCACCGGGCATGCCCGCCGTACCCGCCACTCTCTTTGTGAACAAGGCGACCTACACGACCGACGATCACCGGCGAGCCACCTGGGGACCGGCGCAAGCCGGTGTCGCTGAGGGCGTGCGCGACGCCCAGCGCGCAGGTCTACTCCCCAGCATCGACGACTGCTGCGTGATTGCCGCGGTGTGGGTCGATCCCGAGGTGACCGAGGCCGACTTCGAACAGGTCTTCACGAACAACAAGACGGCGACCTTTGTCGCCTTGCGCGCTGGCGCAGCGGGCACACCAACAGCCGAGGCCGCCGACGCGTCGGGTCCTGCGTGGAATCCCTACTTCGACTCTCGGGGTCAGCCGCACTCGGCGTGAGCGCGCTACACATACCCCACACCGGCCTCGCAATCGAGTCCGCACTGCTCGACCTGAAGTTCGCGCTCGGCGAGCAACGAGGCGCCGTCCTCGTCGCGCCGCCAGGAACGGGCAAGTCCACGGTCGCGGCGCTACACATCGCCGCAGATACGACCGGCCGCGTATTGCTCCTCGAACCGCGTCGCATCGCAGCTCGTGCGGTTGCGTTACGTCTCGCCGAGCTGCTGGGCGAACCGCTCGGTCGCACCGTGGGTTTGCGGACGCGAGACGAAACCACGACGTCGCCCGGCGCTCGGATCGAGGTCGTGACCGAGGGCGTGTTGTTGGCGATGCTGCACAACGACGCGTCGTTGGCGGGGGTCGACGTCGTCGTCTTCGACGAGTTCCACGAACGCAGCCTCGACGCCGACCTCGGGCTCGCGCTCGCGCTCGACTGTCGTCAGCATCTGCGGCCCGATCTCGCGATCGTCGTGATGTCGGCCACACTCGACCCAGCCGTGGTGGCCGACCTGCTCGACGGTGCTCCGGTGATCAACGCGGGAGCGTCGCCCTTTCCCGTCACGGTGCTGTGGCAACCACGACCGTTGCCAACAGCTGCGGAACGTTTGGCCAAAGTGCCGCACACAGTGCGCGAGGCACTACACGCTCACGCCGGAGACGTGCTCGTCTTCCTGCCGGGCGCGGCCGAGATTCGCAGGGTCACAAGGTCGCTGTCTGAACTCGCCGCCGAGGGAGTCGAGGTGGTCGCGTTACATGGCTCGTTGTCGCCCCGCGAACAAGATGCGGCCCTTCGTCCGGGCGAACGGCGCCGCGTCGTGGTGGCCAGCGCCCTTGCGGAAACAAGCCTGACCATCCCGCGGATCGGCATCGTTGTCGACGCAGGCCTTGCCCGCCACGCCGTGTTTAACCCTGCCCGCGGCATGAGTCATCTCATCACCGAGTTTGCGACACGCGCCGAAACCGAACAACGCGCCGGTCGCGCCGGTCGGCTCGGACCGGGAGTCGCATACCGATTATGGACTGAGGCTGAACACCGGCGGCTGGCCCCGGCCCCACCGCCCGACATCACCCGCGACGACCTCTGCCCCCTCGCGTTGCACGTCGCTCGCTGGGGGACGTCGGTGTCGAGGTTGCACTGGCTCAACCCGCCTCCCACCCAAGCACTACAACGTGCTCGCGACCTGTTGGTCGACTTGGAGGCGCTCGACGCGTCGGGACAGTTGACGCCGCGCGGCCGGACCATGAGCGACATGGCGCTGCACCCCCGGCTCGCGCACCTGGTGTTGGTCGGCCACGCGCGGGGCCACGGCGGGCTCGCCTG
>CAZWPY010000096.1:0-11254 GCA_964635475.1 uncultured Acidimicrobiia bacterium
CCCAACGTTTCCCGCCAGTTTGGAGGAGCTTCGTCTCGCGTATGAACGACTGCCAGATTCCCGCGGCGTAGCCAACGTCTATGGCGCGCTGGCGCTGGTTGCCGCCGCGTCACAGCGGCTTACTGACGCTGGCACGTACCTCATGCTCGCGGAGGAGGCCTATGGTCGCCCGGACGGCACCATCGACCCGTCCGGCAAACAACTGGTCTCACGACGCCGCCAACTTCTCGTCGCACTTCGGCAGTCGCCAGACTCGGCAAGTTGGAGCTTTCGCCGCCGACGGTGACCTGCGTCTAGGGCGCCGGTTCACGGGAGCGACAGGCGCACCACCTTGCGCACGACACTGAAGAACTGTCGAGCGAACGACGCCGTGTTGTAGGGCAGGCCGTGGCGCTCACAGATCTCCTGCACCTCGGGCGCGATCTGCGCATACCTGTTCGACGGCAGGTCAGGAAACAGGTGGTGTTCGATCTGATGGTTCAAATTGCCTGACGCGATATCCATCACGCGCCCGCCCGTGAAGTTGGCCGAGCCAAGGATCTGCCGGCGATACCAGCCGCCGCGGCTTTCTGAGTCGGCTTCGGCTTTGGTGAACACCTGCACGCCGTCGGGGAAGTGGCCGCAAAAGATCACGGCAAACGACCACACGTTGCGAATCACGTTGGCGAGCAACGCTCCGCCAGCCACCGCTACTGCGGCGGGCACGCCGCCAAACGGCAGGGCCAACAGTGGGAAAAGTAGGTAGTCCTTGCGAGCTTGGCGCACAACTTTCCCCGCCACCTCGCGCACGCCGGCGAGCAAACGGTTGCGCGCAGCTCGCTTCTCTTCGGCGGGTGCACGCTTCAGCTCGCGGGCGCGGTAACTCAGGTCGTGTAGTCCGACTCCGTACTCAAAACCGAGCGCGAGACCCACAAAAACAAAGGGTTGAAACAGAAACGCCGGTGACCAACGTTGTTCGGGTGTGACACGGAGCACCTCGTAACCGATGTCGTGGTCGCGTCCCATCACGTTGGTCCACTGATGGTGCATGTAGTTGTGGCTGTGTTTCCACTGGCTCGACGGGCACACGTTGTCCCATTCCCACGTTGTGGAGTGCACCGAGCGATCACGCATCCAGTCCCACTGGCCGTGCATCACGTTGTGGCCGATCTCCATGTTTTCCAGGATCTTGGCGCTGCCCAACGCGGCAACACCCATCACCCACAAGGGCGGAAACGCGATGCCGCCCATCAAGGCCGCCCGGCCGCTGAGATCAAGCGCCCGCTGCACCCGGATCGTGCGCCGGACGTAGGCGGCGTCACTCGCGCCCCGAGTCGCCTCGATCCGCGCCCGAATCGCATCGAGCTCAGCGGCGAGTAGATCGTCGTCTGCGTGTTGGCCCGCGTCGCCCTTCTGCGCTCCCAGATCGGCGTCGGATAGTTCAGCGGTCAACATGTTCGTCACTTTGCTCCTCAGGTGATCTCGATCTTCGACAACGTCGGAATCCAGCACGGCGCTCACAGCTCCACCACCGCGGCTCCCGTAGGCCGGCTCACGCAAATCTGCACATGGCCGCCAGCGCTGGCACGCCGGCCGCTTCGCACGTCAACGACTTCGCCGCAGGTCAGCGGCGCGCTGCACGTAAAACACACGCCGCTTCGACAGCCAGCTGCCGGAGCGAGGCCGGCATTTTCGGCCGCCTCGAGCAACGTCTCCCCCGGCCGAGCCTGCACAACAACCCCGCTGCGGCTGAACTCAACGATCGAGTCCTGTGTGGTGTCTGCAACGGCCACCATTCGCGGACGGAAGCTTTCGACGTGCACAGCCGCGGCCGCGTCGAGCCACAGGTCCTCCACATCCGCGATCAATCGTCCCGGGCCGCACACGAAAACGTCGCGCGCACGCCAGTCGCGGCAGAGGTTTTCGATCACGTCTCGAACATGGGCGCCGCCAGGACCCCGAGTGGAGATCAACTCCACGCGTACCGACTCGCCCGCCAGACTCCGAAGCTCGGACGCAAACGCGGCCGTCGCCGCCTCGGGCTGAAATACCAAGGCCACAACGTCGCGTGCGGCGCGGCGGGCGGGAGCCAGAGAATCGTGAAGTGCACGAAGCTCACGCAACATCCCCAACACCGGCGTAACCCCACTGCCGCCGCCAATCAGCACGACAGGTCGCTCGGCGGCAACCGAATCAAGACAGAAGTCTCCGTACGGACCGTCGATCCCAACCCGATCCCCAACCCGCGCGTGCTCAACCATGTAGTTCGACACGGTTCCACCCGCAACGGCAAAGACCACGAATGACAACGTCGGTGCGCCGGTTGCGCCGCGGCGTGCGGGAGCGGTCAAAGAGTAGGAACGGGTGTGCAACACGCCGTCGATCTCCACACTGAGATTGACGAACTGCCCCGCATGGTGGCCCGGCCATCCGCGCCCGACCTTCACCTTCACCTCAACGACGCCGGGTACCACGGTCTGGATGTCGCTCACCACCCCGCGGCGACGCGAACGAGTGAGGCCGACCCACTCCCGCGCCGTGGATGCCCACTCACGCGTTGGGACAGGCCACGTCGCACCACTCACGACCTTGTCGAGAAGATCCAAGGAGTTCATGACAGTAAATACTGTCAGTGCCAGTGGTTACTGTCAAGAGTAAGCTGCGGCCATGCCGGCAAAGTCACGCCCCGCGCCGAGTCTGGCGCCGAGTCTGGCGCCGAGTTCGCCACCGAATCCGCCATCGCTTTCGCCGCCGCACAACGACGGCGCACACGAGAACTCACTGGATTCATCACCGGAGTCTCGCGAGATTTCCCTGTCGCTGGAAGACCTAGCCCAGCGCAGCGGGGTGTCAGTTCGCACAATTCGTTATTACCAGGCCGAAAAGTTGCTTCCCCGGCCCGAACGAGACAAACACGACGCACGCATCGCCCGATACCCCGAAGCCGCCGTCGAACGCTTACGACTCATCGGCGAACTCAGCGATCGCGGCTTGAAACTGCCCGCCATTCGCGACTTGCTCGGACGCCACAACGCGGAGGCCAACGTCGCGCAATGGCTCGGACTCGACGCATCCCTACGCGGAGGCTGGGGGACGAGCCCGGGCCGCCTCGTGTCCGACGACGAGTTGACAGCCATGTTGCAACGCCATCCGAAAGGTACTCGGGCCGACCTCGAACACAGCCAGCTCATAGTTCGTCAGGGAAGCTCCTGGTTCGTACGCGACTCGCGGCTGCTCGACATCACCCTCGACCTCATTGCCCGCGGGGTGCACGCCGACGCCGTCAGCCGCGCCGGGCTGATCCTGCAAACACAACTGCGCCGCGCCGCTGAACAACTCGTCGAACTCTTCCTCGATGAATTGGCCGACGGGCTCGGTGCTGGGACCAAGACGGCCGAACTCATCGCCGCGTTGCGGCCCGTTGCTGGCGAAGCAGCCCAGCTCATCTTTGCCAGCGAGCTCGAGACCGCCGTGAACGCCTTGCTCAGCGACACCAAACGACTCACACGTCGTTAGCGCAGATAGGCCCTTCAGAGCCGCCGAGAGCAGCGGGTCAACCGAGCAACGCAGCAAGCGCGTCGCTGGAATCGCGCACAGGCCCTACTGCGGGACCGCAAGCGGGTCGACAGCTACCGAGGTCGCCGGCGCCGGTTCGACCGCAGTCGTCGGCTCGATGATCACAACTGCCAACGAGGTGGTCGGCACAGATTCGGTCACCACGGATTCCGACACCGTCGCCACGGCGCTGGAGTCCGCAGCCGGCTTGGCCTTCGTAGTCGTCGATGCCTTCGGCGCCTTCGCGGCCGGCACGATCTCGTTGCCATCCTTGTCGATGACGTCATATTTGACGTCGAGCACCAGCTTCTTGCCGGGGTAGTCCGACACCACCGGGAACTGCGGCAAATCGGGGTCGGCGAGACTGAGTGGCTTCATGAAACGTTGCCACGCAGCGGCCGGGAAAGTCCCCCCCGTGACCTTGACGCCGCGCACGTTCTCCATCGTCGGGATCATCATCGCTGGCGTGCCGTCGTCGTTGAAGGTGGGGTTGCCGTCCTCATCGAGCACGGGCTCGTCGGCGTGGATGTACCCGGTCCACACCGCGGTCACCGAGTGGCGTGTGTAGCCCACAAACCACGCATCTCGGTAGTCCTCTGAGGTGCCCGTCTTGCCAGCGACGATGCGGTTTCCGAAGTCGGCCGTCGTGCCCGTGCCGCGGGCCGCGACCTGGCGCAGGATCTCATTCACCGTGTCGGCGACGTTTTCGTCGAGCACTCGCTTTGGCTCCGGCACCGTTCGTGGCACCTCGGCCCCGGTGGAGTCGACGATGCGTTCGATGACCTGCGGCGGCTGGTAGATCCCCCGCTGGCTAAACGTGAGATAGGCCGCGGCCATCTCGATGGCTCGCACCTCCTTGGTGCCCAACACCAACGAGTTCGGCGCCTCCTTGCGGGGTCCGATGCCGGTCTTTGGATCGGAGGAAATACCTAGTTCAGCCGCCACATCCCACAGTTCTTGCGACCGACCAATCGTGGCCAACGCGTACGAGGTATTCGAGGAACGCACGGTGGCGTCGATCAGGCTCAACGACGACCACGACGCGTTGTTGTGGTTGCCGACCTCCCAGTCGGGATCTTTTGAGTCACCCGCACCAAAGATTCGAATGCGTGAGGGCGCCGGCAGCGTGCTCGACGCGGAATAGCCGTCGCGGATCAGCGCAGTCAGCAGGAATGGCTTAAACGTCGAACCCGGCGGGCGCGGCCGATCGGCCATGTTGAGCTGTTGGGTGGCAAAGTCACGCCCGCCAACCATCGCTCGCACTCGGGCTTCGGAGTCGAGGTGCACTAGTGAAACCTCGGGGTCCTTCGCACTGTCGAGCTCAGCAAACGCAGCCGCGTACGCCTGCTTTTGCAGGTCGAGGTCGAGCGTTGTGTACACCTGGTAGCCGCCCGTGGCGATCGGACGTAGCCCCGACGCACCGAGTTCCTTGTCCAACTGCGTCTTTACGTACTGAGCGAAGTACTCGGCATGGGCGTCGCGGGCTTGGGGCGAGAACGAGTCGCGAATCTGATCGCGGGGCGCGAGCTTGAGCGGTTGCGCGGCCGCGGCATCGGCTGACTGACGTGTGACAAATCCGGCCCGCACCATCGAGTCGAGTACCTGCTCCTGGCGGACCTTGGCCTCGGCTTGCCGATCGACCTCGCCGAGGTCGGGGCTGCGAATCACCCCGGCGATATAGGCCGACTGGGCCAAGTCCAACTCGCGCGCATCGACCCCGAAGTACGCGCGCGCGGCCGCCTGAATCCCATATGCGTTACGACCGAAGTAGATCTCGTTGAGATAGCGGCGCAGGATCTCAGGTTTCGACAACTGGTGTTCGACCTTCATGGCCAACAACGCTTCACGCGCCTTACGCCACAACGTCTTTTCGTCACCTACGTAGGAAACCTTGACCAGCTGCTGGGTGATCGTCGAGCCACCTTGGACGGCGCCGCGGTGACGTAAGTCCGATACGACAGCTCGCACGAGGCCGAGCGGGTCAAGCCCACCGTGTTGCTCGAAGTTGCGGTCCTCGGCGGCCAAAACCGCCTTGCGGGTGATCTCGGGAATCTCGGAGTACTCAACAACCTGGCGGTTTTCGTCGCCGTGAATCACCATGAGCGGAACGCCGTGGCGGTCGTAAATCGTCGTGGTCTGTTCCGGCTCCGCTCGCGCCGGCAACTCGCCCTCGACGTACATGTAGAGCGCTCCCACCACGACGCTGAAGAGCCCGAGGAAACTCAAGTAGATCGGCGTACGGTGGCGCCACAGCCAACTGCGCCTGCCTTTACCTGCTCGACGAGCCACCGCAGACGCACGCCGTGCGGTCATGTCGGCAGATGTCGTGACGGGTCCCGGCGTCTCGCTCGGCCGCGTCTCGCTCGACCGCGCCGCGGTCGTGGACTGCTGCGCGCGGCGTGCGCCGCCCGCTGACGCCGATCGCCGGCGTCGCGGTTTACCCGACCGCGCGCCACTCTCGCGGCTAGTGCCGTCGGTGCTCATTTGCTCCGCGCCATGTGAAACGCACCCGTGAGGTGATTCCAGCCGCACTCGCAACAGACTTCGACCACATAACAGTCGACGCCGGCAGTGGCCGTTCGCGACAGCTTGTGCAACTCAGCCGCAGAGGCAACGCAGCGCCCTGAGGGCGGAAGGCGATGACCAAACGCGTACTGCACGAGAACGACGTTGGCCTCCGCGCACACGGGGCATTCCCGTGTCGTGTGCGTTCCGACATTGTTCGCGGCGCGGAGCAACTCCGGATGGGCATCACAGACGTCGCGACGTACCAACCGGCCGCGCCGAAGGTCTGCGAGTACCGCCTCACGCGCCAGGCGGTAGTCCACGCGCCCGACAACTGGCGGCGCTCCCTCGAGAAGCGAGCGCACACTCATGAAGCCCGAAAGGCTACCTGGATCGCCGCTCTAACGGCGTCGCCGCTGCCGGCAATCCTCGCGATCGAGGGATCACACTTCCTTGCGGGATCGAATCGCCAACAACGCCGGGACCTTGTCCCATACGGGGTTCCACCACGCCGAGCGGCGTGAGTCCTGCAAAGCGGGGACCTCAAGGACTTGATCGACTCCAAAGTTGGCTCGTTGTAGCTGCACGATCAGACCGGAAATCGAATGTGGGTAACGAGTCAGCCGCTCTCCGCCGACCGACAACTCCACGCCGTCGGAGTCCCACAGCCGCTTAGTGACCTCGACTCGACCATGCTCCTCGCTCACGGCGTAGGTAAACGGATGCGGCACGGTCAAGACGAATGCGGCCCGGGGCTTGAGTACCCGGTGCACTTGGCGTAAGGCGCGGCCGACGTCGGCGACGTAGGCAAACGTGTTCGCGGCCACCACGAGATCGACCGACTCAGCTCCGAGGAACACCAGATCGGCAACGTCGGACTCTCGCAGCTCGAGGCGAACCTCCTCGCGCTCGGCCAACTTGCGCGCATTGGCGAGTTGCCCGGCGGAAAAGTCGACACCGATACAGGTCGCCCCGCTCTTGGCCATCTGCACCGTGATCTCGCCCGACCCGCAGCCCAGCTCCACCACCCGGCGCCCGCGCAGCTCACCCAAGAGCCGCAGTTCGCCTTCGGTCGGGATATCGGGCCCGTAGGACACCGTGGAACTGCGAGCAAGTTCGTCGAGGTTGACTAACGCGGCCAACCGATCCCACACGTCGGGCGAAGTGCTCATGGCCCAAGTTTGACAACCGCGAGGTCCGGCCGGGGTGACCCAGTCCGCCCGCCGCTGTTCGCGTCGCTAGAGGCATCGCCGGCGGCGCCCGACCTGTGCAGCACAGGCCTGGCCATCACGACTGCTTTTGCTCGGCCCACCACGTGTCGAGTCGGCGGATTGCCTCGGCTTCGCCCAACAGTCCCTCATCGAGTCGAACAGCGAGCAGGAACTTGAGCGCGTCGCCCACCACGCGGCCGGGGCCGATACCGAGGTGCTCCATCACGAAACGACCATCGAGTTCGGGGCGCATCGCATCGAGTTGCTCTTGCGCTTGCAGTTCGCCAATGCGTTGCTCGAGTTGATCCATACGCTGCGCGAGCTCTCGCGCCTTACGCGGGTTACGTGTAGTGCAGTCGCAGCGGGTCAACTCGTTGAGCTCACTGAGCAGCGGGCCCGCATCGCGCACGTAACGGCGCACGGCCGAGTCGGTCCAGCCGAGGCGGTACGTATGAAAACGCAAGTGCAACTCCACCAGCGATGTGACGTCGCTGACCATCTCCGTCGGATACCGCAACTCGCGCATGCGTTCACGAGTCATACGCGCGCCGACGACGTCGTGATGATGGAACGTCACCGCGCGTCGCACGTACGAGCGAGTCGCCGGCTTGCCGACGTCATGGAACAGCGCCGCGAGGCGCACCACGAGTTGCGGGCGGGTCTTATCGACCACGGCGATGGTGTGCGCCAGTACGTCCTTGTGCCGGTGGATCGGGTCCTGCTCCAAACGCAACGCGGGTAACTCGGGGAGGAACTGATCGGCAAGGCCGGTCTCGACAAGAAACCACAAGCCCGGTGAGGGCCGCTCGACGACCATCAATTTGTCGAGCTCGTCTCGAATGCGTTCGGCCGACACAATCTCCAGACGCGGCGCCAATGCTTTCGCCGCACGCACGAGTTCGCCCTCGGGAACGAGGTCGAGGCCGGCAACAAATCGCGCCGCGCGCAACATGCGCAGCGGATCGTCAGAAAAGGAGACTTCCGGGCCGCTCGGAGTACGGAGGCGTTTCGCGAGCAGGTCGTCGAGTCCGCCAAAGGGATCAACGAGACGAAGTTCCGACAGATCCAAGGCCATCGCGTTGATGGTGAAATCACGCCGCGAAAGGTCGGTCTCGATGTCGTCGCCGAAGTCCACTTCCGGCTTTCGACTGTGATCGACGTAACTGTCGGAACGAAACGTCGTGATCTCCACGGTCCACGGACCCATACGCGCGCCGATGGTCCCGAATCGGCGGCCCTGGTCCCACACCGAATCGGCGAACGGCTTCAGGACCCGTTCAATGTCGTCGGGTCGGGCGTTGGTCGTGAGATCCACGTCGGCCCCGCTGAGGTCTCGTCGCAACAACGCGTCACGGACCGATCCCCCCACCAAATACAGCTGAAACCCCGCGTCGTGAAACGCCTGAGTAAGCGGAGCGAGGGCGCGTAAGACCGGCTCAACGTGAGGGGGGATCACTCCGTAAGGGTAATAGTGAAACGTTGGCAGCCCGGCGGTGAGACGGTTGTTTTGTTGCGTCGCCGACGGCGACCCCATCGACCCGGAGACCACCCACGGGCCTCATAGAGTGCACGACGATGCCCGCGACGAAGCGCCCGTGTCGCTGGCGACGTGCCAGCCGTACGCGAATCGCGTCGTTGCTCGGGTTGACGAGCGCGGTTGTGCTATCAGGCGTCGCTGTCATCCACCTTGGCCGTGTTGACGCTCATGCTGAGCAACGTTCAACTTCGACACCCGTATCTATCGACGGCGCCGACGACCAACTCGTTCTCGCCGATCAATCGTCGTGGGTTACGCCGAACGGCACGTTCAGCATCAGCGTCGAGCTGCCGGCGGAGGCTCCTACGGGCAAACCGACGTTGACCCTGCGTGTGGGCGACAGAATCCACAACCGCAGCGACTTTGCCGCACAGGTGGCGCTCGGCGTCGACCCCGATCGTGCGGTGAGAGGCTCCGCCGCCCTCAACGCCAGCCAGCTCACCCTCGACAACAACATCTTGACTGGCGAATTGCCCGTGTCGCCGCTCGGCCTCACCGAAGTCGGCGTCTACCCGCTCACGGTGTCGATCGCTTGGCCGCAACGCTCAGCATCGCTGCTGACGTTCGTGACCGTGGCCAACCCGACCACCACGTTCCCGGCGCTCTCGGTCGCCGTGGTCGTCCCCATTCACGTGCCCACCACAACCACAGGCGTGAAATCCGACGACGTGCGCCGTTTGATCGAGCTGGGCACGGCACTCAACTCGGCGACACCAACGGTCCCCTTCGCGTTGGCGCCAACACCAGACACGTTGCAACGCCTGGAAAACGCCGACTCCACCGACGCTCGTACTGCTCTTTCTTTGCTTCGTGACGCGGCACAGGACCACCCGACATTGCTGCGGCCCTACGTGCCTGCAGACCCTGGGGCGCTCGGTCGCGCTGGCCTCGTTGATGTACTCACAGAGGCCTGGACCTTGGGCCGCGAAGTCGTCGAGAACCTATTGGCGGTCGAGCCGCAAACCGATACCTGGCTCGCAGAGGCCAACGAGGCCGGAGGAGAACTCGACGCGGCCGGCGTCGCCGTCGTGCGGGGTCTGAAACTGAACGACAACATTCGTTTCCTGGTCTCAAGCGAACTGTTGTCGGATCCGACCGACCAGTTCAGCGCCGCGCAACCCGTCGAGCTCGGCGACGTGGGCGACCCCAACGCCGAGGATCCTCAGTCGGTGCCCGCGCTGCTGGCCGACGAAACACTCGCTAGTCGCTTCCAGCTAAACGACAGCGTTCTCGCGGCAAACCTCGTCGCCGCCGAACTCGCCGTGCTGTGGGAAGAGACACCCAGCCGAACACGAAGCCTGGCTTTGGTCCCCAGCCGGCACACTGTGGTCTCAGCACGGGGTTTCACCGCTCTGCAAAAGGCCCTGGCAAACCATCCGTGGATCCAAACCGTCGATCTCCCCACGGCGATAGGTGCAACAGCTCCGGTCACGGGCGGGCTCGACGGATTTCGGGATCGCCGTGGCGAGGCCGGGCTCACCTTGGTCGAGTCGGCAACAAAGGACGTCGAGGCCGCCCGCTCTACCCTCACCCGCGGCGGCACTGCCCGTGGACAGCTCGACTCGGCGTACTTCGCAACCATTTCCGCCGACATCACTGGCGCGCAGCAGCGATTGCAGGCAACGCAAGGGCTACAACGAGATGTTGCCTCCTTAACGTCGGATGTCTTGGAGCTCCCAGGTCCGCGCACGATCCGCCTTACCGCCCGCGACGGCGAGCTCCCCCTCACCGTTCGCAATTCCTCAGACCATCCGATACAGGTACGTGTCGGTGTCGCCTCGACCAAAGTGACCATTCGAGGTGGCGATCCACTGCGATTTGTGCTCGAACCCGGGACGACCACGCTCACGATCCCCATCCGCAGCCGAGGAAGCGGGTCGTTTTCCTTACCTGTCCGGCTCCTTTCCCCAGTGGGCGGCCTCGAACTTGGGGCGACTCGTTTCACGGTCCACCCGACTGGAACTGCCGGCGGCGGCGTACTCGCATACCTGGGGCTCGCCGCACTCATCGCCGCGTGGTGGATCCGCTGGGCACGTAAACACGGCGCGCTCGGTGGAACCGGGGCACCTGGGCCCGCCCCGGCCGGGCCTGGCGCATCTGGGCCTGGCGCATCTGGGCCCGGCGCATCTGGGCCCGGCGCATCTGGGCCTGGCGCATCTGGGCCTGGCGCATCTGGGCCCGGCGCCACCACAGACACTGAGTTCACTGAGTCCCGTGGGTTCTATGGAGTCAGTGGTTCAGCTGAACATCGACGGGTGGGTTCGGCGTGAGTCGGCGCCGGCCTGCGAAAGCCGGCAGGACCGAGACTGGCCCGACCGAGACACCGACCGCACCACAGGTGACCGCCGCGAACAGTTCGGCGCGACCTGAGTCGAAACTCGCTGCAGCGGCGGCCAGCGTCGCGATGGTGATCGCGCTGACCCGTCTCGCCCGGTTTGCTCGTGTCTTGACTCAGTCGTTTGTACTC
>CAZWPY010000097.1:0-2482 GCA_964635475.1 uncultured Acidimicrobiia bacterium
TGAGCACTGAGGTCGGGATCACTGCGGCCAGCGAATTCCTCACGACGAGCACCAATCGACTCGATGCTTTGGTCCTCTGCGCGGGGACACTCTTCGTTGACAAGACGCCCCGCATCACGGCCGCCAAGACGCTCGACGCTCTCAGAATCAACGTGGGCCCGCTGGTCGGCCTCGCGCCCGCGGCGATCCGGTTGATGACCCCCCAGGGCCACGGCCGGATCGTGGTCGTTGGCTCCGTCGGGGCCTATCGCGTCAGCGCCGGCAACGGTCGGTACGCCGCGAGCAAAGCGGCGCTTGAGGCTGTGGTGCGTACTGCGGCGCGTGAACTCGGCCCGGTCGGCATTACGGTCAACCTCGTGGCGCCGGGTTTCACCGACACCGCGATGCTCAGCCGGGGTTCGGCCGTGTGGCGCGCTGAACGAATCGCTGAGATCCCACGCGCTCGCTGGGCCGAACCCGAAGAGGTCGCTCGCCCCCTCATCGCATTGCTCGACCCCAGAGCTAGCTATATCAACGGCGCCACCGTCATGATCGACGGTGGTTATGCGATGGGCCGCTGACCGTATGGATGCGCGCCGCGTGAGAGGGTGGGGAACATGAGAGGCCAGACCCGTGTAGTCATCACTGGGCTGGGAGTTGTGTGCGCGGCCGGTTGGGACCTGGACACGGTGTGGGAACGACTACTCGCGGGTGGCGACGGCGCCGTCCCGCCGTTCCTCGACGGTTTCCCCGAACGCGACTTCTTCGACCAGACCGACATTCGCCGCACCGCCCACTTCGCCCGGCTCTCGGTCGCAGCTGCCGTACAAGCGTTACGCGACGCGGGCCTTCCCGAGGGGCCGCCCACCGACGTGGCGAGCGAACGAGCTGCGGTCATCGTCGGTTCGGGATACGGGTCGCCCGAGATCATCGAGACCCAAGCGCTCAAACTTCACACACGCGGCCCGCAACACGTGCACCCCTTGGTGATCTCGCTCGGCATGCCCAACGCCCCCGCATCGGCCATCTCTCGGCGATTCGGCTGGACAGGCCAATCCGAGAACGTTTCGTCGGCTTGTGCCACCGGCGCGTCGGCGATCGGCAGCGCCGCTCGCCTCGTGAATCACGGCTACGCCGACCGAGTCTTGGCCGGTGGCGGCGACGGCGGCCGCACCGAGATCATCGCCCACGGCCTGCGCCGCTTGGGTGTCATCTCAAAGTCCGGCCGAATGCGGCCGTTCGACACCCATCGTGATGGCTTTCTCGCTGCCGAAGGCGCCGGCATCGTCGTGCTTGAGAGTCTCGACGTCGCACGTGCCCGCGGAGCACACATCTACGGCGAGATCCTCGGGTACGCGGGTGGCGCCGATGCCAGTGGCCTGACGGCGCCCGAGGGTGAAGGCGCGATCCGCTGTATCAACCAAGCGCTCGCGAACGCCGGCGTGGCCACCACGTCGATCACCCACTTCCACGCGCATGGGACAGCGACGGAACTCAATGACATCGCCGAAGCGGCTGCCTTTCGGGCGGTCTCGCCGCATGCGCCACCGCTCACCACAGGGATCAAGGGTGTGGTCGGTCACTCAGGCGGCGGCGCCGGCGCTATCCAAACCATCGCAGTGGCGCTCACCATTCAGCACGGTTTGATCCCGCCGACGGCCGGTTGCACCGAGCCCGATCCCGCACTCGGACTCGACGTGGTCGTTGGTTCGCCGCGTCGTTGGACGCCAGGAAACGTCTTGTCGATGTCACTCGGGCTCGGCGGCCACAACGCCGCGCTCGTCATAGGACCACCGCCTTCGCAGCAGTGACGCGCCACGAGCGGCCCAACGTCGAGGAGTCCACCGTCGCCCTCGTGATTGCAGCACTCGGGCCGGTGCTGTGGGCGCCGACTTCGACACACAGCGAGCGACTCTCTGCCGGCATCCCCAGCCAGCTCACCGCCAACCCGCCGCCATGGTGGGTGTTGGCTCGATACACCATCACCAGGTCACCAGCAGCACCGTGGTCATCTGCGCCGCCGGCGGGCGCTCGACTTGTCGACATCGACCACGCGGTCGACAACGCCAGCGCCGCAGCATCGATTGTGTGGCGTGACTCGGCGGGCGCCGACATCACCACTGAGCAGGCCGTGCTCGTGGCATTTCCCAACCGGCCACGACGTAATCCGGTGGCCACGGCGCCACTCGCGCACGACCTTGACAAGGCCGGGCCAATGGACAACGAGCGCCTCCGCCATGGCACGTGGACGTTGAGTGCCGAGCTCGTCGCGAGCTATTGCGCCGCAGCCCACGACCCGTCGGCGGTTCACGCATCAGCAACCCACGACACGGTCGTTCCCGGTCTGCTCGCCGTGGGTCTCGCCCTCAGCGAACGCGTTGCGCACTCCGAGCCGTCGCCCATCGGGTTCACTGCGCGGTTCTTGCGACCCATCTTCGTCGGCGAGACGGTGACCACCTACGCACGAACGTCGCCAACGGCGACAGGGCTAGCAACGTCGCCA
>CAZWPY010000097.1:2582-7622 GCA_964635475.1 uncultured Acidimicrobiia bacterium
CGACGTGTGACGATCCGGCTACAGGCGTAGCCAGCGGCAGCCCCACACAAGGTGGCCCGAGCGGCTCAGGAAACGGCGTCGCCCGGCTCGGCCATCGCGGCTCGAAGATGGCCGACCAAGTCGCCCGCAACCATGTCGCGGGCCACGGCCAAGGCGCTTTTGATGGCACGAGCGTTCGACGAGCCGTGGCTGATCACGCATACGCCGTCGACACCCAACAGCAGCGCTCCGCCGATCCCGTCGGGATCCAGCTCGCCCGCCAGCGGCAGCAGCGCGCCGATCGCCGCCTCCGACTGGTCGGCGGGCAGGGAGCCCAGGGCGCCAAACACCGATCTGACCAAGGCGCGCAACGCGCCCTCGAGCGTCTTTAGGGCGACGTTGCCGGTAAAACCATCGGTTACGACGACGTCGACATCGGTGGTCATGATGTCGCGACCCTCGACATTGCCCACAAAGTTGATTCCCGCAAGCTCGGCCAACAGTTCGTGGGCCTCCCTTACCAGCGGAGTTCCCTTCGATTTTTCCTCACCGTTAGCCAGCAACCCCACCCGCGGCTCGGCGATCCCATAACGCTGCGCCGCGAACACCGAACCCATCCGCGCGAATTGCGCAAGGTAGGCCGGCAGACACTCGGCATTCGCGCCGGCGTCGAGCAGCACCGTCGGCGTCGATCCCGGCACGGGTATTGGGGTCGCAATCGCGGGCCGAACGACGCCTTTGATCCGACCCATCCGCAGCAGCGCTGCCGCCATCGCGCCACCGGTGTTGCCCGCGCTCACCAGCGCAGCCGCCCTGCCGTCGCGCACCGCCTCCGCGCCACGAACAACGCTCGCGTCCTTCAAACGCCGCACCGACTGCGCGGCATTCTCATCGGCCATTTCAACGACCTCAGACGCCGACATCGTCTCGAAGTCTTCGGCCCCGACGAGCGCATCGGGCCGACCGACCAGCACCACTTCGATGTCGAGCTCGTCGCGGGCGAGACGGGCGCCTGCCACCACCTGCTCGGGCGCGAAGTCGCCGCCCATCGCATCCAGTGCCACTCGAACTCGACTGTCGTTCGCCATCACGCATCTCCCTTGCCCACGCTCGCTGCAGCATCCAACTTGGCGACACGTGCAACATGACGCCCACCTTCGAAACCCGCGACGAGAAATGCCCGCAACGCGTCGAGCGCGGTTTGCCCGCCGATGAAACGAGCCCCAATTGCCATCACGTTCGCGTCGTTGTGCTCTCGCGCCAAACGAGCCGATGTGACGTCGTGGACGACCGCGGCGCGGGCACCTGCGACCTTGTTGGCCGCAATCGCGATCCCATTACCCGACCCACACACCGCCACGCCCAGGTCGGCTTTGCCGTCGACCACCGCACGCGCGACCGCGACGCCAAAATCCGGATAGTCGACCGACACGGCCGCCGAATCGGTCCCGAGGTCGAGCACGACGTGTCCCATTCGCGCTAACGCAGCCGAGAACTCGTCCTTCAGTTGAAAACCCGCGTGGTCACTCGCCAAAGCCACTCGCACACGACGACTGTAGGCGGTCCCTCCTTAGGTCATTCGACCTGGCTGCACGACGCACGGCGGTGACCTCGGTGGGCCGATCGACCTACTGCCCCTTCCACGGCGTCGGTCGCGCTTAGGCCTTTCGGCCTACTTGTCGGGTCGTGACTAGGCCGAATGACCTAATGTGACAGCCGTGCACCGGCGCTCCCGCACACTGTTGCTCTGCCTGGCCGCGACCGCCGTCACGTTGTCGCCCACGGCCGCTGGGCTGGTGGGCACCGCGCACGCGCAGACCTCGTCGATGGTCCCGCCGCCCAATTCCTGGGGCTGGCATGTGGAACGCGTGTTCACAACCACGAACACACAGTTGCCAACCCGGAGCACCAACATCTTCCTCGCAGCCGACGGTCGGGCCTTCTTCTCCGACAGGTGCCTCAGCGCGTCGGGTACGTGGACCCAGACGCCAACTCTGCGAGTCGTGTTCGATGCCGTCGTTACCTGCCCTCGCAACGACGCGTGGAGCATCCGGACTCGAAACACGTTGATCGGTCGGGTTCTTCGTCTGAGCTTCGATGGACGGCGCCTCACCACACGCGTCGGCACCGAACGGTGGGTCTTCGACCAGGGCGCGATCTTCACTCCCGAGCTGCTCGCCGCTGGCTACTCGATCCCCCCCGCCAACCAACCGGCGGTTTTCCAGCTGTCGACATTTAGAGCCAGCTGAATCCACAACCGGCACACGGCCCGCAGATCGCGCCGTTCCGCGCTGCTCAGGGTCGTGACCGCTCAGCAGGCTCTGGCGGGCCATCGCGTGGGCGCCATTAGCCTCGATGCGTATGGATTCGCGCAGGCCTGTCATCGTCGGAGTGGGCCAGATCACGCAGCGTTCGGCAGATCCCACCGCCGGCAAGGGTGTGATCGACCTGATGGCCGACAGCCTCGAACTCGCCGCTGCCGACACGGGCATCACCGCAGCGGCGGCCGCCATTCAGCTTGTCGGGTCGATTTCGTCAATGAGCCAGCGGTATCAAAATGCGGCGCGACTCGTCGCCGACCGAGTCGGAGCTACGTCAGCAACAACTCTGCAATGTGGTGTCGGCGGCAACACGCCGCTGCAGTTGCTCGGCCTACTGGCTCACGAAATCCAAAACGGCGATCTCGATGCGGCCGCAATCGTCGGCGCCGAAGCATTCGCGACCACACGCGCGCTGAGGAAAGCCGACCTCCGACGGGAATGGCCCACCGAAGTAACGCCCAACGAGCCAGACCGTCGCCTCGGCGACGACACGCTGGGGGCGTCCGCGCTCGAAGCGTCGTGTGGCCTGATCCCGCCTGCGTCGATGTACCCGCTGTTGGAAAACGCAGTCCGCCACCACAGCGGGCGGACGATCACCGAGCACCAACGGGTCATTGCCGCGCTGTGGAGCCGCTTCAGCGATGTCGGCGCGTCGAATCCCGCGGCGTGGTCACCGGGCTTCAAAGACCCCGACTTCCTCGCTCGGCAAAGCGCCGACAACCGGCCGACCGCGTTCCCCTACACGAAATGGCTCAATGCCAACATGGGCGTCGATCAGGGTGCTGCGCTGATCATCTGTTCGACCGAATGGGCCGACAAGATGGGAATCGCCGCGCATCGGCGTGTCTATCCCCTGGCGGTCGCCAACGCGAACGACCACTGGATTGTTTCGACACGTCCACACCTTCACGTCTCGCCGGCGATCCGCGCCGCAGCAAGCTTGGCCACACAACTCGCTCGCACCTCTGCCGACGACGCCACCTACATTGACATCTACTCGTGTTTCCCCGTGGCCGTTGAGCTGGCCGCGAGCGCGCTCAGCCTGCAGCTCGACGACCCCCGCGGGCTCACGGTTACCGGCGGGTTGACCTTCGCCGGCGGGCCGGGCAACAACTACGTCACCCATTCACTCGCGCGCCTCATCGAGCTGCTTCGCGACGCGCCGTCGGGAACGACGGCGCTGGCAACGGGTCTGGGTTGGTACGCCACCAAACACAGCGTCGGCTACCTCTCGAACCGCCCCTCGGACCAACCGTTTACGCACGGCTCAGCGCAAACGGCTGTCGATCACGAGTCGCAACCACTTCACGTCGACCCCGACTACCTCGGGCCCGCGCACGTCGTCACCAACACCGTCGTGTTCGACCGAGACGGCGAACCGACCTCGACCATCGCCCTACTCGATACCCCGCAGGGAACACGAACGCTGGCGACGTCGCCGGCCAAGGATCTAGCTGGCCTCGCAGTCGACGACGCGTTCATCGGGTCGGCGATCAGCGTGCGGACGATCGACGGCAATCGTGAGCTCGCGTTGAGCTGACGCCCACCTAGCCGTCGGCAAACGGGGCGGCCAGCTCGCCGCGAAGCACGGTCACCGCAGAACCGCCAATCACCACGCGGTCGGTTTTCACCTCTAGGTCAAGTCGGCCGCCCCGAGCCGAGAGCTGTCGCGCAACGAGGTTGCTCGTGCCCAGCTCGGCAGCCCAATACGGTCCGAGCCCGCAGTGTGTTGCCCCGGTCACGGGATCCTCGGCAATACCCAACCCCGGTGCGAAAAAGCGGGAGACAAAGTCGACCCCTGAGGCCGGCTCGCCCGGCGCAGTCACCACAAGCCCACGCCGACCTAACGGCGCCAGCGCGTTCGAGTCGACCACGAGCGACGCGACTTCGGCAGCGGACTCACACCGCGCCAGCCAATCGGACTCACCCCCCTCGATCCGGCCGACACCGACAAATCGTGCGTGGCCGATAGCTCGCTCGATCTCCTCACGAGGAACCTCTGCGGGAACCACCGGCCGTGTCGGCAGATCGATCTGTGCGCCTGTCGCGGTCGCGCGAGCAAACAGACGTCCGGACAGCGTCTCGAAACCAACGTCTTCACCCTCGCGACACATACTCAATTCCCGCAGGGCCCACGTGGCCGCCACCGTCCCGTGACCGCACAGCTTGATCTCGGTCGTGGGGGTAAACCATCGCAGCCGCCACGTATCGTTGTCGGCCTCGGGCCACAAAAACGCCGACTCGGAATGTCGCAGCTCGGCGGCAACCTTTTGCATCCACGATTCAGGCGCGGGCGCGCCGAGCACGACCACGCCGGCGGGGTTGCCGCCAAAGACTTCATCAGTGAACGCGTCGATGATGAGGCAACGAACTGACATCGGCCCATTCTCCCCGAATCCCACGTCTCAGCGCCGTCGGCGCCCGCGGGCCACGGGGGGCCGGCACGCCGTGCGAGCACGGCTCAGCGCAGCAGCGCGACAACAGCGGCGAACGAGACCGGTCCGGGCCGCAGCTCGCGGGGAATCAGCCCAGCAACGTCGACGATGCTCGACGCACTGCCGGCGCCCGGCCCGCCATCGAGCACCAGCTCCACCCCCGCCACGTCGACGGCTGCCGCAGTCCACGGCGCTGGTTCGCCGTGGCGATTCGCCGACGTCACCGCGAGCGGGCCGACCAACTCGCACAACTCGCGCGCGAGCCGATGGGCCGGGCAGCGCAGGGCGACCGTGCCCGTCGCTGC
>CAZWPY010000097.1:7722-11218 GCA_964635475.1 uncultured Acidimicrobiia bacterium
TCGCCGGGTTCGCCCAGGTCGACCTCACGCCAACGCGGTTGCCGCGGCACCACGAGCGTGAGCGCTCCCGGCCACAACGCCGCTACAACGGCCTCGACGCGAGTCATGTCGCCAACCAGACGAGCCTGCTCGACGTCGGCGACGAGCACCGGAATGGCCGCAGATCGTGGGCGACCTTTCAGCGCAAACAACGCGTCGACAGCCCCGTCGACCAATGGGTTGACGGCGAGTCCGTACACCGTGTCTGTCGGAATCGCGACAACTCGACCATGGGCGAGCGCGTCTGCGGCGGCCTGCAAGCCCGCGGCGCCCTCAGTCGCCGTCACGGCCTGCGCCCGTGCACAACACGCGGGCGACCCGCCAAGTCGTTTCCGACGTGAACATCGACAAGGCCTGCTGATCTAAGAAGTTCCGACACTGCCTCGGCCTGGGTCTCGCCGATCTCCACCACAAAACTGGCACCTGCAGCGAGCCAGTCCGATACGCCCGCGCAGATCGCCCGGAAGGCGTCGAGCCCGTCGGGGCCCGCGAACAACGCGTCGGACGGCTCCCAGTCGCGAACCTCAGCGGGAAGCGGCGCACCGAGCTCAACGTAGGGCGGGTTACTCACGACGACGTCGACCTCGCCGCGCACGGCGTCGGGTAGTGCCGACCACCACGAGCCCAACGCCACCCGCACTCGCGACGCCACGTCGCGACCCGAACCTGCCACGTTGGCGCTTGCCAACGCGACCGCACCAGCCGAAATATCCGTGGCCCACACTTCTGCCGTCGGCACTTCGGTTGCGACCGCCAGCGCGATCGCGCCCGTACCGGTCCCCAGATCGACCACCACTGGCGCGCGGCCCGAGCGCGCTACCGCGGCTGCGGCGCCGATCGCCACGTCGGCGACTACCTCCGTCTCGGGGCGCGGGATCAACGCACGGCGATCCACGGCCAGCTCGAGTGTGCGAAAGCCCCACGCACCAATCACGTACTGCAGCGGTTCGCCGGCGACACGGCGCGCCACCCGCGACCGAAACGAGCGCTGGAGCAGCTCGGGCACGGCCGAGTCGAGTTCGCGGACAAGCTCGACCCATGCCAGGTCGGCCACGGCGCACGCGATGCGTTGCGCATCGCGCCGAGCGCACCCGCGCTGCTCGGCTTCGGCCAACAACGAACGCCAGCTCGAGGCGTCGAGGTCCATCTCCCAGCGTCGCACGAAACGCCAAGCGGCTCCGCCAGTCGTCGGCGCGACAGGCGGCACAACTCGAAAATGGCACGGCCGGCCACGGCGCCCACGCCAAACTGTCGCCGATGACGAATCTATGGACCGACCCCGAGCACGCATTTCGCTATCTCGCGATTGCCGACTCGATCCCTCACCGTATTGAGGGTGAGCGGGTGGTGCTGGAGCTGCTCGAACTCACACCCGCGCCCGCGCGTGTGCTCGATCTCGGTACCGGAGACGGCCGGCTTGGCGCGCTGATCCTCGCTGCCTACCCCGACGCCGAGGTCGTCGCGTGCGATTTCGCACCCCACATGCTCGAACGTGCGCGCGAGCGTTTCGCCACGAATTCCGCCGTGTCGGTCGTGCAACACGACCTCAACGACTCACTACCACAGTGGGAGCCGTTCGACGCGGTCGTCTCGAGCTTCGCCATCCACCACGTGGACGATTCCCGCAAACAGAGTTTGTTTCACGAGATTGCTGCGCTCCTCCGCCCCGGCCGCCCGTTCCTCAACCTCGAACACGTGCAGTCGCGAACACCCGAGGGACACGTGCAGTGGATGAAGGTCATGAACATCGACCCGCTCCACGACGACCCGTCGAACCGGCTTGCCCCAGTACCTGACCAGCTGACGTGGCTCGACGCTGCCGGCTTCCGTGACGCCGACTGCTTCTGGAAATGGCGCGAACTCGCGCTGCTCGCCGCCTGGAAGGCCTAGTACACCAACCCGACCGGCGGCCTGGTGCCGAGCGAGTTACGCGCGTGTCTCCTCAGGCCGAGCGAGTAACGCAGCACGATCTGCAGCGACAAGTGCATCAGAGACCTCGTCGAGCTCGCCTTCGCCCAAAACTCTGTCGAGTTTGTACAAGGTGAGTCCGATCCGATGGTCGGTCACACGATTTTCCTTGAAGTTGTAGGTCCGAATCTTTTCCGATCGGCCGCCACCACCCACTTGACCGCGGCGCAGTTCTGAGAACTCGGCCTCTTGCCGTTCCTGCTCAGCTCGCAGGAGGCGCGCACGCAGAACTTGCAGCGCCCGCTGCCGGTTCTGCAACTGGCTCTTTTCGTCCTGCATCGACACGACAATTCCCGTCGGGATGTGTGTGATGCGCACCGCCGAGTCGGTGGTGTTCACCGACTGACCACCGGGACCACTCGAGCGGAACACGTCGACACGTAAGTCGTTTGGGTCGATTGTGACGTCGGCCTCTTCGGCTTCGGGCAACACCGTGACCGTGGCCGACGAGGTATGGACACGCCCTTGCGACTCGGTCACCGGCACACGCTGCACCCGATGCGGCCCACCTTCGTGCTTCATCCGACTCCACACGCCCTCACCACGCACGGCAAACGCGACCTCGTCGAAACCGCCCTTGTCCGACGGCGCGGCGCCGAGCACCTCGAGCTTCCAGCCGCGTCGGGCCGCGAAACGTTGGTACATGTCGAACAGGTCGCGAGCGAACAGGTTTGCCTCCTCGCCGCCTTCAGCTCCACGGATCTCGACGATCACGTCGCGGTCGTCGTTGGGGTCCTTCGGCAACAACAACTCACGCAACTCGCCTTCAAGTTGCTCGCGGCGCGCTTCGGATTCTTCAGCCAGGGCGCGCCACACTTCGCGCTCTTCACCCTCGCTCGACATCAGCGCATCACGTGCCTCGGCGGCCTCGGCGCTGCACGCGACGTGTTCGCGGTAACGCATCACAATCGGTTCCAGCTCGCGGTGGCGTTTCGACTCCGTGCGCAGCCGCGCAGGATCGGCGAGCGTTGCCGGATCGGCGAGGCGCGCGAGGACGGCGTCGTACTCACGCTCGAGGTCAGCGAGTCTCGATAACACGAGTTATTCAACCGCTCCGACACGGTGACCACCACACGGCAGTGCCGCACGGTGGGTCCGTGGAGGAACGGTCTTAAGCCTTTTTCGCGGTCTTGCGCGCGCCGTAACGACGCTGGAACCGCTCGACACGACCGCCCGTGTCAACCAACTTCTGCTTGCCCGTAAAAAACGGGTGGCACTCGTTGCACAGTTCGATGTGGAGTTCAGACTTGGTCGATCGCGTCGTGAACGTGTTGCCACACGAACAGCGAACCGATGCCTCGTTGTAATTGGGGTGAATGCCAGCCTTCATAGGGGGCTCCATGTTGTCATACCTACGGAATTACGAATTCGTCGACAGCTCAACTTCCTCCGGACCTCAACTTCCTCCGGACAGTTGAGCTGGGTTTGCCGTCGCTCAACTTCCTCCGGACAGTTGAGCTGGGTTTGCCGTCGCTCAACTTCCTCCGGA
>CAZWPY010000098.1:0-11111 GCA_964635475.1 uncultured Acidimicrobiia bacterium
CCCGGCAGGCCGCGGCGCCGCCCGCGCCGGCGCCTGCCCCTACTGCACCGGTGAGTCAGGCACCGAGCCCGGCCGTTGCCCGCGGGGCCGCGCAACCGGCGTACGACGAAGAGGCGCGGCAGATCCTGGTGCTCGCGCAACGCACGGCGTCCGAGGCGCGCCGTGAGGCCCGCGACCACGCGTCGAAGATCGTCGCCGAGGCCGAGAATCGCGCGGCCGTTTTGAAGGCGGAGGCCGACGAGCAAGTTCGGCTCAATGCCGAACGGGCGCAACGCCAGCTTCGCCACGACGTTGAGGCCCTGACGGAGCGGCGCCGCGCGCTGCAGTCCGATGTCGGGGAGTTGCAGCGCCACGCTGCAGAAACTCGGTCCGTGTTGACCCGTGTTTTGGAGGGCCAGCTCGAACGTCTGTCGTCGCTACGTGACGACAAGCTGCCGGTTGCGCCCGCGCTGAGCGCGGCCGACCCTGAGCCTTTGCCCGAGCCGACAGCGCCGGCTCTTTCGGCACCGGCGCCCGAGTTCGACGCTGCGCGTGCGCCGCAGGCATCGCCCTCGCAAGAACCGCCGGTAATTTCGCCGGCGCGTACGCAAGAGCCGGCGACCGCGCCCGCGGCGCCGGTCACGCCCACGCCCGTATCGGAGAACGCGCCCCCGGTCGTGGCGCCCGCGCCGCTCGACGCGGCCGAGTGGGCCGACGACGTGGCCGACCCCGACGACCCGTGGCTCGCGGAGCTGCAACGCGCGCACACCGACCAGACGCCGCTTGGTCCACGGGATTTCGACTCGGATCGTTATTTGGTGGAACCTGACGACGATGCGGGCCGGCGCGGGTTGTTCCGGCGGCGGTGAGCGACGCGGCATCACCTGAGCCGGCGGTCGCCGAGACCGCACGGGCCGACAATTCGCTCGACCGATTGTTGTTGCGGGCGGGCGTGGCCGTTTTCGCCCTTTCCGCCGTGTTGTTGGTGATCGCCTTACCGGGAACGAGTAATGCGGTGATGATGGCCGCGCTCCTCACGGCGCTGTTGTCGGGGACCCTGTTAGCTGCCGTCGCCATACGTCGCCCGACGCCACCGGAGGGAATCGACGACGACACTGCGCTCGACAGGTAGTGGGCGTGGCCGACGGCACACCTGCCTCGGTTGTGGTGCGTGTGTCGCCGGGGGCGAGTGTGACCGACGTGCGTTTGCCCAACGCAGGCCAAGCGGGGATGGGTGTTGAACTCGTCGTTCGAGTCACGTCGCCGGCGGTCGACGGACGCGCGAATCAGGCTGTGTGTGCATGTCTTGCGGTGTGGGTCGGCTGTCGGCCAAATCGAGTTCGCATCCGCCGTGGCCACACCGGTCGCGTGAAACGTGTTGAGTTTCTTGACCTGAGCGGCGATGACCTGCGCGAGCGGATCGTCGAATTGAGTGGCGGCTAGCTCGCGCGTGCGAGGGTCGTTGCCGATGTGCGCGACTCGTGCCATGATTCGCCGCCCTTTGGGAGGAGAGAGCTGATGGCACCTGCGTCCAAACAGCCCAAGCCACCGGCAAAAAAGCCTGCTGGCGCGACGACGACCACCGCGAGGTCAAAGACCCCGGTTAAGCCGGCCAGTACCGCCGCGAGCGCGAAGAAGGCTTCGGTCGCGAAGGCCGCTGCAAAAGGCGCCGCGAGTCCCGCCCCGAAGACGACACGTTCGAGCGCCACGGCCGCCAAATCCGGCGGCACGGCAACGGCGTCCACCACAAAGGTTTCGATGACGAAAACACTGAAGGCCACCCCGCCCGCGGCGAAGACGGCAACCCCGCCAAAGGCCGCGAAGAAGGCAACCCCGCCCGCGGCGAAGAAGGCAACGCCGACTAAGGCACCAGCCGCAGTGAAGAGGGCAGCCCCACCCGCAGCTGCGAAGAAAGCAGCCCCAGCCGCAGCTGCGAAGAAAGCAACCCCGCCCGCCGCGGTGAAGAAGGCCGCCGCGCCCGCGGCTGCGAAGAAGACAACCCCGCCCGCGGCGAAGAAAGCAACCCGACCCGCCGCGGTGAAGAAGGCCGCCGCGCCCGCGGCTGCGAAGAAGACAACGCCGCCCGCGGCTGCAAAGCAAAGCACGGCACCCGCCGCAGCGAAGCAAACACCGTCACGTCGGTCGGCTGCTAAGGCGCCAGCGTCCCCACCGCAGGCGCCGGCGCCGGCCGCTGCTCCTACACAGAGCGCTGCACCGTCACCGAGCCGGGTTGCCGGCAACGGCCTGCCGCGCCTCACCATCGGCGGCGGCGCCAGTCGTGCTCCCGCGCCGGTGCCGCTCGACGCAAAGTTCGTCGACGAGATGCGTGATGCTTTGCTGGACGAACGGTCGCAGTACGCGCACCACGCGGAGGCGATCAAGGCCGAGGCCGATGCCTTGGCTCGTGACATGGGCGCCGAAGTCCAGTTCGACGACGAGTCGGGCGAAGGCGGCACGTTGTCGATGGAGCGTGAGCAAGATCTCATGTTGTGGGCGCAAGCGCGAGCGTCGCTTGAGGAGATCGAGGAAGCGCTCGCTCGTGTCGCGGCCGGAACCTACGGCCAATGTCTGCAGTGTGGGCAAACGATCACCAAGAACCGGTTGCGAGCGCTCCCGCATGCTGCGTTGTGTATCGATTGCAAGAGCGGCGCACTGTTGCGCAGGTGATTTCCGACGACAGGCCCGCGCCGGACCCGGGTGGTACGCCGCCTGCACAGCCGGCACAGCCTGGGCCGCCGGCACAGCCTGTGCCTGTACGGCCTACGGCCTTTGGCGCTGCGCGCTCCTTGCGACTGATCGCGGCCGTTGCGCTGGTGGTGATCGCAGCCGATCAGCTCACAAAGTCCTGGGCTGTGGGCGAACTGGCCGATGGGCCGATCCACGTCGCGGGCCCGCTCAGCTTCACGCTCGCGCTCAACAAGGGTTCGTCGTTTTCGCTCTCGTTCGGTCCGCCGTGGTTTTACGCGGCCCTGGCGATTTCGCTCAGCATCGCGATGGTGGCCTTTAGCCGCGAGGCTCGCCGTTCTGCGCGAGGGTCGGTGATCGTCGGGCTGATCGCGGCGGGCGCGTTGGGAAACGCGATCGATCGGGTCTTTCGTGACACCAACGGCGCGGTGGTCGACTTCGTCAAGTTCGGTTGGTGGCCGATTTTCAACGTGGCCGACGCGGCGATATCGATCGGGCTCATCTCCTACCTGTTGTTCTCGCGCCGGCCCGCGCCCGAGTGAGCGATCCCGACATCGCGCAGACCTGGGCCGTGCCGGACTCGCTGGCCGGCGAACGGCTCGACAGAGCGCTCGCGCTCCTGATGGGGGTCCCGCGAAACGAGGTCGCCCGCGCCATCGACGCCGGCGACGTGGCACTCGATGGAGTGGTGGTCACGACTCGTGGGGTGCGCCTGCGTGTAGGTCAGCTGGTTCTCGCGAAAGTGCTCGCGCCCGCTGGCCCCGAGCCGCTCGTCGCCCGCAACGATGTGCCATATCGGGTCGTCTTCAACGACGAACACGTGTTGGTTGTCGACAAACCCGCCGGAGTCGTGGTCCACCCCGGCGCCGGATCGCAGGGCCCGACGCTCGTCGAGGGGCTGTTGGTTGTCGCGCCCGAGATGCGAGACGTCGGACCGGCCGATCGACCGGGGGTAGTCCACCGCCTCGACGTGGGGACAAGCGGGCTGTTGGTGTTTGCCCGGACCACCTCGGCCTATGAGTCGCTTGTCGAGCAGTTTTCGAGCCGCACCGTGCGCCGCGAGTACGCGTCCGCGGCTAAAGGTCACTTCGAAAGTCGACAAGGTGTCGTCGACGCGCCGATTGCGCGCTCCGTGCGTCAGCGCACCCGGATGGCGGTGGTGGCCGACGGGCGGCCCGCGCGAACCCACTTCGCGGTCGTGGCGAGCTGTGATGGACCGTTGGGTCCGATCGACGCGGTCCGTTGTCGCCTCGAGACCGGCCGCACGCACCAGATCCGGGTCCATCTCGCGGCGATCGGACATCCGGTCGTCGGCGACACCACCTATGGCGGAGGACGTTTACCCGGCGGCGCGCAACGGCCATTCCTGCACGCAGCGGTGTTGGGTTTTCAACACCCGGCATCGGGCGAAGAGCTGACATTCGTGAGCTCCTTGCCCGACGACTTGCTGGCCGCCTGGGTCGCGTTAGGCGGCGCGGCGGGCGATCGTGAGGCGCTCGAAGCGATGGCGCACTTCGAGTTGTAGGAACTGCGCCGGAAGAGTCGGGGACGGCGACTCGTGGGAGCCGTTAGGCGCCGACTACCGAGTTCTCCCGGTCTGGCTGGTCGGCGGTACCTGCGACGGCCGGACCTGCGACGTCCTGGTCGATGGAGGTGGCTGTCGCTTCGGGGCTCGAGGACGCGCCGCCGGTCGCGCGTCGAATCATCTCGCCGAGCGTGAAGGAGTCGAGTTCGGCCTTCATCCGCGCACCGACTTCCTGCCACACCGCGAGCAGTACGCACTGACCCTCGTGATTGCAGGCGCCGTTTTCGTGTGGCCGGCCAAAGTCGCCAAGGGCGATCGGGCCGTCGACCGCAGAGACGATCTCGCCCAGCGTCAGGCTGTCGGGGTCACGAGCTAGGACGTAACCGCCACCCACGCCTCGGCGCGACGTGACGATCCCGGCGCCCTTCACTGCGAGCAGGATTTGCTCCAGATAGGGCTGGGGTAAACCCGTGCGTTGCGCGATGTCGCGAACCGACGTCGGTTTGGTTGCCCCGCCGTGCAGCGCCAGCGACAAGATGGCGCGGCACGCGTAGTCGCCACGGGTCGAAACGCGCACGGCGCCACAGTACGCCGACGGCGGAGTTATCGCGGTGCCGCGCGAGAATGGCTCGTCATGGCTGCCGACTCCTTCTCGACTCCCGAACACGACTCAGAGCAACTGCTGCTCGCTCGTGACTCCGCTGCGGAACCCGAAATGCTGACCGATGTTGCGCGCGATTCGGAGCCACGCCCGGCTCGCGCCGAGACCGCCAGTGCACACGCGCAACGGGGTGCGCGTGACGACGGGGTCGCCGAAGTGGTAATTGCCGCAGCGGGCGACCCCGACTCGGCCGTCGCCGCGACCGGTGAGGACGCTCGCGACGGCGACGACATGCCGAGTGAGTCGATCTCGTCGCCAGCCAAGGTGTTGCGTATCGGATCGATGATTCGCCAGTTGTTGGAGGAGGTCCGTCGAGCGCCGCTCGACGAAGCTGGTCGCGAACGGCTCGCGGAGATCTACGAGACGAGCGTTTCTGAACTGTCGACATCGCTGTCGCCCGACTTACGTTCTGAGCTCGCGCGTGTGAGTTTGCCGTTTGGCGAGGGCACTCCGAGCGAAGGCGAACTCCGGCTCGCGCAGGCCCAGCTGGTCGGATGGCTTGAGGGACTTTTTCACGGCATCCAAGCGGCGATGTTCTCCCAGCAGGCCGCGCAGCAGGTTGTTCAGCAGCAACGTGGCGGGCCCGCGGCCTTGGGGCGGGGAACGCAGGCGGAAAGTGGGCCGCCACCCGGCGGCGTTTACCTCTAGCGGTCCCGTTGCGCGTGTTTGGGACTCACCTAACGTCTGTCTGGCCCGCATCACCTGCTCGCGCCGGCTTCAGGTCGCCGCGCCCCCCGCATTAGGAGACGTTCTCGCTCGTGGCGGACTCGTTTGTCCATCTGCACCAACACACCGAGTACTCCATGCTCGACGGTGCGGCGCGGATCGGTGATGTTGTTGCAGCCGCCGCGGCCGACGGCCAGCCAGCGCTGGGAATTACCGACCACGGCAACATGTATGGGGTACTCGACTTTTATCAAGCGTGCCGCAACCTCGACGTCACGCCGATCATCGGTTTCGAGGCCTATATGGCACTCGCCGACCGCAGAGAGCGCCCTGTGCGTCGCGGTCGGGTCGACGACTCCGGCGGCGACAGCAGTGAGGGGCAGAAGCTCTACTACCACCTGACGTTGTTGGCGGAAAACAATGCTGGCTACCACAACCTCATGCAGTTGTCCTCCCGGGCGTTTCTCGAGGGCTACTACTACAAACCCCGCCTCGACTGGGAGCTGCTTGAGCAACATCACGAGGGTGTGATCGCAACCACCGGATGTCTCGGCGGCATTGTGTTGCAACACCTCATGCGTGGCGAAACCGAGGAGGCGACCGCCGCTGCCGCTCGTCTGCAAGACATTTTCGGCCGCGACTCGATGTTCGTGGAGCTGCAAGACCACGGAATCGACAAACAACACGAGACGAATCCGCAGCTACTCCAGCTCGCCCGGCGACTCGGCGCTCCGCTGCTCGCGACGAACGACTCGCACTACGTGTCGGAGTCCGACGCCGCGGCGCACGACGCGTTGTTGTGCGTGCAGACCGGTTCCACGATGGAGGACCCGAAACGTTTCCGTTTCGAAGGGACCCAGCACTATCTGAAGTCGGCTGCGGAAATGCGCACGTTGTTCCGCGAGGTTGAGGTCGCGTGCGACAACACCTTGTGGATTGCCGAGCGGGCCAACGTCGAGATCGAGTTCGGCAAACCAGAGTTGCCCGACTTTCCGTTGCCCGACGGCTTCACCACTCAAGGCCAGTACCTGCGTCACATCAGCTACGAGGGCGCGCGGCAGCGTTACGGCGCTGAATTGCCCGGCGAGGTTGTTGCCCGACTCGACTACGAGCTGGGTGTGATCGAGGACATGGGTTTCTCGGCCTATTTCTTGGTCGTGTGGGACTTGATCCGTTACGCCCACGACAAGGGCATCCGAGTCGGCCCGGGCCGTGGGTCGGCCGCGGGCTGCTGCGTGGCCTACTGCCTACGTATCGTCGATCTCGATCCGATCCGATACGGGTTGATTTTCGAGCGTTTCCTGAACCCCGGGCGTAAGCAGATGCCCGACATCGACATGGACTTCGACGAACGATTCCGTGGCGAGATGATCCGCTACGCCTCCACCCGTTACGGGTCGGACCGCGTTGCGCAGATCATCACCTTCAGCGTGATTCGGGCTCGAGCTGCGGTGCGTGACGCGAGCAGGGTGCTCAATCTGCCGTACGCCCTCGGCGACAAGATCGCCAAGGCGATGCCGCCGCTGGTTATGGGCCGCGACACGCCGCTGTGGGCCTGTTTCGAACAAACCGACAAGTACAAAGACGGTTACGCCGCGGCGGGGGAGCTGCGCGAGATCTACGAGACCGATCCCGAAGCCAAACGCGTGATCGACGTCGCTCGTGGCCTCGAGGGTTTGCGCCGGCAGGACTCGATTCATGCGGCAGCGGTGGTGATCACCCGCAAGCCGCTCACCGACTACTTGCCGATCCAACGTAAACCCGACCCGAACATGCCGCCGGAGATGGCGCCGATCGTCACGCAGTTCGACATGCACGGCGTCGAGGCGCTTGGCCTGTTGAAGATGGACTTCCTCGGACTGCGCAACCTCTCGGTGATCGAGAACGCGCTCGACTTGATCGAACGTTCGACGGGTTCGCGTCCCGATATCGACTCGATTCCGCTCGACGACGAGGCGACCTTCGAGATGTTGCGCGATGGCCGTTCCGTGGGCGTGTTCCAGCTCGAAGGTGGGCCGATGCGGGCGTTGATGCGTTCGCTCGCGCCGACGACGTTTGATGACGTGTGCGCGTTGGTCGCGTTGTACCGGCCGGGGCCGATGTCGGCGAACATGCACACCGACTACGCCGACCGCAAGAACGGCCGCAAGCCCATTGCCTTGTTCCACCCCGACGCGGAGCCGATTCTTCGCGACACCTACGGGCTGATGATCTACCAAGAGTCGGTCATGGAGGTTGCTCGTCACTTTGCTGGCTACTCGATGGAGGAAGCCGACAATCTGCGTAAGGCCTGCGGGAAGAAGATCCGCGAGGTCATGGCCAAGGAACGGGCCAAGTTCGTCGATGGTTGTGAACGCACGGGATACGGCTCACAGGTCGGCAACAAGATCTTCGACATCATCGAGCCCTTCGCCGACTACGCGTTCAACAAGAGCCATTCCTACGGCTACGGCCTTGTCGCATACCAAACGGCGTGGCTGAAGGCGAACTATCCCGTCGAATACCTCGCTGCGCTGTTGACCTCGGTGAAGGACGACAAGGACAAAGCGGCGGTCTACTTGGCTGAGTGCCGGACCCTGGGGGTGCCCGTCGGTGTGCCCGACGTGAATTTGTCCTCGGCCGACTTCGCGGCGGTCGACGGGCGGGTTGTGTATGGGCTCTCCGCCGTGCGAAATGCCGGTGCTGCCGCGGTCGACTCGATCATCGCGGAGCGAGAAAAAAACGGGCCCTACGTCTCGTTTCTCGACTTTGTGAAAAGGGTCGACCCGCAAGTGTTGAACAAACGCGGCATCGAGTCGTTGATCAAAGCGGGTGCGTTTGATTCGTTGCACACCGGTCGGCGCGGTTTGTTGACGGTGTCGGAAGTGATCATCGACTCGGTGTTGGCCCGCCGCCGTGAGTTCGAGGCGGGCGTGATGTCGTTGTTTGGCGAAGCCACGGGCGAACCCAACTACGACGACATCGTCGTGCCGGGCAATCAGGAGTGGCCCAAGGCTGAGCGGCTCGCGTACGAGAAGGAAATGCTCGGGCTCTACCTGTCGGACCACCCGCTGCTGGGCGTCGAACACCACGTGCGGCGAGCCGTCGAGATGTCGATTGCTGAGTTGCGCGACGGCGAGGAAGGCCCGCCGCGCTGGGTCGGCGGCGTGATCACCAGCTACAACCAGCGTTACACCCGCCGCGGCGATCTGATGGCGACGTTCGTGCTTGAGGACCTGGGCGCGGCGATCGAATGTTGGGTGTATCCGCGAGCGATGCAAAACGTGCGCCACCTGCTTGCGGCCGACGCGGTGGTGGCGGTGAAGGGCCGGCTCGATCGCCGGGAGGAGCCGATCAAGTTCTCCGTGCTGGAGGTCAAACCCATTTCGCTCGACATGGGTACCGAACCGACGCCACTTGTCGTGCGGCTGCCGCAAGGGGCGAGCGACGCTGATCTGGCCGAGTTTCGCTCGCTACTGCAGCGTTACCCGGGCAGCCGTCCGGTGATCCTGCACGTGGGGACGCAACGGGTGCGGTTGCCGGACCAGTTCCGGGTGGACACCAGTGCGACCTTGGTCGGCGAGATCCGCCACCTTTTGGGCTCCAGCTCTTTGCTCGACCCATAAGCCGAGCGCGCCTCGGCTATGGGCGAGGAGCAGGGCGCGGCTGCGGCTCGGGGGCCGGGTGCGCACGTCAAGATGCCGGGACCCCGCTGGAATACTGTGGCCGCCGGGCGCCGGGAATTTGAGCCCGCGGGAAGGCGAGGGGCGCGGTGTCGGAGGGCTCGATCAAGAATCACGCAGCGTTCATCTGGTCGGTCGCCGACCTGCTGCGCGGCGACTACAAGCAATCCGAGTACGGCAAAGTGATCCTGCCGCTGGTCGTGCTTCGCCGCCTCGACTGTGTGCTGGAGTCGACCAAGGCGAAGGTGCTGGCCGAGCACGCGAAGCACGGCGACCGTGAAGCGATCCTGCGCAAGGCGGCCGGGCAGTCGTTCTTCAACACCTCGAAGCTCGACTTCCGCCGACTGCTCGACGACCCGGACAACGTGGCTGGCAACTTGCGTGGCTACATCGCCGGATTCTCGACCGGCGCTCGCGACGTGATCGACAAGTTCGACTTCGACGTGCAGATCACCCGGCTCGGCAAACTGCTGTACCAGGTCGTGGGGAAGTTCGTCGACATCGACCTGCATCCCGAGGTCGTGTCGAACATCGAGATGGGTTACCTCTACGAGGAGTTGATCCGCCGCTTTTCTGAACTCTCGAACGAGACCGCTGGTGAACACTTCACGCCCCGCGAGGTGATCCAGCTGATGGTGCGGTTGCTGTTCATCGAGGACGACGACCTGCTCGCTAAACCCGGCGTCGTCAAGACGCTGTTCGACCCCGCGTGTGGCACGGGCGGGATGCTGTCGATCGCCGAGGATTACCTCCGCACCACCCACTCGGCGGCCCGGCTCGAGGTGTACGGCCAGGAACTGAACGCCGAGACCTACGCCATCTGCCGGTCCGACATGATGCTGAAGGGGCAAGACGCCTCGCACATCGCGCACGGCAACTCCTTCAGCGAGGACGGCCACAAGGGCGAGCGCTTCGACTATCTGCTCGCCAACCCGCCGTTCGGGGTGGAGTGGAAGAAGGTCGAAGACGCCGTCCGGACCGAGCACAACAAGGCCGGCTTCGCGGGCCGCTTCGGCGCAGGTCTGCCGCGGATCAACGACGGCAGCTTCTTGTTCCTGCAACACATGATCTCGAAGATGAAGCCGGTCGAGCGGGGCGGCTCGCGCCTCGCGATCGTGTTCAACGGCTCGCCGCTGTTCACCGGCGCGGCCGGCTCGGGCGAATCGGAGGTCCGCCGCTGGATCATCGAGAACGACTGGCTCGAAGCCGTGGTGGCTCTGCCCGACCAGCTGTTCTACAACACCGGTATCTCGACGTACTTCTGGATCGTCACCAACCGCAAAAGCCGTGAACGGCGCGGCAAGGTGCAACTCGTCGACGCCCGCGACCTGTTCGTGAAGATGCGAAAGAGTCTCGGCGAGAAACGCAAGGAGATCTCCCCCGAGCAGATCGCCGAGATCACTCGCCTCTACGGCGACTGCACCGAAAGCGACCGGGTGAAGATCCTGCCGAATGAGTCGTTCGGGTTCCTGCGTATCACGGTCGAACGCCCGCTGCGGCTGCGGTGGGAAGTGAGCGACGACACCCTCGCCGCGATCGACAGCGCGAAGGGCCTGAGCAAGCTCGGCGACGAGTCCCGCGCCACGTTGATCGATGCGCTGCGGACACTGCACGGCTGGTCGAGTACCGACCACGAGGACGCGACGACGACACTTGACCCGGTGCTCAAGCCGTTCGGCCTGTCAGCACCACAGGCCAAGGCAGTATGGGCTGCGCTCGCGGCCACCGACCCCGACGCGCCAGCGCGCACCGACAAGAAGGGCAACCCCGAACCCGACCCCGACCTGCGCGACGGCGAGAACGTTCCGCTCCCCGCCATCCCAGTCGTGTTCGAGGCCGACGTGGCCGGCCGGCTCGAGTCGATCGAGTACCGCACCGCCGTCGACGACTACATGGCCGCCGAAGTCCACCCGTATGTGCCCGATGCCTGGGT
>CAZWPY010000099.1:0-4192 GCA_964635475.1 uncultured Acidimicrobiia bacterium
TTTCCCGACCGCGTGGCGGTGCGCCGCCGTGAACACCACACGCGTGTCACCCAGATCCAGCGTTATCGCCTGCCCGACGGATCCGGAGTGTCACTCGATCGTGACGACCCCATGTTGAGCTTCGATGCCCTCGTCGTTTTTGACGTGATGCCGAGCCGCGGCGCCGAACCACGTGTCGCCCTCGCGACAGGGCTCAGTGCGAACGACGTCGCAGGCCTCGCGAGCCCCGCGGCCGAGGTGTACTGGGACCCGCACAACGGCGACATCACCGCCGTCGAGGGTCGAAAGCTCGGCGCGCACTGGGTCGACAGTCGGCCCTGGGTCAACCCGCCGAGCGACGCGCTCATCGCCGCAGCACTGGCGGGCGTACGCCGCGAAGGTATGGAGCTTTTCGAGCATCCAGCACGGCGCTGGAGATTACGAGTTGGGTACCTCCGCCGGGTCCTTGGACCGCAGTGGCCCGACCTAGCCGACGCGGAGTTGCTCGACACACTCGAAGGATGGCTCGCGCCCGTGTTGGCCCACCAGCCGCCCCGGCGACGTAAAGAACTGGCCGCGTTCGACGTGCAAAAGGCGCTGCTCGCGCTGGTGCCGTGGTCGCTCGTCGGCCAACTCGACGTCCTGGCCCCCGACCGGCTCGAGATGCCCAGCGGCTCACGAGTAGCGATCAACTACGACGCCGACCAACCCTCGGTGGCCGTCAAGCTGCAGGAGCTTTTCGGCCTCGCCGACCTGCCCCGCATCGCGGATGGGGCTGGAACCTTGCAGGTCCACTTGCTGAACCCCGCGGGGCGAGTCGCGCACGTGACGTCGGATCTCGCGTCGTTTTGGCGCACGGGTTACTTCGACGTGCGGAAGGAATTGAAAGGCCGCTACCCCAAACACCCCTGGCCCGACGATCCCCTCAGCGCCACACCCACGAGGCACACCAAACCCCGGCCCCGCTAAACAGCCGCAGCGACGTCGCCGACACAGTCCCGCGCCGCAACGACTGCGCCGGCGCCGGCGCCGGCGCCGTGTTAGTCGACGGCCTTGACCGCAGCCGTCGCCGCGACGAGTCGTTCCACCTCGATCGCCCAGCCGTCGAGTTCGTGGGCCCCGATCACACGGTCGGCCACGGCCACGGCTTCGGCATGAGAGCCCGCCATCGCGAGCCCCACTCCGGCCCAACGCAACAGCTCCACATCGTTGGCGTGATCGCCGAGCGCGACCACCTCGTGCGCCGCGATCCCCATCGAGTCACACACCCACGCAACGCCACGGGCCTTCGACACGCCCTTCGCTGTCAACTCCACAAACGGGCCGCCCGAGATGGTCACCGACACTTCGGCGGCCACGTGCGGAACAAGGAGGCGCCACAACGTTTCCGGATCGTGCTCGGGGTGCGCGACCATCAGCTTGGGCGCCCACGCAATGTCGAGCTCCGACGGCAGTGCGTCGATCGGGTCGACCGCGCCAAGTCCGTCGAGGCCGGCGACCGGGAACAACGGATTACGCCCCAACGACTGCGGTCCCTCCCAGGCCCAAACGAGGCCGCCCACTGCTGTGGCCGCAGCATCAACGACCCGGGAGATCTCACCCGACGAAATCGGCCACGACATCACGATGTCGCCCGAGCGGGGGTCGACCACACACGACCCGTTCGAACACACCACGTGGAGGTGCTCGGCCACCTCCGCGAGCCGCTCGACGGCGGTAAATCGCGAACGCCCGGTCGCCGCAATTACCTCGATTCCCGCAGCGCGAGCCACACCGATCGCGTCGACGGCTCGGGGCGACACCCGGCTCTGATGGTCGAACAAGGTCCCATCAAGATCAGTAGCAATGGCGCGCACCAGCCCAGGCTACGAGGGGACGGCTGCTGCGACGGGCGAACTTACGAACCGCATCCCATCGCTCAGGCGTTGGTCCCTACGCTGTGGGTCATGACGTCGCCGCTCACGCCGACCTGCCTGTGGCGAACGACCCCGCGGCTGATCGAAGCTCTCGCCGACACGTTTGGCGACCCCGACGACGGTTACGTAAACGGGTCGCAGGTGTGGCTGCGCGAAACCGACACGGCGATCACGCTTGAGTGGCGGCTCCACCCGGTCGCCAACTTCGCGAGCGCCCTCGCCGCGAGTGGGCTCGACGCCAGCGCGGGCGCTCACCATGAGCTGTTCGCCACTGTCGCCGCTGCCCTGTCGCAGCTCTCGACGAGCCCGGCCAAGGTCGACCCCTCCGTGCTGTGGGACGGCCTTGAGTGTTTCCCGGCCTACGGCGACGAGCTCGAGCCCGCAACGCTGGCGCTCGCTGTTCGGGCAATGTTTTCCGTCGCCCCCGACGCGTGCGGGCTGGTCGACCACGACTCGATCGGCGACGCCTGGGAACGTGCCGCCACCGCGGTGTCCATCGTCGACCTGCTGTTCGACCAGCTCAACGCCCACAAGCCCGCGCCCGACACCACCGCGCCGACCGACGCCTGAGCCGCGAGCACGTCGCGAGCATCGCGTGCGAGTTACTCGCCGCGACCTCGCCAGACCGGCGCACGTGGAGCGTCGAACAACACAGGTCCGTGTTCGCCACGAATCGCGGAGAACGCAACGTCGCCCCAACGTTCCACGCCAGCCAGGGGAAACGGCAAGGTCTCCTCGGTGAACCAGCCGACGTCTGAGGCTTCGAGCGGGTGCGCTTGCAGGCGCCCACCCGTGGCGCGGCAGTAAAACACCAAGGAATAAAAGGGGAAACGGGAAAAGCCGAGTCGTTGGCTATCGAGCACCGCTATCAGCCGTTGCGGTTCGCACTCGATTCCGGTCTCTTCCTCGACCTCTTTGACGACAACTTCGGCCGCCGAGTAGCCGACGTCGGCCCAACCCGTGGGGTACAGCCAAAAGCCGGAGTCAGCCCGGCGCAGCAGCAGAATCCTGCCGTCGTCATCGCCGACAACAGCGCCGACGGCAACCTTGGGCGTCACGTAGCCCGACACACCGCGGCCGACGTTGCGCAGCCACTCGTGGACAAGGTCCTCTGCTTCGTGGTCCTCTTCGATCGACGCGCGAATGTCGCCCGCGACCTTCAGGACCTCCTCAAAACGCTCCCGCTCGTACAGGCTCTCGGTGAAACCCAGTCCCGTGCGAGCAATGCCGGCCAAGGTCTCACTCCACCGCAACAGTTCGGCTTCGGTCACCTGACGATTCGCCACACGCCCGACGCTACCGCCATGAGCGCGGCGCCTCAGGCCAACGCGGACATAACCGCCTTGCTCGCGGCATCGCGCTGTTCGCTCGTGAGCTTCTCGCCCGCGGGCGTCTGCAGGTAGAAGGTATCGACGACCCCGCCGGCGATTGAGGCCACCGTCGCGCTCACGATGTTGCATCCAACTCCCGCGAGAGCACCGGCGACGGTCGACAACAACCCCAACCGGTCAGGCGCACGCACTTCAGCGATCGTGGCGCGTTGTGACTCGGCGTCGGCCGCGAACTCCACGCTCGGCTCAACGGGCACCAGGGCCGACGCGGCGCCGACACGTCCGCCAGGCTGCGCTCCCACCGCCGAGGCGCGCGACGCGGCCAACGGTGCGTAGTCGCGTTCACGTTGCGCGAGTCGCGCCGCGGTGTCGAACTCGCCGTTGCTGGCCGCAACGATGTCGGCTTCGACGCGGCGCCAGTCGGGTTTTCGTCCGCCGGCCTCGTCGATCACCAACTCGTCCAACGCCCAACCGTCGTCTGAGGTCGACACTCGCGCCCGGAGGATCGCAACACCGTGAACGGCGCACACCCCGGCGATCGACGCCAGCAAACCCGGCCGGTCACGTCCCGCGATCCGAACGACGTCGCCAGCGCCGTGCACAACCAAGCGGTCGTGGGCTCGCGCCTCCGCGAGCACTACGCGTGCCGCCTCGTCGGGGAACGTGGCGTCAAAACGGCGCCTCGTGCCCGATTCGGTCGTTAGTTCGGCCTTCGTCCGCGCGACAAGCTCACCAACCAGCCGTGACTTCCACGGACTCCACGCGGCTGGCCCCGTCGCCAGCGAGTCGGCCTCAGTCAGCGCGTCGAGCAGTTCGAGGGCTTCAATCGACCCGACCGCCACGGCGACGGCGTGCACCGTGGCTGGGTCGTCGAGATCACGTCGAGTCGCGACGTCGGGCAGCAGCAGGTGGTGGCGCATCATCTCGACGATCGCCTCGCTGTCGGCCGCGCTGAACCCCATCCGC
>CAZWPY010000099.1:4292-11092 GCA_964635475.1 uncultured Acidimicrobiia bacterium
ATCGCCCGGCCCAGCCCAACGGTGCGCCAACATCTCCAACAACGACGGCGCGAGCGCCAACCCCCCACGGGCCGCTGCCTCAGCAGCACGGCACGCGAGCGTCGGATCCGCGGCGAGGTCATCGAGGGCCTCGCCGGCGCCGTCACAACACAGTTCCCCGTCGACGGCCACCAGCCCGTCGCCGGCATAACGGCGACCCTGCGCACGCTGCGCGGGTGCCGTCGCCCGAATCGCCTCGTCGAGGAGCCAGGAGACCCGCCGCGCGGCCGAGGACACCGCCCGCATCAACACGTCGGCGTCGCTGTAACCCAACGCGGTCGCGACCGCGTCTTGGTCCTGCAAACTCAGCCGATCGGTGGCTTTGCCCGAACCGCTACGTATGACGTGGCGGTGGAGTTCCACGCGAGCGCCCAACAACACCGCCCGCGCGTCGTCGAGGCCAGCATCACGGCTTGCCGCAATCACGCCACAGTCGTGGAGCCACCCGAGTGTGGCCACGTCGCGTAACCCGCCCGCGCCTTCCTTGAGGTCGGGCTCGAGCAGGAACGGCACATCGCCCGCGCGTTCGTGGCGTTGCGCTGTTGCATCCACCAGTTCGCTCGCCCACTTGCCACCGTGGCGGACAAACTGCGTCCGGCCGAGCCGGGCCAGCTCATCGACCACGTCGCGATCGCCGGAAACAAACTCGATGTCGAGCAACGCTGTCGCTGTGTCGAGATCGTCGGCGGCCAGTTTCAGCGCCTCCTTGATCGACCGCACTGCATGACCCAAATGCAGACCGGCGTCCCATAGCGGGTACCACAGCGCCTCCGCAGTGCGCTGCATCGCGCCGGCCGACCCCTTGCCGCCCCGATGGACCAGCCACAAGTCAAGGTCGCTGCCGGGGCACAACCCGCCTCGCGCCCCCGACCCAAGGATCGTGAGGGCGACGCCCGACTGATTCATCAGCGTGGGTTCGAGCGCTGTCAGCACCCACTGGTGGTACGCGTGTGACCACTGAACGCCAACGAGCGCGCCATCGTTGAGTAACGCGGCGCGCTCGTGGCGTAAGACCTGTGGATCCAACACGGGCGAGTGACGCAGCTCGTCGAAGGGTCGTTGCCGCGGTCTTAGACGGCGTCGACCCCACGTTCGCCGGTACGGATCCGCACAACAGCATCGACGCCGGTGACCCAGACTTTGCCGTCGCCGATCTTGCCGGTGCGGGCGGCATCGACGATGGCGTCGACGACACGGTCGACATCACCGTCGTCGCACAGGATCTCGACCTTCAGCTTGGGCACGAAGTCCACGGTGTACTCCGACCCGCGGTACACCTCTGTGTGGCCAGCCTGACGGCCGAATCCCTGCACTTCGGACACCGTCATGCCCGCGAGGCCGAGACCACGCACCGCTTCTTTGACATCGTCGAGCTTGAACGGCTTGATGACTGCAGTCAGAAGTTTCATTGGATCCTCCCCATGTGGCCGAGCTCGGCAAAGTGGTACGCGGTTTCTGCATGCTGTGTGAGGTCGAGCCCTTCGGCCTCCTCATCGTCACTCACCCGCAGACCAACCGTTGCGCTCACCAGTTTGGCAATCCCGAACGACAGCACAAAGGAGAACACCAGGGTCGCCCCCACGGCCACGAGCTGGTCAAGCAACAGGCTTGTACCGCCACCGAAAAACACTCCGTCGACGCCCAACGAGTTCACGCTCGTGTCGGCGAAGAATCCCAACAACAACGCACCGAGGATCCCTCCGACCAAGTGCACGCCAACCACGTCGAGGCTGTCGTCGTAGCCGAACTTGAACTTCAAGCTGATAGCGAGGAAACACAACACACCCGCGAGGCCGCCAATGGCCAGTGGGGCTAGCCCGCCAACAAATCCGGCACACGGCGTGATCGCAACAAGGCCGGCAACAGCACCCGACGCCGCACCCAAGGTCGTCGCGTGCCCGCCCTTGATCCGTTCGGCGATGAGCCACGTGCACATGCCGGCTGCAGCAGCGAGATGGGTGTTGAGCAGCGCTTGGGCGGCGAGGCCGTTTGCGCCCAACGCCGAACCAGCGTTGAAGCCGAACCAGCCGAACCACAAGATGCCGGTACCCAGCAAGGTCAACGGCAACGAGTGCGCGTGCATGGCGTCACGCGGCCAACCACGCCGTTTGCCGATCACCAGCACAACAGCCAGCGCAGCGACACCGGCATTGATGTGCACCACCGTGCCGCCGGCAAAGTCGAGGGCCCCACGTTTGAACAGCCAACCCTCGGGTGAGAACACCCAGTGGGCAACCGGCGCGTAAACCAGAATCGACCACAAACCAAGGAACAACGCCCAGCCGACGAACTTCAAACGGTCCGCCGTGGCACCGGTGATAAGTGCCGGGGTGATGATCGCAAACATCAACTGGTAAGCGCAGAAGGCGACCACGGGGATCGACAAGGCAAAGTCGCCCACGTAACCCGGCAATACAAAGTCGCCCTTGGCGATGTCTTTGAGGCCGACCATGTCGAACCCGCCCAGCAGCCCGCCGCCGATGTCCTTGCCGAACGCGAGGCTGAACATCACCACGGCCCACAAGATGCTGACCAGACCCATAGAGAAAAAGTTCTGCATGAGCATGCCCAGCAAGTTCTTGCTGCGGACCATGCCACCGTAGAAAAACGCGAGCCCGGGCGTCATAAACAGCACCAAGGCCGCCGACACCAGGACCCACGCGGTATTACCGCTGTCGATCTCCACGTTCGCTCTCCTGAACTACTGAAAACACACGAGCCGCCCGACTCGCGCGCCAGCACATGCCAGCGGGGTCAGTCTCTGGGCCAGGTGTTTCCAACGCGTGACTGAATTGTTTCCATTTCATGAACTCGCTTGGCCCCGCTGCATTGCGCCGGCCAGGGATCAGCTCGTCGGCTTGTCGTCTGCCGCGAGGGATTTTTCGGCGCGGGCGGAGCGTGATTCATCAGGCGAACGGAGCGAACCGGTCGTGTCTGTCGACATCGCGACCCGGGTCGCGGTCCACGCCAGCGCCGCGTGTTGCACGTCGAGACCCAGGTCAGCAAACGAGGCGGGGCCGACGTCGTGATGATCGTCGGGCAACAGGGACACCTGCGTCTGATCGCGCGTCGGGCGCAGCACGCCGAGGGCGTCGAGGGCCGCGCCGACGTACTTGGCAGCATCACGCACAACCTGCAAAGGCGTCGAACGCTGTTCGTCAAGCGGCAGTGCAAGCAAAGCAGCGAGATCGGCGCCGACGTCGTGGGCAATCGCGTCTGCCGTGACTCGTATGACCTCGGCAACTACTTCCGGGTCGGGGCGGTCATCGAGCGTGGCTACTCCCGACGCGATCACCCGCGCCACCCACTGCGGCCACGCCGACGCCACCGATGCAGCCAGCGCCCGGCCCGCTTCGACCGACGTCGACGCCCGCGACGACTCCCCCGTGTTCACACCACGCCCGGGCCCGGTACTAACCGTTTAGGACTCAACAACGTCGCCGAGCAACTCCACGTCGACCCCACGCGCACTCGCCCACGCGAGTGCGCGGTCGATATCGGCGGCCTCGCCGGAAACCTCCAAGACCATCCAACCCGACTCGGCCTCAACCGCTGCGCGGCGCACATTCGGGACCACGGCGAAGTCGCGAACCAACGTCGCCACGATCGGCTCTGGCACGAGCTCGGCGGGGAAAATGAACTTGACCCTGATGGCAATCACCGCTGCATCATCGTCCACAGCCGACCCCAGTCGCGGGACAGTTGGCGCTACAGCGTTCGCGACCCCGGCCCTCGCACCCGAACGCCCCGTGCCCGCAGCACACGTGCCGACACACACCACACCACAACGTCCCCACCAGCAACTTTTCCGTCGACACGGGCGAGAAAACCGTCTCGGGTCCCTTGCGATTCGACGGCAACGGCGTAGATTCTCGCCATTCCTACGGAAGGAAAGCACATGGAAGTACGTCACAAGAAGCTCTGGCGACTCGGAGCAATCACCATGGCGGGCGTTTGCTGCTCGGCGCGTGTGGTTCGGACAAGGATGAGGAATCCACGTCCACCGACACGGCGGCCGACGACGCGGGCGCCGACGCCGGCGGCGACACAGCGTCAGGCGACAAAGTCATCAAGATCGGCCTCATCGCGCCGCTCTCGGGTGACTTGTCGGCGCTTGGTCTGGGTATGCGCAACTCGGTGCAACTTGCGGTCGACCAGGCCAACGAGTCCGGTGAGCTCGGTGACTGGACGATCGAGTTCGTCCCCGAAGACGACACTGCCAAGCCCGAAGTTGGCGCGCAGGTCGCGGCGAAGATGGCGTCCGATGATGCCGTCGTCGGCGTGGTCGGCACGTTGAACAGCTCGGTCGCGTTGTCGGTCCAACCGGTGCTCGACAAGGCGGGCATCGTGATGATCTCGCCGGCCAACACCAACCCGGCGCTGACACAAGGCGACGACCCCGCGAATCCGAAGCGGCCCTACGAGCACTACTTCCGCGTCGCCACCACCGACGCGATTCAAGGCCCGTTTGCGGCGGCGTATGCCAAGGAGATCGGCAAAGTCAACGCCGCGGTCATTCACGACAACAAGGCGTACGGCAAGGGCCTCGCTGAGGCGTTCGCCAAGCAGTTCGAAGCCGACGGCGGCAAGATTGTGGCCACTGAGGTCATCAACCCCGACGACAAGGACTTCAACGCCGTGATCTCGAAGATCAAGGACTTGAACCCCGACCTCATCTACTACGGCGGCGAGTACCCGCAGGCTGGCCCGCTGTCGAATCAGGCCAAGGCTGCCGGTCTCAACGTCCCGGTGTTTGGTGGCGACGGCATCTACGACGGCAAGTACATCGAACTCGCAGGCGACACATCTGCTGGCGACCTCGCGACGTCGGTGGGCGCGCCGCCCGAGAAGCTCGACACCGCGAAGGACTTCATCGCTGCGTATGAAGCAGCCGGGTTCGACGACGGCTACTCGGCATACGGCCCGCAGGCTTACGACGCTGCCAACGTGATCATCGAGTCTGTCAAGACAGCGATGGAAGGTCGTGACGCTGTCGACGACGAGGCCAAGGCCGCGATCCTCGAGGCCGTCCAGGCCGCGAGCATCACCGGCGCCACCGGCGCGATCGCCTTCGATATGTATGGCGACAACACGACGAAGATCCTCACGGTCTACAAGGTCGACACCTCGACCAAGCCGGAGGACGCTGGCAAGCTCACCTGGGTCGACGTCAAGACAGGCGAGTTCTGATCCGGTCGAATAACTGATTCTGAAGCGGGGCTGAGGGCACATCCTCAGCCCCGCTTCAGGTTCGGGACCATTACGCGCACCGCCCTCGGGTCGCTGTCCTCGCAAGCGGCGGTACACGTAATGGGCTCGATCTCGTGCTCACTGGGAGGGACCCTTGACGCAGTTTCTGCAGCAGCTCATAAACGGCGCCGTCCTCGGCGCGTCGTACGGCCTGATCGCCCTCGGGTACACGATGGTCTACGGCATCATCCGGCTGATCAACTTCGCCCACGGCGAGATCTTCATGATCGGAGCGTTTGCGGGCCTGACGGCGTGGAAGGCCTTACCCGACGGGATGGAGGACCAAGCCTTTATCGTGCTGCCGCTCACGATGCTCGTCGCGGTCCTGGTCGCGGTGATCACCGCATTGGGGATGGAGCGTCTCGCGTATCGACCCCTGCGTGGCGCAAGCCGCCTCGCCCCGCTCATCACTGCCATCGGTGTATCGATCGCCTTGCAGGAGGCGGTACGACTCTTTTACCCCGACGCCAAGCAAGCAGTCGTGTTTCCGCGAGTCCTGCCCGACGGCGGACTCGACCTCGGCGGAGTATTCCTCGACTACGCATCGCTGTTTCTCATCAGCGTCGCCGTTGTACTGATGGTTGGCTTGGCGACTTTCGTACGCAAAACCAAACTGGGTAAGGCCATGCGGGCTACCTCGCAGGATCCCGACACGGCCCGGCTCATGGGAATCGACACCAACAGAGTCATCGTGTTGACCTTTGCCCTCGGCGCGACACTCGCAGGGATCGCCGGCGTGTTGCACGGCATGCGGTTCAAGCAGATCGACTTCCGCATGGGCTTTCTCGCTGGCTTGAAGGCCTTCTCCGCCGCGGTGTTGGGCGGCATTGGGAACATCACCGGCGCCGTGTTGGGTGGGTTCCTGATTGGGATCGTCGAAGCGATGGCAACTCAGTACATCCCGCAGGGTTCTCGCTGGAAGGACGTCTTTGCGTTCGCCGTGCTGATCGGCGTGCTGGTTTTCAAGCCGACGGGTTTGCTCGGGCAACAGGAGCGGGTGCGCGCATGAAACAACGAGTCCACTCCGCGGTTGAGTCGCTGCGATCACGACTCGGGGATCGGGCACCGTGGCTCGCGCTCGCCGGCGCTGCGCTCGTGGTTTTCGGCTCGGTCTCGCCGTGGGCCACTTTCGCCGGCTTTCCCGGCAAGATGAGCCTGAGCGGATTTCCCGGCGGCGCACGAGTTTTCAGCTTGCTCCTCGCTCTCGCGGCGCCGCTGCTTTTCACCAAAGTGCGTGGAGCAGCCCGTGCGGTGCTCGGCACGAGCGCTGCGACGGTTGTCGTTGTCGGCTGGAACCTTGTCGCGATTGCCAATGACGGAGGCGGCACCGTCAACATCGGCTGGGGCGGTTGGCTCGCGCTGCTCGGCGCGCTGATGATGTTTGTCGGTGCGCTGGCATCGTCGGGTCACGAACACGAGCGGCCCGCGCTCGGGCCGCTCACCACGTTTTGGTCTGTCGCCGTGGTCGCGTTCGCCTTTCTCATCGGCCTCGCGATCGTCGTGTGGGGCCT
>CAZWPY010000100.1:0-10985 GCA_964635475.1 uncultured Acidimicrobiia bacterium
CCAAGGAAAACGCCGAAACGATGGCCGGGCTAAAGGCGATCAAGGCGGCGGGGGCAGTCGACCTGCGCGATGCCCCCGCGGCGACACCGGGCGTGACGGTCGATGAGACCGGCCTCCCGGCGCGTGAGTGGAAGCGAGAAACGTTCACCACGTTCGATCCCAACTTCAAGCCGCAGGGTTTCGAGAGCCTGGTGAAGCTAGCGGTCAACGACGCACTGAAATCGCATGGCAGCGGCCGTGTTCGATCCGATGGCTACGTGGTCGATCTAGTCGACCCCAGCCTTCACCGGGCCTGCGGAGCCTGGGGTGTCGTACAAGTCGATTCGAACGGGACACAGACGTCGTTCATCTGGGTGGACGCGCGGGTCGTTGGTTACGACGTGCTGTTGGGCCCAGAGGCGACCGCCAGGTTTGAGAGCAAGGGACTGCTGTCGCTGGGGAAGCGCGCAGCAGGCGCCGAGTCGCTCACCGTCACAGGTGGATCCCAGGACATCACGATTCGGTGCACGCCCGAGGGGGCTGAGGTAGTCGCCGACGGAAAGGTGGTCGTCGAGGCGTTTCCGTCTGGGCGGTTGCCCGAGACGCCCGATCAGGCCGACATCGACATTCCCGGGATCCCGCAGCTCACGCAGGAGCAGATCGACACGGCTCGCAAAGTCGCCGAGCAAGTCACCCGCGACCTGGCGGCGCACACGGCTGACTCGTCAACACCTGTCACCACGACGTCGATCCCCCGTTAGGCGATCGGCTCGCTTCAGCAGACCGACGCTGCTGGCTCGCCTACAACAGTGAACGCAAAAGGTCGCGGGTACGGGTGCGTTCGGGTTCGTCGATGGTGAACTCCACCGCGACGAAGTCGGTCGCGCCAGCCTCACCGATCGCTTCGATCTGACCTCGCACTGTCGACTCGTCGCCAACGATGGCGACATCGGCGGGCCCGGCCGCACCCTCTCGGTCGAGCATTGCTCGGTACGACGGCAGGTGGCCGTAGATGGAAAACACGGTCGCCGCCCGCGCACGCGCGGCCGCGGGATCGTCGGTGACACACACCGGCAGCGCACAAATCACACGGGGTTCTGCCCGCCCGGCGGCCTTTGCCGCACTGCGAATCGATGGCGAGATGTGTTCCTTGATCGTGGCCGGCCCCGTCATCCACGTGACAGTGCCCGCGGTGCGGGCACCAGCGACGGCCAACATCTTGGAGCCAAGCGCGGCGACCACGACGGGAACCGGCGACGAGCCGGGAACGCCGAGGGTCATGTTGGCCGAAATCGTCTCGCCGTGAGCCGAGGCCGACTCCAAGTTGAGCAGCGGCAACAACACGTCGAGGTACTCGCTCATGTGGCGCACCGGTTTGGAGAAGTCGAGCCCAAACATGTTCTCGATCACCATCTGATGCGACAAGCCGATGCCCAAGGTGAGCCGTCCGCCAGAGGCGCTTTGTGCAGTTAAGGCCTCCGCGGCCAACGTGACCGGATGCCGGGGATACGTGGGCACCACGGCAGTGCCGAGTTCGATCCGAGGCACTTCACGCCCGACGACGGCGAGGACCGACAGCGCTTCCCAGGCGAAGATCTGCGGCAGCCAGTAGTGCGCGAATCCGTCGGCCTCGACGCCCGCCGCGCTCGCGAGCAAAACGTCGAGCGGTGCACCCACCGCTGCGGTGTTGTCAAAGATTCCAAAACGCAGTTCAGACATGCGGCCGACGTTACGCCGTTAGCCTTCGATCCGTGACTGACGACGCGACGGCGCCTGCCGATCCCAGCCTTCTCGACGCGGATGTGCTCGATCGCGCCGTCGACACATTGATCGCACAGTTCCCACCACACGACACTGATCCCGCCGTGTTTCGCGGCGCGCGTTTCGACGCTGGCCTCGCGTGGGTGCACTTCCCCGTCGGGCGTGGTGGTCGTGGCGGGCGGATCGAACACCACCGCCGCGTCGAAACTCGCCTCGCCGAAATGGGCGCTCCGCCGCCGGGCCCGGGCATGTTTTTCGGACTTGCGCTCGCGGGCCCGACGTTGTTGACCCACGGCAGCGCCGAAATGCTCGACCGTTTGCTGAAACCGATGTACACCGGCGAGCAGATCTGGTGCCAGCTCTTCTCCGAGCCGGGCGCGGGATCCGACCTTGCCAGCCTCGCCACTCGGGCAGTGCGCGACGGCGACGAGTGGATCGTCAACGGGCAGAAGGTGTGGAACACCGGTGCCCACTTGGCCGACCGCGGCCTGCTCATCACCCGCACCGACCCAGATCAGCCAAAACACAAGGGCATGACGTATTTCGTGGTCGACATGCACCAGCCCGGGGTCGAGGTGCGGCCGCTACGACAGATCACCGGCGAGGCCGAGTTCAACGAGGTCTACCTCACCGACGCCAGAATCCCCGATCGCGACCGGGTCGGCGACGTCGGCGACGGCTGGCGAGCCGCACTCACCACCCTCGCGAACGAACGCACGGCCATATCCACCGGTACCGCGGCACGTAAGGCGTCGAGTGGCACCGGGCCAGTCGCCGAGCTGATGCACACAATGCGCTTGGCGCCTCGCGACGCCATCGCACGCGACCGAGCGGCGCGGCTGTGGTCGCAAGCCGAGGTTTTGCGGCTCACCAATCAGCGCGCTGGCGCGGCCCGCGCCGCGGGACGAAACCCCGGCGCCGAAGGGTCCATCACCAAACTAGCGATGGCCAACCTCGTGCAGGCCGTTTATGAGACCTGTGTCGACCTGATGGGCGCGGCAGGAATGATCGACTACGACTTCACTTTTCGTCGACCCGACGCCGTTGGGTTCAACTTGCCCTTGGGCTCGTCACGTCACTTGTTCTTGCGCAGTCGCGCGAGCTCTATCGAGGGCGGAAGCTCGGAAATCCAGCGCAACATCTTGGGCGAGCGTGTGCTCGGGCTCCCCGGCGAGCCACGAACCGATCGCGACGCGCCATGGAGCCAAGTTCCCCGCTGACCTACGCTGCGGGTCGCGCACGAGGAGGCCGCAATGTCACAGGTCGCAACTGAGCCGGGCTCGACCGAGACGGGAATCGCCGGGTCAGGATCCAGCGAGGCGGCGCCGACCACGGCCTGGCCCGCTGACGCGGAAGCCGACAAGGTCCGCCGCGTGCTGGAGGACTTCATCACAACGTGGGGCGGCCGCGACTACGACACGACCGACGCCTACCGCGAGGTCCGCGGCGCGCAGTTCGATGCAGGTTTGGCGTGGGTCTACTTCCCAGAAGGCCGCGGCGGCCTCGCCGTGCGTCACGAGCTCCAGCGCAACGTGGAGAAGGGGTTGCGCAGCGCGGGGATCCCCGGGATGCACCCGGCCATGTTCTTCATCGCGCTCGCCGGGCCGACGATCTTGAATCACGGCACCCCCGAGCTGATCGACAAGACGTTGCGGCCCATGTTCACCGGCGAAGACCTGTGGTGTCAGTTGTTCTCCGAGCCGGGGGCGGGCTCAGACCTGGCGAGCCTCGCAAGCCGAGCAGTACGCGACGGCGACGAGTGGATCGTCAACGGGCAAAAGGTCTGGACGACGCTTGCCCATATCGCGACCAAGGGGATGTTGGTGGCTCGCCACTCTCCCGATGAGGTGAAACACCGCGGGCTGACGTACTTCATGGTCGACATGACCGCGCCCGGCGTCGAGGTGCGGCCGTTGCGGCAGATCACGGGCGAAGCCGAATTCAACGAGGTGTATCTCACCGACGTGCGGGTGCCCGACGCTGATCGCATCGGTGGCATCGGCGATGGCTGGCGAGTGGCGTTGACGACGTTGATGAACGAACGCACGGCCATCGGTGGTGGTGGGTCGACCGCAGGCGCTCGAAAGAAGGGTTTGCCCACCGACGGCCCCATCGGCGAACTGATCCATTGGTATCGCATGGCCCCGCGCGGCGCGGTGGAGCGGGACCGAGCGATGCAGTTGTACTGCGACGCCGAGACGTTGCGACTCACTAACTTGCGAGCAGTCGGGGCGAGTAAGGCAGGCAAGCAGCCCGGGCCCGAAGGGTCGATCGCCAAACTCGCGTTGTCGAACCTCACCAAATCGCTGTACCCGTTTTGCCTCGACCTCGCGGGTGCCGCGGGCATGGTCGGGTTCGACTACACGTTTCGCCGCCCCGAGGCCGCTGCGCTCGAGGGCGCGCTCGGCACGGCACGGCACCTGTTTTTGCGCAGCCGCGCCAACTCGATCGAGGGCGGCACGTCGGAGATCATGAAAAACATCCTCGGCGAACGTGTGCTCGGCCTACCGGGCGAACCACGTGTCGACAAAGACCTGCCCTGGAGCGCGGTACCCCGCTGAGCGAGCCCGCGCAGTAGCGCGGCTAGAGGCAGCGCAGCTACAGCCAGCGCGACTACAGCCAATACGGGTCGACTTCGATACGTAGGCGTTGCGCCGGTCGGCCGACGAGTCGCAACGAATTGGCGAGTGTGGTGGAGTCGGCCGCGGTCACCACGTGAGTGCCATCGCCCCGATCGGAGATCTCAACCGCCCGCGGGTCCAGCGGACCGTCAAGCGCCGCGCCGTCGCTAACCCCCGCATCGTCATTGAGTGCGGCGCGCAGCGCTGCTACGTACTCCGGCGCGCCCGGGCCGCTGAGCAGTGCCACGGCCCGCGCTGGCGCGAGACCAAACGCGGCGCGGCTGTCCGCTTCCGCAGCCGCGAGGTCACCAACGTCTCCCGCAACGACCGCCGCGACCACCGGGTGGTCGGGCGCTCGGGTCATCACGGTCACACGCCCGCTTGCGCGGGAGCGGCCGCCGACTAGTCGCGTCGCTCGGGCCACGATTCCCACTGCACGTTCACCGGCCCGGGCCGTGGGCGCGAGCAAAACGTGGTCGAAATCGAGCAGCACAACCCTGCCGACGTTGCGCCATGCGCCGTTGAGCAAAGCCTCGGTCCCGACCACGACGCGATTCGTCGGCACGTTCGTCTGCCCGGCCACAAACTCGCCAATCGGCTCACCGAGCACCTTGGACAACTCCTCGGCCAGCCGACTCACACCCACACGCCACGGGCGCAACGCGACCGAGCCACACGTGGCGCAAAACGCTCCCCGACTGGAGCCGCAACGGCTACACGTGAGTCGGTCTGAATCCAGCCCGACGGCCGAGTGGCACGACTCGCAACGCGCGACCTCGCCGCAGCTGCGACACACGAGCGCGCGCAGCCGACCCGTCAGCTGCGCAACCACCGCTGCCCGACCCGGCCCGCGTAAGGCGCGAACTGCCTCGTCGGGAAAACGGCCCTTGGCCGGATCCGCTTCACGGAGGTCGATGATGTCGACCCACGGCCAGCCGCCACGTTGCTCTCGCTCGGGCAACGACACCACGGGCCCGGCGAGCCACGCCTCAACCGACGGCGCGGCCGACACCAATACGCACGGGACGCCCGCGCGCCGAGCCCGCTCGATGGCGACCTCGCGGGCGTGCCACGTGGGCGAGCGAGTTTCTTGCAGCGCTTCGTCGTTCTCAGCCACGACCACGATGGCACGTAGCTGACCGTCGGGGATAGGCGCCACGACCGCAGAGCGGCTGCCGACGACCACCGCGCACGAGCCCGCGCGAACTCGCGCCCACTCGTCGGGCAAACGCGCCGCGCCCGGGCCCAACTCGCTCGCGAGTCGAGCCACCTGGCGGCTCAGGGGCACGACAACCAGCGTCGTCGCGGCCGCCCGCCGGCACAGGGCAGCGACGACGTCGACCGTGCGCCCCGCCGGAGGCAAACGCAACGTCGCAACACCGCTCGCTACCGCGTGTGACCACACGCTGTCGACCACGCCGTCGAGCACACCAGCCCCGAGCGACAGCGGCACGGCCGCCGCGGGTCTGCCCGCGCGCGGGGCCGGCAGGTCGGCAACCCGTCGATCGGGCGATGCCGCGCGCAACGTCACGGCCCAGCGCCCAGCCCAGCGCCACGCCATCCAGCGGGTCAACTCGACCACCGACTCCGGCGGACCCCACGACACGACCGCGGACAGCTCTCGCAACGAGTGTTTCGGATCGCTCGCCTCACCGGGATCGACCTCGGCGACCACCCAGCCAGAGTCTCGCCGGGGGCCGAGATTCACCCGCACCATCGAACCCACCCGCACGGCGGATGCCAGTTCCGCCGGCACGAGGTACGAAAACGGCCGCGCCACAGCCGCACCGTCCATCATGACGCTGACGACCCGCTGCGGCGGCGGCTCGGGCGTCCAGGGCGTGCGCACGGGGCCGTCCACGCCCACGACACTACGGCGGGCCGCGCGACTCAAGCCCGTCCGATAGCGTCCCGGCTCGATCGTTGGCACGGCGTCGACGATGCAAGGAGTAGTCAATGTCTTCTGCCCTCGACCTCGTGACCGATGCTCTCGGTAACGACGGCATTTCCGCGATCGCCGACAAACTTGGCGTCGACAGCGATGGCGCCACCAACGCCATCGGCCAAGCCCTGCCCATGTTGTTGGGCGCGTTGTCACACAACGCGAGCGACGACGACGGCGCGGGTTCGCTGTTCGACGCACTCACCAATGATCACGATGGCTCGGCGCTCAGTAACCCGCTCGACGCGATGCTCAACGGCCAAGGGGCCAAGATCCTCGGGCACATCTTCGGCGACAAAGAGGATCAAGCAGCACAGCTGCTCGGCGACAAGAGCGGCATCGGCTCAGGTGGCGCGAGCAAGTTGTTGATCATGCTCGCCCCGCTGCTGCTGGGAGCACTGGGCAAGATGATGAAGTCGGGCGGCGGCTCCAAGGGCGACCTGCAAAGCCAGCTGGAGCGCGACGCCGCGAAGGCCAAGGAGAAGGATTCCGGCGACCTTATGGGCGGCCTCGGCGACATCCTCGGAGGCGTCCTGGGCGGATCCGGCGGATCCGGCGGCTCGGGGTCGAGCGGAGTGCTCGGCTCGATTCTCGGTAAGGTGCTCGGCCGCTAGCCATATCGGATATGGACTAATGCGAAACAGCCCGGGTCCGCGAACCCGGGCTGTTTCGCGCTCACGCCCGACAACATCCTTGACATCGGTCGCGCGGAGGCACAGTGTGTCGCCAGCGCCCCCACGGGGACGCCGCCGCCGCGGGCGGCCACCACGAGGGGGGTTGCATGACCACACTGAAGGACGACACCGAACGGCTCCATGAGCTGGGTTACGCCCAAGAGCTGAAGCGGGGTATGTCGGGGTTCTCCAACTTCGCCGTCAGCTTCACGATCATTTCGATCCTGACGGGATGCTTGACCACGTACTACCTCGGCTACGTCGCCGGCGGACCCGTCGCCATTACCTGGGGCTGGTTGTTGGTCGGCGGCTTCGTGATGCTCGTCGGCGCGGCGATGGCTGAAGTGTGCTCGAGTTACCCCACTGCGGGCGGCCTGTACTACTGGTCGGCCAAACTCGCGCCGAAGAATGGGCCCGCCTGGAGCTGGTTCACCGGCTGGTTCAACTTGATCGGCCAAGTCGCGGTCACCGCGTCGATCGACTTCGGATTCGCGACGTTTTTCGCGACCCTGCTCTCGTTGTTCAAGACCGACTTCGTCCCGACCAAGATGTGGCTGTTCATCATCTACCTGATCACCATGGTGATCCACGCGGCGTTGAACACATTTGGGGTGAACCTTGTCGCGAAACTCAACGACGTCTCGGTGTGGTGGCACGTGTTCGGCGTGCTCGTTGTGGTCGCGGTGTTGTTCCTTGTGCCCGACGACCACCAGTCGGCCAAGGACGTCTTCACAAAGTGGAACAACGAAACTGGCTGGTCGTTTCCTGGCTCGGGCATCTACGTGTTCCTCATCGGCTGCCTACTCGCGCAGTACACGCTTACTGGGTACGACGCCTCGGCTCACATGACCGAGGAGACCAAACAAGCAGCGATTGCGGGTCCACAGGGAATCGTTCGCTCGATCGCGATCTCGATCGTCTTCGGCTGGATCCTGCTGCTCGCCGTCACGTTTGCGATCCCGGCGAACACTGAGTCCGGCGGGGCGGCGCAGGTCATCTTCACCGAGGCACTCACCTCGGGCTGGGCCAAGCTGGTCTTGCTCATTTCCGTGGTCGCGCAATTCTTCTGCGGCATGGCTTCGATGACGGCGAACTCGCGCATGATCTACTCGTTCAGTCGTGACGGCGCGATCCCCGGTTCGCAGTTCTGGCACCGAATCAACCCGCGTACGCGTACGCCAACGAACTCGATCCTGTTCGCCCTGATCGGTGGGATCCTTCTCGGAATCCCGACGCTCGCCACCAACTCGGCCGGGGTTCCGGTGGCCTTCTTCGCGATCGTGTCGATTGCCGTCGTCGGCCTCTATATCTCCTACATCATCCCGGTGTATCTGCGCCTGAAGGCCGGCAAGAACTTCCAGCCGGGGCCGTGGTCACTCGGGTCGAAGGGACCGATCATCGGCTGGGTCGCCGTGATCTACACGCTGATCATGTGCGTGATGTTCCTCGTGCCGCAGTTCTCGCCCGTCGACCGCAACAACTTCAACTATGCGCCCGTCGCAGTAGCCGTCGTCATCGGGTTTGCCGCGATCTGGTGGGTGGTGTCGGCCCGCAAGTGGTTCGTCGGTCCAAAGGTGCAAGGCACGCCCGAAGAGCTCGCGGCGATCGAAGCCGAACTCCACCAGTTCGACTAACAGTCTCGGCCGCCCGTCGGCCTGCGGGCCCAAACGCGCCCCACACCACGAGATCAAGCAAAATCTCGGAGTGAACACGTTGGGCTCGCAGGCCGTCGCCGTGGTCGGCGACGTGCACGGTTGCGCGACCGAGCTCGACGACCTGCTCGCGCTGCTGGCCCGTTATGACGAGGGCCGGCCGCGTCACCTGGTGTTCGTCGGTGACTTAACCGACCGCGGACCCGACTCCGTGGGCGTGCTGGTCCGTGTGGCCGCGCTCGCAGGCGCTGGTCGTTGCACGCTGATTCGCGGAAACCACGACGACAAACTCCGGCTCACGATCGACGACCCCCGTGGGCCCTACGGCGGCGACCGTCGCCAGACCCTGCGAGCCGTCCTCGCTGCTGAGGCGGGCGCACCCGGATTGCTGCAAGGCACGCGGCGGCTGCTCGACAGAGCGCGAGACGTTGTCGAGTGGCTCGACGTCGAGCGCGGCGAACGGGTGGTTGTTACCCACGCCGGGCTTCCGACCTCGCTCGCGCAGCGCGTCGCGGCTACTTCGGCCGCGGAGGTGTTGGCGGCGAACGAGGAACACTTCACACGGGCGGCGATCTACGCGGGCGGCCCCGGCCGCGACAGCGCCGCGGAACCAGTGACCGGGCTGGTCCAAATCCACGGACACACGCCGACGGCAGAACCACTCGATCCCACGGGGCCCGTGGTCAATGTCGACACCGGCGCCTGTTTTGGCGGCCGGCTGAGCGCGTGGTTGTGGCCCGAACGCGAGATCGTCTCAGTCCCCGCTCGAGCGACGTACCGACAGCCGCCCGCGGCCCTCGCGGCGGCGCTGCGGTCCGCGCTGGGATCTGTGCCGGGGGCCGGCCTCGCCGCATCCGGCTAACACGACGTGGCGCGGCCGCGTCGTTCAGCGCCAGGGCTGTGGGCCACGACCGGCAAGTGTCAAGCTATACACGTGGCTACCGCGTTTGAGTCCTTTCGCAACGTCGCACACGAACGTCTCGCAGCCTCATTGGGTCGCCCAGTAGGCCCACCACCGGATCAGGACCCGGCCTACACGCAACCTGCCGGCGACCCCGGCCTGCTCGGGCCGCGCAGCCCAGCATGGACAGTGCACAGCGACTTCCCCGCGATGTTGACCGGCGGCATCGCCTCGCTCTTCCTCCAGGCCTTGCACCCCGGTGCGATGGCGGGAGTGCACGACCACTCCGACTACGCCCATGACCCCACCGGCCGGCTGCAACGTACCGGCCGGTTTGTCGCGGTAACGACGTTCGGCTCAACGCCTGCCGCTCACCGAGCGATCGACGCGGTCAAGGCCGTGCACGGGCGAGTCGTGGGAACCCGGCCCGACGGGCTGCCCTACGCGGCCAACGACCCCGACTTGCTGCGCTGGGTCCACATCGCGGAAGTTTGGTGTTTCCTGCGCGGATACCAGCGCTACGGGCCGCGGCGCCTCGGACAAACAGAACGTGACCGCTACTTCGACGACATCTCAGTTGTCGCCGAACTACTCGGCGCAACCAGTGTTCCGCGATCCGAACGCGCGGCCAACGAGTACCTCGCCTCGATGCGTCCGCATCTGGCTGTCTCAGAGCAGACCCTTGCGGTCCGCAGGTTTCTGCTGGCAGGTGCCGCCACTGACCGCGTCAGTCAGTTCGGATACGGAATGATCGTGCAGGCCAGCATCGGGCTCCTGCCCCGCTGGGCACGCGAGATGCTGGGTTTGCGGGCTCCAGCTCGCGTGCAGCTGGGCGCCGTGCGACCCACGCTGGCTGTTCTCTTCCCCGCGCTGCGTCTGTCACTAGGCGCACCAGTGGTACGAGAGGCGGCGCTGGCTCGAGCGACCAGCGCCGCGGCGGCCATCGCGGCGCAAACCCGCGAGTCCGCGGAAGCGACCGGGTGATGTACGGCGAGGTCGTCTCCTTGCTGCTCGTCGACGACCACGAGGTGGTGCGAATCGGGGTCAAGGGTCTGCTCGAACTGGAGCCCGACCTCAAGGTGGTGGCCGATGTGGCGAACATCTCCGATGCGCTCGTCGCCCTCACTGAGCATCGCCCCGACGTCGCCGTCGTCGACCTGCGCCTGGGACTCGAAAACGGCGTAACCCTGGTCGGCATCATCGCCTCCCGTTTCCCCGCAACAAAGACCATCGCGCTCACTTCCTACGTCGACGACGACCTCGTGCGCGAGGTCCTGGCCGCGGGCGCCAGCGGGTACCTACTGAAAAACGTTCGCGGCCCGTCGCTGGCCGAAGGGATCCGTCGCGTCGCTCGGGGCGAGCGCGTTCTCGACGACAGCGCCCTGGGCGCGTTGCTGAAGGACCCCGACCTCGGCGCGACACGTCGGGCGCCAATGGCCGGGATCAGTACCTTGA
>CAZWPY010000101.1:0-10697 GCA_964635475.1 uncultured Acidimicrobiia bacterium
TCGGTCGTTTGTGACAACTGGCGCGGCAGCGCCGCCGGTGTCCCAGCAGCGCCACCGCGGTATGAAATGGCGGCGGGTCACGTTGTGGCGACGTGGGCACCAGCGCTTGGTTGCATGCGCCAGGCTGGCAGCGAGCGAGCGGCCGCGAACTCGACGAGGTCGAGTTCTGGGGTGCCGATGGCGAGCACGCAGCCGCCGAACCCTGCGCCGGTGAGACGTGCGCCGGTGACCCCCGGTTGGGTAAGCAGCGCGTCGACCAGCTCATCGAGTACCGGACTCGACACGGCGAAGTCGTCGGCGAGGCTGCGGTGGCTCTCCACGCTGAGCGCCCCCAACGCCTCGACGTCGGGTCCGCTCGAACGCTGGAGTTCCTCGACGTAGGAACGGACCCGTTGGTTCTCGCTCACCACGTGGCGGGCACGGCGACGAAGAACTGGGTCACTCAGCGCCTCGGCGTCGGCGGGCGCGGCCAGGCGCAACGGTCCGATGCGCGCCTCGGCTGCTTCGCACTCCGCGCGGCGTTGCGCATACGCGCTGGTCTCCAAAGTGCGCGCAACGCCACTGTGGATGACCCAGACAGCCAGACCCGCGGGCATCGGTACTGGTGTTGCCGTTTGCGCGAGTGCGTCCACGACCGTGGCGCATCCGCTGCGACCGCCGAGAATCGCGAGCTGGTCGAGCAGGCCGCATGGGACGCCGGTTGCGTTGTGTTCTGCTGCTTGGCACGCGAGTGCTACGCCGAGTTGTTCATCGGCGCTCGTCGGCTGGTGCCCGGTGAGTGCCAGAAACACGGCAATCTCCAGCGCTGCGGACGACGACAGCCCCGAGCCGGCGGGCAACGTCGAACGCACCATTCCGCGCAGTCCGATCGACGGCCGGGCTTCGTGTGCCACCGCCGCCACATAGCGGGCCCATCCGGTTGCCCCGCTTGTTGGCGCCCCAAACTCGACCACACAGGGTTCGCTAACGCTCGCGCCGCCGAGGTCGGACTCAAGCTCGATCGAGTTGCTCGGCACGCGAGCAGCCTCGATCGCGACGCCGAGCTGTATTGCCATGGGCAACGCGAGGCCACCGGTGTAGTCGGTGTGGTCGCCGATCAAGTTGACCCGGCCCGGTGCCCACGCATGAACGTGGCGAGGCCCGTCGAGGTTCACGGCAACGACAGTTCGCGAAGCGCCCGGGCAGCGTCGGCGGGGTCGATTGGATCGAAGTACTCCTCTGTCGCCACTTCCGCAGCGGCGACGTACCGGGGAGTGCCGGGCGAGCGGAACAGCGGCGCGATTTCCACGCTCATCTCATTGACGGCCCACGACGCGCCATCGAAGGGTCGTTGGTTAACCCACAACATGTACGGCATTGGGGCGGCGAACAACGCGTCGAGCCGGGCGGTGACCTCGCGCAGTACAGCCGCGAGCGCGGCTCGATCCGCTGACGGAGTTTCGACCAAGTCCGGTGCTGCGTCGCTCGACGCGATCAGCAGCGAGTACGGCCAGCGCGGAGCGAAGGGAACCAGTGCGGTCCACGGCCCGCTCCTCGCCACAGTTCGCCCGTCGAGTACGGCCGGCTCGATCTGCCGGCTCGGCGATTGCGATGAGGAAAACAAACGCTTCTGGCGCGCTGGCACCGCGGCGAAGGCGTAGAGCTGACCGTGAGGGTGCGCGATCGTCGCACCAACCTCCTGGCCACGATTCTCAAAGGCCAACACGCTCGCGACATCGTCGCGGGCACCGTGAAAGGCCGTGCGTTCGGCCCACAGCTCGACGACAGCGGCGACGCCCTCATCGCCGAGCTCCCACAGAGCCGCGTCGTGGCGCGGCGTGTACAGCAACACCTCACATCGCTGGTCGGGCATGGCGGGCCAGCGATTGGCGAACCATCGAGTGGAGTAGGGCTCCGGCGCCTCGAGGCCGCCGACGCAAAATGGGCAGCCGGAGGCCGGCAAGTTCGGCCGGCTTTGCCGTTGCGACGCGATCCACACGGTGTCGAGCGCGAGCGGGTCGACTCGCCGCTGGCTCACGAGGTGGTGCCGCTGGTCCCGGCCCGGCGTGTGAGGCGAGCTTGCGGGCCCGCACCGTCGACATCCCAGACCAACTCGCCGTCGTTGGGCAAAAGGCTCGACGCCTCGTCACGCCAGTCGATTTCAAGCCGAAGCGAGCGCCCCTCGACGGTCACGACATCGCTGAACGGGTCGACTATGTCGAGAACCGTGTCGGCCTCGCGAGCAAGCGAGCGCACCCGATCGACGGTTGCCCACTGGTGGTCGCCGTATCGACGCAGGTCGTCGGACAACACGACGAAACCTCCGCTGCCGATTATCCCGACGGCGGCCAGCTCGCGTTCTCGTTCGCTCAAACCCGTGTCGGTCTCGCGCAACAGCAAACAATCGGGATCGTTGATCCACAGTCGCCTGTGCATGGGTGCGCGCAACACGCTCGCTTCGAGGGCCGTTCGTGTCGACGGCGTGGTTTCGATCAGGCCCGGTCGATCATCGGCCGGGGCCCACTTTGGCGCCGTGTCGCAGCTCACCCGCATCGCGTCGACGAGGCCGACGGCCGGGCCGAGGGGACAACCGCAGCCGAGCAAGAACGCGTCGTCGCCGAGGCCCTCACGCACGGCGACGAGACCCGCGTGCAACGCTTCGGCTCGCGTGCGGGTCGGGTCGTGGCGCACCCCGGCGAGTGCGCCCGCAAAGAGAAAATCGGTCTTGTGGTAGGTGAATCCTTGTTCCCGTAGGGCCGAAAACGTCGTGTGGAGGAAGTCGATCACCCCGGGGTGGGTGGTATCCAACGCGATCGGATCAGAACCCCACAGAGGGTTGAAAAGCGCGCGGAGGGGAGCGCCGTGTTCGGTCGTCACGGCGAAGTCGGGGTTCTCGCTAAGTAGCCGCCCGGTGTCGGCGGCGACGAAGGGCGCCGTCCAAATTCCCGCTTGCATGCCCGCCGCCGTGGCCTCTCGCGCGTACCGGGCCATTCCCTCGTCGCCGAGCTCCTCGTCGAACTCGTAACTGACGTTGAGCCAGTCGCCGATCGCACGCTGGTACGCGTCGTCGATTTGGAAGAGGTCGAGTTTGTGTTGCGCGGCGAGGGCCAGATTGTCGAACAGGTCCTGCGGGTGCGCCCACGCGAAGAAGTCGTACCAATGGCACCAGCCCAGGGGCATGGGGCCCGCGGGAACGCGGGCACCCGCCACCGACGCCCAGTGCTCGACGTACTCGCTGTACAACGTGCCGGGGTCGCCAGCCGCGAGCCACAACGGGTCGACACGACGTTCGCGTTCGGGGTGGAGCACGACGCCGTCGAGGAGCACGATCGCGCTTGGGCCGTTGATGTCGTCGCCCGCGTCGATGACGCCGAGATTTCGTTTCGCGTCGAGGAATCCGACGACGCCGTCGGTCGAGAGCAGGAACTGATCGCCGCGGACCCTGCTCGCCGCCATTGCTGGGTCGGCGAGGTGCATGTCGATCACAAAACGCATCGCGATTCGGTCTCGATCGGGCCGCGTGCCCGTTGGTGTCGTGCGCCGAACGGTGCTCCAGCTCTGCCAGCCGTGTTCAAGCACCTGTTCGGCCGCCGGTCCGGCGAGGCCGATGTGTAGTGCGTGTACGCGGATCGAGTGCGAACCGGGATTACGCAGCAACACGTCGACTCGGGTGCCGTTGCCGAGGGGGGAGTGGGTGACCTCGAGTTCGAGATCGCCGCAGCGCAACACGCCGTCGGAGAAGCCGGTTGCGGCGAGCACTCCCTCGTCGGTCACGGCCCAGACGCGGATCGGCTCAAGCGGGCCCAGTGAGGATGGCGCGCCGGGCGGCATAGCTAACTGGCCGGATGCGGTTCGGCGAGCACCGAGCGGTCGCCGGCACGTAACCCAGCGATCAGTCGCCGGTAGGTACCAGCTGCGTCGCCGCCCATTGAGTCGGTGTCGAGCCAACGCACCCCACGTTCACGATCGACGCCGTACACGCCAAAACGTGGCTCGTAGCTGCCCCACTCGTAGTTGTCGACCAAACACCAATGAAAGTAAGCCTCAATCGGCACGCCGTCGTCGATCGCCGACATCATCGCGGCCAGGTACTCACGTAAGTAACGCTCTCGGGTCCAGCCATCCGTGCGTGCGAATGCGTGCCCGTTACGCACTCGGTTGCACAGCCCGTTCTCCGCGACCCACAACCGGCGATGAGGGGCGGTACTGCGTGCGCTGTACTCCGCGAAGGCTGCCGGATCGATGTGGTCGTCCCACAACAGTCGCCCGGGCAGCCAGTTGCGCCCGCCGAGGGTCTTGTGGCCCGGTAGCCGGAGGTGGCTCGACGTGTCGGGGTTGTAGAAGTCGATCTGCGTGGTGTCGAGCGTGCATTCGTGCGGTGAGTCGTACACGGCCTCTATCAGCCGCGGGAAGGCGGCAGCGAGGGGGATTGCCTTCGCCACAACGGGACGCAGTACCCGCTCGAATCGGCTCGGATTCCAAAACGACGCGAGCGACCCGTGGTACTGCGATCGGCGGTCGCGCAACCAACCGTCGAGGTCGTCGCGGGAGATCCCGTGCAGGCGGGCCGTGAGGATGTCGGTGACCACTCGATCGAGCTCGTACATCGAGAAGTTGAGCGTGTTGGTCGCCACCGAGGCGTCGGGTTGATGGCGATGAACAACGTCGTAGGCCAACACGTGCGCGGTGGCCAGATGGTCGAACGCGCGGCGGAAACTCTCGAACTCTGCGCGGCCCCCGGGCGGAAACATGCCGGTGAGATAACTCTGGAGCGCCAAGATGTTGATTTCGTTGAGAGTCACCCAATCCTTGGCGTGTTCGCCCAACGCACCCACGGCGGTCTGCACCCACGGCACGAAACGCTCCGGGCTGGTCGGGTCGAGCCAGAATCGCTCGCCGAGCCAGTGCGGGTGGGTGAAGTGGTGAAGGGTGACCAAGGGTCGTAGGCCACGCTCGCGACAGGCCGCGAGAATTGCCGCGTAACGTTCGAGCGCCTCGTGATCGATGTGACCCTCACGCGGTTCGACACGGGCCCACTCGACGCCCATACGAAACGCGTTACATCCCAGTTCGACCACCTTGTCGAGATGGAACTCGTAGCGGTCCCAGAACTGGACGGCGAGACCCGATGGTTCGACCTTGCCTTCAGCCTCCCAGGCGCGCCAGTTGTTGGCCGGTTCGCCGGGTCCGTTAAATCCGCCTTCGGTTTGAAAACCTGCGGTTGAGACGCCGAAGAGGAAGTTGTCGGGCAACGGAGTCGTCGACGACAGAATCTGTTCCAGATCAAGCGCGCTCACGGCCGTGCAGGCTACTGGCCTTCGAGCGCTCGGCGATTGTCGCCGGCCGCTGTCGGGGCCGACGCCGGCCGTCGGAGCGACGCGGCAACTTGGCTAGCTTTCGGGGCCGTGGGACCGCTTTCAGGGATCAAAGTGATCGAAATGGCCGGGATTGGTCCGGGTCCGTTCGCAGCGATGCTGCTGGCCGACCTTGGCGCCGATGTGGTTCGTGTGGAGCGTTATGGCGGCGGTCCCTGGGGTGACCCCGACCTCGACGTGTTAGGCCGGGGTCGTCCGTCGGTGGGCGTCGACGTCAAGAACCCCGAGGGCGTGGCGCTGGTGCTCGACCTGGTTGGTACCGCCGACGTGTTGATCGAGGGTTTCCGCCCGGGTGTGATGGAGCGGATGGGGCTGGGCCCCGACGTGTGTCGTGAGCGCAACCCCCGCCTGGTTTTTGGCCGGATGACGGGTTGGGGACAAGACGGGCCGTTTTCGCAGATGGCCGGCCACGACATCAACTACATCTCCATCTCGGGCGCGTTGCACTCGTTCACCCGCGCGGGGGACAAGCCCGTGCCGCCGATCAACCTCGTCGGCGACTTCGGCGGCGGCGCGATGTTTCTTGTTGCTGGCGTGCTGGCCGCGCTCGTATCCGCTGGGCGCACGGGCGTGGGGCAGGTGGTCGACGCGGCGATGACCGACGGCTCGGCGCTTTTGCTGACGATGATGTACGGCTTTATGGCACAAGGGATTTGGGTCGACGAGCCCGGTACGAACCTGCTCGATACCGGCGCGCACTTCTATGAGGTCTACCGCTGTGCCGACGAGAAGTTTGTGAGCGTGGGCGCGATCGAGCCCAAGTTCTACGCCGAGCTGATCGACAAGATGGGCCTGGCTGGCGAGGAGTTACCTCACCAGATGGACAAAACGCAGTGGCCGGCGATGAAGCAGCGTTTCGCTGCTGTGTTCGCGTCGAAAACTCGCGACGAGTGGGCGGACATCTTCGCGGGTTCCGATGCGTGTGCGACGCCGGTGCTGTCGATGACCGAGGCACCGCAACACCCGCACAACGTGGCGCGCGCGGGCCACTTTCGCCAAGCGGGTAAAGCCACTGCACCAGCGCCAGCGCCGCGATTTTCGGCTACTCCCGAGGCTCCCGGGGCTGCTCCGCAACCGGCGTCGGCCGAGCTCTCGCACGCCACACTTGAACGCTGGGGGATCGACCCCGGGCGCGTCGCGTCCCTACTGCGTGACAAGGTTGTGTCGTGACCACGTTGGCCTTTTTCCATGCTCATCCCGACGATGAAGCGATCTCCACTGGCGGCACGATGGCCAAGGCCGCTGCAGCCGGGCACAAAGTGGTGTTGGTGTTGGCGACCAGAGGCGAACTCGGTGAGGTCGCCGAGGGGGTTTTGGCCGACGGCGAGACGTTGGGCGAGCACCGGTCGCGTGAAGCGATGAAGTCCGCCGAAGTGCTCGGCGCGACGGCGGTGGAGTTTCTCGGCTACCGCGATTCGGGCATGGTCGACACCGACGGCAACGCCGATCCGGCTTGCTTCTGGCAAGCCGACGTCGACGAAGCGGCCGATCGGTTGGCGGCATTGCTCGTCGGCCACGGCGTCGAAGTGCTCTCGGTCTACGACGAAAACGGCACGTATGGTCACCCCGATCACATTCAGGTGAATCGGGTTGGGACTCGCGCTGCGCAAAAGGCGGGCATCAAGTGGCTTTATGAGGCCACCGCCGACCGGGATGCGATTCGCGCCATGATGGCCAATGCGGCCGATATGGGGATCGATCGCGAGGAAATGATGTCTGACGAGGTTCTCTCGACGTTTGGCTCGCCGGCCGAATCGATCACGACCCGTGTCGACGTCGGTGGATTCATCGATGTCAAACGCGAGTCGATGCGCCAGCACGCCAGCCAGATCGACGAGACGTCGTGGTTCTTGACCATGCCGATCGAGGTTTTTGGCGCGGCGTTTTCCACCGAGACCTTTATTCAACGATCGAGCCCTGACGGTTCAGACTTTCTGCTGACGTTGTAGGTCACCAATGTGCGGACGCGTCGTGAGTTCGACTCCGATCCCTCGCATTGCCGAGTTTTTCTCCGCTCGCGCGAGCGAGGAGGCCGAATCGCTGCCCCCTCGGTACAACGTCGCACCGACCGACCCGGTCCCGATGCTCGTGACGGTGCGAGACGCTACGGACCGCCGTGTGGAGGTTGCGAGCTGGGGGATCGTGCCCGTGTGGGCCCGTAATCCCGATCCGGATCGTCGTTCGCGTGGGCCGAGCTTGCTGTTCAACATCCGTGCTGAGACCGCTGCCTCACGGCACCGGCAAGCCCTTGTGCAGCGGCGTTGCGCGGTAATTGTTGATGGGTTCTACGAGTGGAGTGGCCCGCGCGAGAAGGTTCGCGGAAAGACGCAGCGGGTTCCGTGGTTTGTTCACCCCCGAGATCGCTCGCCGCTGGCCTTCGCCGGTGTGTGGGCGTCCACTTCGGACGGGGTGCAGACCGCAATCTTCACTACGACGCCCAATCACACCATGGAGCAGATACACGACCGAATGCCGGCGTGTCTGGACGCCGATCAACTCGCGGCGTGGCTCGACCCGGGATTCTCTGCACCCGACCACGTCGAAATGTTGGCGGGATTGCTCCGGCCTGCCGCGCCGAGCCTGCTCGAGGCCTACCGCGTCGACCCCGCGGTGAACAGTTCTCGCGCCGAGGGACCGCAGCTGCGCGAGCCGCTTGCGCACGACCAACTCGCTTTGGGCGGTCTCGCGTTGGAGTAGCGCGGTTGCGTCGAGCATGATTCAGCGCCATGACTGCTAATCAGCCCCAGACCGACCCCATCGCGATGTTGACGGGCCCCGGTGGAGCATTCGAGGTTGTAACCGAGGACGTGTTGGGCGTCGAGCTCCAGGTCTACAAGTCGAGGATGACGCAGCTGCGGCAAATCTGTGACCTTGCCGCTGCGCGCGGCGATGCCACGTTTCTGGTGCAAGGCGAGCGCCGTTTGACCTTCGCACAAACGGTTTCCCAAATTCGTGTGGTGGCGGCGAATCTGCTGGCGACTGGCCTGGCACCTGGAGATCGGATGGCGGTTTTGTCGGCCAACTCGATCGAGTGGGTCATAACGTTTTGGGCAGCTGCGGCCGCCGGCATTGTGTGCGTGCCGCTCAACGCGTGGTGGAAAACCGAGGAACTGGCCTTCGCGTTGGAGGATTCAGGGACACGAATGGTTGTGTGCGACCTGCGCCGCTACGAGCTCATCCGCGACGTTCCCACGCAGATCCCGACACTTGAGCGGATCTTTGTTGTCGGTGGGGACGACCAGATGGGATCCCAGTCCAGTGTCGAGAGCTTCGAGCAGTTGCTGGTGGGCGAGGATCCGGGCGTCATGCCCGATGTCGCCATCGATGAAGACGACATCTGCGGCATCTTCTACACGTCGGGCACGACCGGTAAACCGAAGGGCGCGACGATCACCAACCGGCAGGTGATCGCCAACCTGCAGAACTTGATGGTGCTCGCGATTGCTGGGTCGATGCGTGGCCAGGCCTCCCCCGAACTTGGCGGCGGTGGCCAACCGGCGTCGTTGTTGATCGTCCCTCTGTTCCACACGACCGGCTGCCACGCGACGATGATCCCGGCGTTTGGTTCAGGCTCGAAGCTGGTCCTTATGCCGCCGGGACGATTCGATCCCGAGTTTGCAATGAAGATGGTGCAAGACGAAGCGGTCACCTCGATGGGCGGTGTGCCGACCATCGTGGCGCGGATCGTGAATCACCCCGAGCGCGAGAACTACGACCTGTCGTCGGTCACCAGGATCTCCTATGGCGGCGCGCCGTGTGCGCCCGAACTGGCGATGCGCATCGCCGAGGCGTTTCCGCGGGCCAAGGCCGGCCTCACACAGGCGTACGGTCTGACCGAGTCGGCCTCGGTGGCGACGGTTAACGCCGGCGAGGATTACCTCACGCACCCGACTTCTGCGGGCCGAGCCGTTCCGACCGTGGAGATCAAAATCGCCGACGACGCCGGGCGTGAGGTCGCTGTGGGCGAACAAGGCGAGATCTGGCTGCGCGGGCCGACAACGTCGGGGCGCGGTTACTGGAATCGACCCGATGCGAACGCAGTGTCGTACACCGACGGGTGGTTTCACACCGGTGACATCGGCAAACTCGACGATGAAGGTTTCCTCTATATCGTCGATCGAGCCAAGGACATGATTATCCGCGCCGGCGAAAACGTCTATTGCGTCGAGATCGAAAACGTCTTGGCCGAACACCCTGATATCGCCGAGGCCGCGATCGTGGGCGTGCCGCACGTGGAACTTGGCGAGGAAGTCAAAGCGGTCGTCGTGCTCGCGGCGGGCGCGCATCTCGACCGTGATGCGGTGCGAGAGTTCTGCGCTGCGCGGCTGGCCAACTTCAAAGTGCCCGAATATGTCGAGTTCGTGACCGAGCCGTTGCCGCGAAACCCCGCGGGCAAGATACTCAAACAACTGTTGCGCGGAGAAGCGAGCAGCTTTGCCGTCGCCGGCGATTCGGACTCGGCGCTGTGAGTGTCGGCTCGGCCAGTGGGCAAAGCCGTTGGGATTCGCGGCCGTGCTCGCATCGTTGAGGGATTTCCACGCCGGATGGGCGTGGTTCGTCATCGTCGGTAACGCACTCGCGGGCGCGTGGGCGCTCGCTGCGCACCGTGCGCCGAGCCTGCGGCGTAAGTCGTTGTGGTGGTTTACCGCGATCGTGCAGTTTGCGATCGGCGTTCAGGTCGTCCTCGGCGTGATCATGGTGTCGGCACAGGACTACGAGGTGCGCCCGCAGCACCTCTTCTACGGCGTATTGGCCGTGATTGCCGCGGCCATCTTGTATTCGTACCGCCAGCAGCTGCGCCACCGAATCTTTCTGCTCTACGGCTTTGGCGGGTTGTTCATGGCCGGGCTCGGGATTCGCGCGCTGATGAAGGCCACCGGCTCGTAAGGCCCCCGGGAGCCATACCGGGCTGCCCGTGTCGTTACCGGGCTGGCCGTTATCGGCAGGCCGTGTCCGCTAGAGGTGAACGACGGGGCAGGTGATCGTGCGGGTAATGCCTTCGATCATCTGGATCTTGCTGACAACCATCTTTCCGAGGTCATCGACTGAGGAGGCCTCGGCGCGCACGATCACGTCGTAGGGGCCGGTTACGTCCTCGGCCGAGGAAACTCCGCTGATTTCGCGAACTGAGGTCGCGACCGCGGCCGACCTTCCTACCTCGGTTTGAATCAACACATACGCAGTGACGGCCATGACATCCTTCCTGCCTCGTCGGCGCAACGCCGGTCGAGGTGAGTTCGGCCCGGTAGCCGATCGCGAATCGTAGCGAGCGGTTCTGTCACCAAACCGCGTTGTTGCGGGTCGCGTGACTCAGGCGCAGTCCGCAAACCGCCCGCCTACTTG
>CAZWPY010000102.1:0-2962 GCA_964635475.1 uncultured Acidimicrobiia bacterium
CACGCGAGTCCCCGAACTCGCCGTCGTCTTGCTCGAGGACTTCGGTGCCCTCGTCGGACTGGTGCTCGCGCTGGCGGGCGTGAGTCTGTCGCTCATCACCGGCGACGCCGTTTGGGACGGCGTCGCCACTGTCTGCATCGGCGTGCTTCTCGGAGTGATCGCGCTCGCGCTGTGCATCGAGATGCGGTCGATGTTGTTGGGAGAAGCGGCATCGGATACCGAGCGGGAAAGGATCGCCGCCGCACTTCAGTCGACAAACGGTGTCGAACGACTCATCAACTTCCGAACAATGCACCTCTCACCTGACGAGGTGCTCCTCACCGCCAAGATCGAAGTCGCCCCGCACTTGCTCGCGACTCAAGTCGCTGACGTTGTCGACGCCGCCGAAGCCGCGGTGCGCTCGGCCGTGCCGATTGCCAAGCTCATTTACCTAGAGCCAGCGATCTTCGATCCCGAACGTGAGGAGATTCCATGACCAACTCCGCACCGCGAGTCGGGCTCGTTCTCGGCGCCGGCGGGCTGGTCGGGCATGCGTACATATCGGGAGCTCTGGCCGCGATCGAAGATGCGATCGGCTGGGACGCCCGAGACGCCGACGTCATCGTCGGCACGTCCGCGGGTTCGTCGGTGGCCGCGCTACTGCGGTCGGGATTTTCCGCCTCAACGCTGTACGAATTGGGCACCACCGCACCGCCGGTCGATTTCGAGCCACTGCTCGAGCGCTTCGCGCAGCCCGCCCGTTCGTTTATTCCGCTCGGGCTTCCTCGACTCCCCTCGAAACGCGTCGTGCGCTCGGTACTAGCGGACCCCGGTGCAACGACGTGGGGCGCTCTCGCCGCCGCGTGTCTGCCAGACGGAAGAGTCCCGCACGAGTTGGTGTCGACGTCTCACAGCGACCTCGTCGGCGTGGACTGGCCCGACAAGGCGCTGCTGATCAATTCGGTTGGCCTCGACAACGGCCGCCGGACAGTCTTCGGCCTCCGTGAATGGACCGACAAAGAGCCGGACCGGGCGAGGGTGCCCCAACGCGGCCGGCTTGGCCGCCGAGCGATTGGACTCGCGCGCATGGGGCCGCGGACCCCGCTGAACCTGGCCGTCGCGGCGTCGTGCGCGATTCCAGGCGTGTTCACGCCCGTCGAGGTCGACGGCCGCCGCTTTGTCGACGGCGGACTGCACTCGCACACCAACCTTGACGTGCTTGCCGGACGAGACCTCGACCTCGTGGTGGTCATCGCCCCCATGTCGACCGCTCGCACCGTCCGCGGTCCCGTCGACTTGCCCCTGCGTCTGTTCTTTCGCGCGCAACTGGCCAACGAGGCGGCCGCGGTTCGAGCAAGCGGCACCCCGGTGGTCACGATCCAGCCAACGTCGACGGACCAAATGATGATGGGCGTCAACGCAATGGATCCCTACCGTCGTGGGCGAGTGGCGGAGGTCGCACGCTTGAGCACGGCTCGCCGACTCGCCCGGACACCACTTCGCAGCGCGCTGGCCGAGATCGACTCGACTCGACGTGGCCGGCCCGTTCGGGCACGATCATCGGTGGCGACTCGCTCGCAGCAACGTGTCGCAACACGGGGAGGACAGTGATGAAGCGGCTTACTGGAATGGACGCGACGTTTCTCTACATGGAGACGCCCAGCCAGCCCATGCACGTGGGCGCGGCGGCGATCCTGGATCCGTCAACGATGGAGGGTGGGTACTCCTTCGAGCGGTTCCGCGACCTCGTCGAATCGCGATTGCACTTGCTCCCGCCATTCCGACGCCGGTTGGTCTTCACGCCACTCGCACTTCACCACCCCGTGTGGATCGAGGACCCTGACTTCGACATCGATTTCCACGTCCGCCGTGCAGCGCTTCCGGCTCCCGGAAGTCTGGAACAACTCGCTGAGTTCACTGCCGACACGATGGCCCGCGCGTTTGACCGGACCAAACCGATGTGGCGGATTTGGGTCGTCGAGGGCCTCGAAAACGGCCATGTCGCGCTGGTGTGCAAAACACATCACGCGGCGATCGACGGCGTCTCGGGCGCAGAACTGCTCGTCGCGCTGCTCGACCTCGAAGCAAAGCCTGCCCCGACCGCGCCGCCGACAAAACCCTGGAAACCGGACCGCATCCCCAGCGACCTCGAGATGGTCACGCGAGCGGTCGCCGAGCTCGCTCCCTTCCCGCTCAAGATGGCCAAAGCGCTCCGCCGTACAGTCGACATGACGTTGTCGCTGCGCCAGCGCAGCCGTGAGCCCGACACCACGCCCCCCGTCTCTCCGTTCTTCCAGGCCCCACGCACGTCGTTTAATGCGGCGATCACACCGCACCGCTCGGTCTCGTTCGCCGAGGTCTCCCTCGATGAGATCCGCCGTGTGAAAACGGCGCTCGAATGCACCGTGAACGACGTCGTGTTGGGAATCTGCGCGGGCGCGTTGCGCTCGTACCTCGCTGGCCGCGGCGAGTTGCCCGACGAACCACTCGTCGCGACGGTGCCGATCTCGGTGCGCTCCTCAGACGAAAAGGGCCAACTCGGCAACCGCGTCTCGGTGATGTTCGCCGCGTTGGCCACCCACCTCGATGACCCCCTCGCCCGCATCGAGGCGATACACGAAAGTACCGCCGCGGCCAAGGAGCAACACGAGCTGATCGGGGCAAACACGTTGACCGACTGGGCGGAGTTCGCCGCGCCAGCGGTATTTGCACGCGCCGCGCGGCTGTACTCACGACTCAAGCTGGCCGACATCCACCGCCCAGCCCACAACCTGGTGATGTCCAACGTTCCGGGGCCACAATTCCCGCTCTATTGCGCGGGGGCGACGATGCTCGCGTTCTACCCGCTCGGACCTATCAGCGAGGGCGCGGGTCTGAACATCACCGTGATGAGCTACATGGGCAAGCTCTACTTCGGGCTGCTCGGCTGTCGCGAACTGCTGCCCGACCTCGACGACCTCGCGGCCGCTTTGCCGCCTGCGCT
>CAZWPY010000102.1:3062-10578 GCA_964635475.1 uncultured Acidimicrobiia bacterium
AGCGACAGCGACGACGGCAAGGGGATAGTCGGCTGGTTCCGCCGATTCCGTCGCCAGCTTGAGCCCGCCGCTCGCGCTCCCGCGCCACCAGCGCCGCCGGCGCCCCGGGTAAACGCGACGCCCCCGGCGCCCCCGGTAAACGCGCCGCCGTCGGCGTCCACCTCACCCCTTCCGGACTCCCGGTGGGATCCCAGCCCGCGTGGCCCCCGAGCGGTCGACGACCCATCGTGGCGTGGTCGCTCGGCCACGCATTTGTGGTGGTACGTCGAGAACCAAGCGCCGGTCGTGCGCGCCGAGGTCACGATCGAGATCCTTGAGCCTCCACAAGCCAATTTCATTTACTTCTGGGCCATGCAGCTCAACTTCACCAACGGCTCACAAACCGGCGGCGGCGGTCACATCGGACTGCAGTGGCACCCGTACTATCCGGACTGCACGGCGGTCAATTGGGGCGGATATTGCTCGCACGACGGCTCGATCCTGCGTGGCTCAGACTCCTCGCTGCCGGGATCGACGGGCGACGTGAACACCCGCGATTACCCGTGGCAGCCCGGAACCCGTTACAAGATGTCGGTCTACCGAGCGATCGATTCCGCGCCGACTCACGCCGAAATCCGCTGGCCGAAAGCCGAACCCATCTACCGCTGGCGCGGAGAGATCACCGACCTGTCGACAAACCAGCGCGTCGTCGTGCGAGATCTCTACAGCAGCGGGCACATGATCAGCGGGCCGGCGGTGTGGAGCGAGATATTCGCGAAGTGCGACTCGCCGCGTGCCGCCGTTCGCTGGAGCGACTTTGTCTGCGTCACCGAGACGGGCCAGCGGGCGCCCATCCGCAAACTCGGCGTCACCCACGGGGTTGGACCCGACGGTGGATGTGAGAACTCCGACGTCGTGTGGGACGGCGTCGGTGCGGTCATGAGCACAGCGACGCCACGGACAACGCCGCACGGCGCGCAAATCGAGTTGCCGCAGTAGGAACCCGCTGACTCACGCCTCAGTCAGACTGCGAGTGCGTCGAGTTCGTCCCGGTGGGTCCGCTCGTGCGTGTCTTCGCCGAGGGCGGTGAGGCCCAGCTGCACGAGCGGGCCAATACTCAGCGCGTGGATCGCGGTGCCCAGACCCACCCCACCACCGAGCGCCCAGCCACAGCCCAGCACCACGAGTTCCATCACTGTACGAACGGCGCGGATACTCCAACCGAAACGTCGATGGATCCCTGTCATCACGCCGTCGCGAGGTCCGGGACCCAGTCCCGCGGCCAGGTACAACGAAACGCCGGCGGCAAAAAGCAGGACCGACACCGCAAAAACGAGCCATCTCAACGCCGTGCCGTGGACCTCCGGGATGACGTCGAGCGCCACGTTGGCGACCGTGCCCAAACCCAGCAGGTTCGACACCGTGCCAATTCCCGGCCGCATCGACAGCGGGAACCACGCGAGGAAGATCGGCACACCCACGGCGATCGCGACGGTTCCAATCTGCCAGCCAAGGCGGTCCGCGAGACCCTGGTGCAACACGTCCCAAGGATTGAGTCCGACATCAGCGCGCACTTGCAGCGCGATACCGACACCATAAACAACGAGCCCGACGTAGAGCAGGGCGAGCCGACGTGGCAACGTCCGGACGGGCATCGACCCAGGTTACGGGACCGATCGGTCGCCCCGGCGCTGATTTCAGGCGCGTGATTCACGCGACGAAACCCGCGCTGGAGGCGTCTGTGCCCCGATTACGCGACAGATCGGCTGTCGTCATCAGCGGAGGTACCTCGTGGCTCTCGACTTCGCTCCCTCGGACCAAGTTGTGTACCGGCCCGGACGCCGACCGCACGTGCGATCCGCCCCTGCGCCTCGCCGCGCCCGGCGAGGTTGGCGCTTGAGCGCCGCGCTCGTCGTGGTCGTCGGGCTTCTCGGCGTCGGGCTCGCCGCAGCGACGGGCTTACTGCGCCTCGTCAATCCGTTCACGACCTCGACCCACGACCGCACGAATCCTGCACTGCTCACCCAACTCGTCGACCTGTCGGAGTACCGCGCGGCGTCGGCGCAGCTGGAGGTGACCGTCGACATCGAACACGACGTGCGCTACTTGCCATCGGCAATCGCCGGCGAACGGGCGATTTACCAAGCGATCGGAACAGTCGACGCGACCGTGGATTTTCGTGGCCTGGCAGAAAACGGAATCACGACCGCAGCCGACGGGACGGTGACCATCGTGTTGCCGCACGCCAAACTCGGTAAGGCAACGTTGGACCTCGACCGTTCCAAAGTGATGAATCGAGATCGCGGCCTGTTCAATCGCCTCGGCGGCGTGTTCACTGACTCGCCCACCAGCGAACGGGCCCTTCACCAGGCGGCGCAGGCGAAGCTGACCGCCGCGGCCGCGGACTCACCCGTACTCGCTCGTGCCGAGTCCAATACGGCGCAACTTGTCACGGCGCTGGCCCAAGCGCTCGGCCACCAGAAGGTCCACGTGGTGTTCGGTTCACCTGCACCAAGCCTCGACCCCACGGTCACCGACGGCCCAGCGGTCACCGAGAGCCCAGCAGTCACCGAAACGCCAGCCGCCGAGTGACGTGAGCGCCGACGCAGCTGTCGTCGACCCGGGCCGTTTCGTGTGAGGGTTCCGACGTCGCTGTTCGCGACTGTTTCCGACGTCGCTGTTCGCGACTATTCGGCGTCGCAGCTCACGGTCGTTGTGGTCGGCAACGACGTCGTCGTGCTGAACGGATAGCTGGTGCGCACCGGGCCGAGCGAAGCGAGGCTGCGCGAAATCGACGACAGGGCCGAATAGTCGGTGGTGTCGTCGACCGGCGCAACAAACGACGTCCGAGGCGGTTCGCCCGAGGCACACCCCGACGAACTCGCTGTCGAGGACGTTGAGGACGTCGAAGGAATCGACGTCGAGGTCAACGACGTGGACGACACCTCGCCGGCGTCCGACGACGCCACATCCGCGCCCGCCGCGGGTCGCCGAGTGGGCACCTCGCTGCCGGCCACGCCGATGTCGTCGGCTGCGCCTGGGACACCCTGTGCGGGCCCCGCCTGCTCCAAGGAGGACACCGTCGTGCTCGAAGAACTCGACACACTCGACGTCGTGGTCGCCTCCCAGCCCGCCGCGCCGATCGGTGGATCGGCTGCTACGCCCACCCGGCCGTCGTCGTCCGAACCCCCGCGCGACACAGCGACCACTCCCACCAACATTGCCGCGGCCGCGGCCGCGCCAAGCCACACCCCTACACGCTGGCTGCGCCGACGCGCTTGTTGACGACGCACCGAGCGCGGAACGTAATCGGTGACCTCAAGCGCAGACGCCGCCGCCGACAAACGGCGCCGCAGTTGCGCCTCAAACCCGGTCTCACTGGCGCGGGGCGCCCCGTCGTGGTTCACAGGGAATCCTCACCCAACGCCGTTCGCAGCTGGGCCAGCGCGCGGTGCAACATCGACTTCACTGTGCCCGGTCGGCAGTCCAAAGCGGTGGCGATTTCAGCTTCCGAAAGATCCTCGTAGTACCGCAAGATCACCGCGGCGCGCGGGCGCGGCGCCAGTTGTGCCAACGCATCGAACAGCTCGTCGGGCGTGTCGGAAGCGCCGTCGACCGGCCGTAGTGTCCGAAGGTGCGTCCGCTGCACCCGCAGGTGGCGTAAGTGCGAACGACACGCATTGACCACCGCCGTGCGTAAGTACGCGGCCGGAGCGTCGGTCGACTCGACCCGCGGCGCCACACGAACGAAGGCGTCCTGAACCAACTCCTCGGCCGTACCCGCGTCGCCCACCAACAGGTACGCGAGCCGAACCATTGGCGCGTAACGAGTGCGGTACAAGGTGTCGATGGACGGCATTGACAGGTCGTATGCACGGGTCACGCGCGAAGCCGGCGCGTCAGTCACGCGCCACCCACTGCGTCTGAGCACCCCTGCATGCACACCTGCAAAGACGCACGACGGCACACGTCGGTTCCCGCAAAATGACTCCCGCCTCCGTACCGACCCATCTTGTCTACCGGCCCGGGCGGCCGCGCGCACGTACGCGGAGGTTCTTGACGCGTCAACGGGCGCGTCGGGCCGCCGCGACCATCGCCAAGTAGCCTCACGGGCCTGTTTCACCGTCAGTTCGCCTCAGCGCCGGCCATTCGCTGGCTCGGCAAGCTCGTGGGGCCTCTCGTTGTTGCGGGGATCTCATTCACCCTCGTTGGTGCTTCCTCCGCGCGCGCCGCCGTGGGCAGCGCTGAGGCGGCGGCGCAACTTCGGACCAACGGAGTGGTCGGCTGGGCTGACCCGACCGAATGTCCTTGTGACTCATGGGGAATTGCCGATGGCACAACGGGACTCGGAGCGATCTTTGGCGACGTGCGCCCGCTGTCTCGAGCCACCCCACAACCAGCGATCGACCAACTCGGGTCTGCGGCCACCGGCAACTCGGTCGTCCAGGTGGGGCTCGACGCGGACACGGCCACCCGCGTGTTGCGCGTCAGTCACACGATCCGTGATGCCACGGCGTCGTCGCTCACGCTCGACGTCATGATCGTCAACGTCGGCACACAAGCCGTCGCCGACATGCGCTATCGACGGGCCATTCGTTGGACCGGCGCTGTTGTCGACGACCTCTCAGCCCGGCAGGGAGCCGCCGCGGTCCGTCTCCTCGGCCAGGCCGCCGAACCGCATCCGATGAACTCATCTGTCACCGATCCGACTGTCGAAAGCATCGACCTTGGTTTTGGTGCGCTAGCACCGGGCGCGTCCGTGAGCTTCCGGATCACCTACGTGTCGACGGTTGAACGCGAGACAGCAACAGCCGAACTCGCCCGGCTCGGCGCGGAGGTTTTCCTTCTCGGCCGCACGGTGGCCGGCGGCAGTGGCTCTGAACCGACCGCCGCGTACGTCGCTCTCGGCGCAGCAGACGTTGGCGGCGCCCCCTTCGTTGAGGTCGAGAGCCCCGCGGCCGGCACGACCACCACCCTCGTGTCGTCGACGCCGGCGTCATCGACGAGCCTGTCGAGCGCGATCGTGGCAGTGGCACAACGCGCAACCGACGCCGACCTTGAATTCGGCCTGACGCCGACCCGTACCGAACCGGGTGCGACCCGAAAGCCCTTCGACGGCACGAGCGTGGTGGTCTCGATCGTGGCCGGGATATTTGCGGTCGCGCTGGTCGCCGGCGCCGGTTCACGGTTCCGCAACCTGTGGGCGTAACGCGGCGACACGACTCGGCGGCCTCCGGCCGCGACACGACTCGGCGGCCTCCGGCCGCGCGCCCTCCTACGGTTGCGCTTCGATCTGTGCCACCGTCTGCTCCGGGTGTGGGGCCAACGCGATGACCGCCGCCGCCGATAGGATCAGCAAGCCGCCGGCCGCGTGCCAAAAGCCAACCTTTTCGTGCAGAACCAACGCACCGAGCACAACGGCTGAAAATGCCTCCACCGTCATCAGCACCGACGTTCGGGCTGCACCGATGTGTCCAATGGCGAGGAACATCAGCGTGAACGCGAGCGCAGTGGCCCCCGCCGTGCCCAACAACAGCGGCAGATCCTCGCCCACCGGCTTGAGCTGGCCCGACAAGGAACCCCACAGGTAAAACGACGTGCCCGCGCCCATCGCGACCCAGGCAGCGCTCGTTCGCGGATCAGACCGAGGCATGAGCTTCGCCGACGCGATCATGTAACAAGAGAACGCAAGGATCGACGCCGAGATACACAACAGACCGACGGTGGTGATGTGCAAGTCCGCGCCCGAGCCGACCACCAGACCGACCCCGGCCAACGCGAGAGCCAACGCCACAAGCGTGCGTCTGTTCCACGTCGCGAGCCCGAACGGAATCTCGAGCACGGTCACTACCGCGGGGTAGCAGTAATAGATGAGCGCCACCGCAGACGCCGACCCTCTCTCCAATGCCATAAAGAAGAACGTCGACTCGACCATGTACACGCACGCGCCGAGCAGAAATACGCCGATCCGTTCGCCTTTGGCCGGCAGCAGCGGACGACCAGAGATTGCGAGCACCACGAACATCAGCACCGCGGACAGCGTGAAACGCGTCCCAAGCACGGTCGGTGCGCCGAGACCTCGTTCGGCCAACGTCCGGCCGATGACAATCGTGACGCCGTAGCAGACGCCGCCGACCAACGCCTGCGCAGTGCCCCGGCGCATCGCCTCGGCCGACCCTGTGCTGGCCCCGGCCGACTGCGTGCTGGCCCCGGACGACCCTGGGCTTGCCTCGGACGACCCTGGGCTCGCCCCGAACTGGCTCACGAACCGGTCGCAATGTGGCTCACGGCTGGCTCACGGGGCAACCGCGACACAGGGGTCGAGCCCTTTGGTGATCAGCACCCGCGCGACGGACGTCGCGAGCGCATCGGCAGGGATTCTCCCCGCGACCACAGCGTCGACAATCCGATTGACCGTTGCCCGAGCGGTCTGCAGGTCAGCTCCGGCAGACGCGATCAACGCAACGTCGGACCCGGCGGCCAACGCATGTTCGGCCGCTTGGGGAATCTCCCAACGAGTCGTGATCGCGCCCATCGACAGGCTGTCGGAGATGATCAGTCCGCTGAATCCGAACTCGCCGCGCAGCAGCTCAGTAATCGCGCGATACGACGTCGAGGCCGGCAATTCGCCCGTCAGGTCGGGAATCACCACATGGGCCACCATCACCGCGCCGGGATACGACTGGGTCGCGAGCCGAAACGCCTCAAGGTCACGGCTACGCAACGTCGCAACGTCGGGTCCGACAGGCAGCTCGACGTGGGTGTCGGCCCCCAACGAGCCGATCCCCGGAAAGTGTTTGAGAACCGGAACTACGCCGGACTCCCACAGCCCATCGGCAAATGCCCGCCCGTACTGGGCGGCGATCGCGGGGTCGGCGGAAAAGGCCCGATCACCAATAGGTCCTGACGCGGAGCCCGAGTTGAGGTCGAGCACAGGCGCCATGTCCATTGTGAAGCCCAACGCCGCCATCTTCTTGCCGTGTTCAACGGCGATCGCTCGCACCTGCTCAGCCGAATTGGCGCCCGCCATGTCGCGAGCCGACGGCAGCCGGCCGGTGAGCGCCTTGAGGCGCTGGACTCGCCCTCCCTCCTCGTCGACGGCGACGAACGGCGCAGGATCGGTGGCTGCCTTCACTGCGGCGATGCCCGCCGCGAGATTCGCGTTGTTGCCGTCGAGCACGAGGATTCCGCCAAGGCCGAGTTCGGCGACGATTTCGGCCGCCCGGCCCAACGACGCGGAGGGCACTCCGGGCATCACGAGTTGCGCGGCTTGCCGGGCTATCGGCCACGTTTTCACGGCCTCGACTGCGTCGCACGACGAGGCGACAACACGCGCCGAAACGGGCGGCAACGTCGGTCCCGCCGCGGTCGCGCTGGTGGCCGCCGCGGCCGTACTGGCGAGCGATCCTGTGGCCGCGGTGGCGCGCGACGACACGCCCGAGCCCGAGTCGTCCTCATAGACCAAAACGTCTGACGCCACTAAGGTCGACGAATCGGACTCACCGGTGCTCGCAGCGGGATCGAGTGACGCCACACG
>CAZWPY010000103.1:0-10364 GCA_964635475.1 uncultured Acidimicrobiia bacterium
TGAACTCGTGGTCGAGCCAGTCGTTGCGGATCAGCTCGTGGAGCACCGCACCGAACAGCGCCGAGTCGGTACCGGGCCGAACCGGGAGGAACAGGTCGGCGGTTCGGGCAAGCGGGACGACGCGAGGGTCTTGGACGATGAGCTTGGCGCCGCGGTCGCGTGCCCGCCAGATGTAGCTGGTGGTGATGGGGAACGTCTCGGCCACGTTGGTCCCGGCCGTCCACACCACATCGGCGAGCGGGATGTCGCTCCACGGGTTCGGGGCCCGGTCCATGCCGAGGGCCTTCTTGTTGCCAGCACCAGCCGACACCATGCAGAAGCGGCCGTTGTAGTCGAGGTTCGCGGTGTGCAGCGCGAGCCGGGCGAACTTGCCGACGAGGTAGCTCTTCTCGTTGGTGAGCGAGACGCCCGAGAGCATGGCGAAGGCGTCGTCGCCGTAGGTGGCCTGGATGCGCTGGATCTCCGACACGACCTTCGTCAGCGCGTCGTCCCAGCTGACCCGGCGGAACCCGCCGGGAGCGGTCTCGTCGCGGACCATCGGGTGCAGCAGCCGGTCGGGGTGGCTGCCCTGCAGGTAGCGCTTCACGCCCTTGGGGCAGAGCTTGCCCTCGTTGAACGGGAACTCGTACCAGGGCTCGAAGCCGACGACCTCGTTGTCGTGGACCTTGAGCTTGATGCCGCATTGCTGGCCGCAGAAGCAGCAGTGCGTGTTCACGACCCGGTCGATCTCGAGGTCCGCGTCCCAGCCGCCGGGGGGCGCCTCGTTCAGGTGCGGGCCGAAGCGCTCGATCAGGGCCTCTTCGGTGACGGGGATGCGGGCCATCAGCCGAACCCCCCGACTCGTGCCGATTGCGCAAGGGTCACGCTCGCGCGGCGACAGCGCGGGCAGGTGTCCTGGTAGCTGCCGCCGTCATCGGCGTGGTAGTCGAATCCCATCTGGGGAAGCACCTCCTGGAGGTCCGCGATCTGCTGGGCGCTGGCGAACCCGTCGCCGCAGCGGCGGCACAGAGCCTGCTCGCCCTCGGCGTTGGCGGTCTTGTAGTAGGCGACGCCGAGGTTCCCCGGCCGCTGGAAGATGTGGAACAGCTTCCCGAACGGCAGGTACATGAGTCCGAGGATCACCGTGAGCGCGTGGAGCGTGTTGAGCGCCGAGTAGAACTGCCCGTCGAGCCACATGCTCGACACGGTGAGGAACAAGCCGGTCACCGACACGGCGAACAGCCCGGCGAGTACCAGGAAGTCGCCACCGCGCTCGACGGCCAACGCGCCGGGATCGTTGAGCCGGCGTCGCAGGAAGATGAACACCCCGGCCAGCACCAGCACCGCGGCGAGGTCGAGTCCGTGGAAGATCACCCAGCCGATCACCGTGCTGGCGTCGAACTCCGCGGTGCCGACCCGTGACACGTACACCTGGTACCGGTCGGCCTGCTGGCCGACGCTCTGGAAATGCAGCAGCCCGAGCGTCAGCGGGAACGTAATGAGCGCAGCGAGGATGCAGCCCCAGAACACCAACTGGTGGGCCAGCCAGCGCGTCTTCGACCGCCGGTAGATGAACGTCTGACCCAGCACGTGGGTGCCGACCAGCGCGGGCAGCGCCGCCGCGTTGCGGGCCTTGCGGGCACGGAACGCGTCCCAGCCCCGCTTGTTCAGCATCGCGGTCGGCGGCCGGCGCAGCCACACCGCATAGCGGTACACCACGCCGAACACGGCGAACACGAGGCCGAACAGGTAGCCGACCAGTGCAGCGTCGAACCAGACCAGCCGGTCGCTGCCGATGAACGTCAGCGCCACCACGATGGCGACCGCCACCAGACCCCAGGTCACCCCTCGCCGGTCCACCGGGCTCGTCACGGACGCCATCGCTACTCCTCCTGGCGCCGAGCGTAGGACCGCCCGACGATCGATGCTGGATGCATGGCGCACCGGCTTCTACCGGACCGATGCCACGGACATGAAGAGGATGAACAGCACGATCCCGGCCATGAGCAGCCCGGCTCGCAGCTGCGGGTGAACTGGCCCGCCGCCAGCACCCGCTTCATGACGTTCGTCACTGGTATCCATGGGCCGAATTCTATATTCTTGAACTATGAGATTGGAAGTTACGAGGCGGGCCGATCTGGCAACCCGGGCGATGATCGCTCTGGCTGCGACGGGTGAGCGGCGCAAGGCGTCGGAGCTGGCGGAGGATCTCGACACGTCGCCGGGGTTCCTGTCCCAGGCGATGACGCCGATGGTGAACCGGGGTTGGGTGCGCTCGGAGCCGGGCCGGTCCGGTGGGTACACGGCGGTCACGCCGCTCGAGGAGGTATCGGTCCTGGACGTCGTCGAGGCGGTCGAGGGCCCGACCGACGTGACGCGCTGCGTGCTCGAGGACCGCGCCTGTGCCGGTGGCGGCCGCTGCGCACTGCACGACGCGTGGGCCCAGGCCCGCGGCCACCTGCTGCGCGACCTTGCCGAGACGCCGTTGAGCGCAATCGCGTCACCGAGGCGGTCGAGTCGGTGACCGCCACCACCGCATCGTCCGAGCGGGTGCCCGCCGAGGTGTCCGTCGGCGTCCGGGTGCGCGCCCACCCTGCGCTGTGCGAGGGCTGGGGAAACTGCCACCGCTTCGCCGCGGCGGTGTATCCGCTCGACGCCGACGGCTACCTCGACCTCCACCTGCTCGCTGTCCCCGCTGAGCTCGCCGACGCGGCCCGTCTCGGAGCCCAGGTCTGCCCAGCCCAAGCGATCACCGTCATCGAAACCGCCGAAGCCCGGCCATGACCGTCGACACCTCGCCGGTTGCACCGGCCGGTAAGGGCGAACGATCGATGCTGCGCAGCGTCGCCGTCCCGACCGAGCACGGCGGTTGGGGGCTCACCGCCGAACCAGTCCTGCTCGGTCTCGCCATCGCTCCCAGTGCCGCTGGAGTTTGCATCGGACTCGCCGCAATGTTGGCGTTCGTGGCCCGAACCCCGCTGCGGGTCGTCCTCGTCGACCGCCACCGACACCGCCACCTGGCCCGGACTGGCCTCGCCCGGAGGGTGCTAGGAGTCGAGTTCGCCGCGATCAGCGCCCTGGTCGCGGTCGCGGTCCTCACCGCGGGAGAGCCGTTCTGGTGGCCGGTCGTGGCCGCGGCACCGCTCGTAGTCGTTGAGCTGTGGTTCGACATGCGGTCGCGCAGCCGCCGCCTCGTCCCCGAGCTCGCCGGCACCTACGGCATCTGCGCGGTCGCCGCGATGATCCTCCTCGCGGGCGGGCACCCGGCAGCACAGGCCATGGCCGTGTGGCTGATCCTCGCCGGCCGCGCCACCACCGCCATCCCCTACGTCCGCGCCCAGATCTTCCGGCTGCATGGTCACCCGGCCTCATCGCGCACGCTGCTCGCCACCGATGCAGGCGCCGCAGCCGCCGTGATCGCCGCCGTCGCCTTGGACCCCGCCGTCGTCGCGGGAGCAGCCACCGTCGCCGCCGTGATCGTGTTCCAACGGGCGACCGCACGCCATCCCGTCCCGGCGAAGGTCATCGGCATCCGCCAGAGCGTCCTCGGCCTCGCCGTCGTCATCGCCACCACCGTCGGCATCCACCTCACCTGACCACCAAGGAGCAGACCCATGTCCGTCGACCTCACCCTCGCTGCCATCGTCGATGCCAACCCCAGCGCCGCCCGAGTCCTCGAGCACCACCAGCTCGACTACTGCTGCGGCGGCCGCCGCACCCTCGAAGAAGCCTGCGCCGACCGAGACCTCGACCCCGCGGTCGTGCTCGACGCCCTCGACACCGCCGAGCCGGGCGGCACAGCGGAGTGGACGGCGATGGACCCCGCCGCGCTCGTCGACCACATCGAGGCCACCCACCACCGCTACCTCCACGACGAGCTCCCCCGCCTCACCGCGCTCGTCGAAAAGGTGGTCGGAGTGCACGGCACCCGCCACCCCGAACTGCGCCTCGTCGAAGCCACCTACACAGCGCTGCGACTCGACCTCGAACCGCACCTGATGAAGGAGGAACGGGTGCTGTTCCCGATGGTCCGCGAGCTCGCCGCCGCGGCGTCGGCGCCGAGCTTCCACTGCGGCAGCGTCGCCAACCCGATCCAGATGATGATGTTCGAGCACGACCACGCCGGCGATCTCCTCGCCCACCTGCGGACCGTAGCGAACGGCTACGAACCGCCCGCCGACGCGTGCGCCAGCTACCAGGCCCTCTACCGCGGCCTCGCAGAGCTCGAAGCCGACACGCACCTGCACGTCCACAAGGAGAACAACGTCCTGTTTCCCGCCGTGCTCGCCCTCGAAGAGAACCTGAGCACCCGATGAGCGCCGGCCCAGCAAACCGGCCCGCCCCGACCCGAGACCTCGACGACCCGGCCGAGATCGCCGAGATGGTCCGCCGGTTCTACCAAGACGTCGCCCAGGACGACCTGCTCGGCCCGATCTTCAACGACGTCGCACGCGTCGACTGGGCCGAGCACCTGCCCAAGCTCACCGGGTTCTGGTGCCGCGCCCTGCTCGGCATCGAGGGCTACCAGGGGAACCCGTTCCGCGCCCACGCCGACATCAACGACCGACACCCGTTCACCACCGCGCACTTCGAGCGGTGGCTCCAGCTCTTCGGCGACACCCTCGAGCTTGGCTGGACCGGACCCAACACCGAACGGGCACTCGCCCTCGCCGCCAACGTCGCCGCCGTGCACGCCAACCAGCTCGTCGGCCGCTCACGAGCCGGAGCCCGACCATGACCGCCGACCTGGGCGGCGAAGCACCCTGCCTGCTCGGCCTCGTCGACGACCACCGCGACACCCAGACCGTCGACGACGTACGGCCGGACCTATCAACACCTGCTGCGATCCACGACCTCGTGACCCGCTTCTACCGCGAGATCGTCTTCGACGATCTCCTCGCTCCCGTGTTCGACGAAGTCGCCGAGGTCGACTGGACCGTTCACATCCCCAACCTCATCGACTACTGGTGCTGGATCCTCCTCGGTCCGCCCCGCTACCGCGGCGCCGTCACCGCAACCCACCGGCACCTCCACGCCACCCAACCGATCACCCGAGCGCACTGCGACCGCTGGTACACCCTCTGGTGCGCCACCATCGACGACTCGTGGACGGGTCCGAGAGCTAAGAAGGCCAAGACACACGCCGCAGCGCTCATGACGGGCATGGCCAAGCACGTCTTCGGCTTCGATTGGAGCGAGCCCCACCGAGCTGACGCCCGCGGGGCAGCCACCGGCCGGCGGTGACGCAAGCGTTCAGCAACATCAGCCTTCAAGCACCGCGCGGAGTCGCGCCAGTCGATCGGGCACGACCGTGCAGATCACCCACCGGCCGACCTTCTCCTTCGTGATCAGACCGGCGTCAGCGAGGATCGACAGGTGGTGCGACACGGTCGGCTGAGACCTCCCGACCGGCTCCTCGAGGTCACAATTGCACGCAGGTCCACCGGCGGTGGCGATCAGGGACACCGTCGTGTCTCGTGTGCAACTCGCCCTGAACGTCTCCGATCTCGACGACGCCGTCGCCTTCTACTCGCGGCTCTTCGCGGTGGATCCGAACAAGCAAAGGGCGGGATACGCGAACTTCGTCGTGGCCGATTCACCGCGGAAGCTCGTGCTGTTCGAGACCGCCGATGCCAGTGCCCGACTGAACCACCTCGGCGTCGAAGTCGCTGATCCCGATGAGGTCCGTGACTTCCAAGGACGGCTGAGCGAGCGGGGCATCAACACCACCGAGGGCTCCGGCACCTGCTGCTACGCCACCCAGGAGAAGGTGTGGGTCGATGCGCCAGACGGAGCCTGGGAAGATCTACGGCGTCATCGCCGACGATCACGACAGCCCGGCACAAGCGTCCGGTAGCGCCCCCCGCCGAAGCCCTCTGCTGCACCGAAGTGACCACCACCCAGGATCACTGCTGCACCTGACGCGGATGCGCTCGCAGTCCGAGCACGTTCACCGGCATCCAGCGCCGCCGGATCAGACTCGGATCCCACCGGTGCCGACCATCGACCCGCACATGCGCACGAGACGTCGGGTGGGCACTCGTATGGTGGGACGATGGATCGACCGAACGTGCTGGTGGTGCTGTCGGACCAGCAGCGCCCCGACTCCTGCGGCGTGTTCGGGCAACGCCTGCCGGTTACGCCCCGCCTCGACGCCCTCGCCGCCGACGGTGTCGCATTCGACGAGGCGTTCACGATCCAACCGGTCTGCGGCCCGGCCCGCGCCGTGATCCAGACCGGCCGGTACCCGACCACCACCGGCTGTTGGCGCAACGGAATCGCCCTCCCACCCGGCACCGACACGCTCGCCGACCGGATGACCGACCTCGGCTACGCCACCGGGTACGTCGGCAAGTGGCACCTGGCGTCGAACCGCGGTCGCAACCTCCCGACCGACCGGCCCACCGCCCGGTACGAACGTCGACCTGTCCCTTCGGAGCGGCGCGGCGGCTACCGCGACGTGTGGGTCGCCGCCGACGCCCTCGAACACATCACCGGGCCCACCAGCGGCCACATCTACGACGAGCACGGCAGCCAGGTCGACCTGCACGGCTACCGCGTCGACGCCCTCACCGACATCGCCATCGACCGGCTCGACCGCTTCGACGACGACCGGCCGTTCTTCCTGTTCGTGTCGTTCCTCGAACCCCACCACCAGAACAACCGATTCCGCACCATCGCACCCAACGGCTGGTCCAAGCGATTCACCGACTTCGACCGACCCGGCGACCTCCCGGCGTGGAAGGGCGACTGGCGCTGGAACTACGCCGAGTACCTCGCCTGCTGCGCCAGCATCGACGCCAACCTCGGCCGCCTCGTCGACCACCTCGACCGCACCAGCCGGCTCGACGACACCCTCATCGTGTTCACCAGCGACCACGGCAGCCACTTCCGCACCCGCAACCTCGAATACAAGCGCAGCCCCCACGACGCCTCCATCCGCATCCCCCTCGTCATCGCCGGACCCGGCTTCCGAAACGGCACGCACCGGACCGACCTCGCGACGAACCTCGACCTACTCCCCACCCTCATCAACGCCGCAGGCGGCGACGACCCCGACCTCGACGGCCGGCCCCTCCAGACCACCGACGGCGCGCCCGGCGACGTGCTCATCCAGATCAGCGAATCCCAGATCGGACGAGCCCTGCGCACCCCGAGCCACACCTATGCCGCCAAGGCTCCGACCCGGAACCCCTTCGCCGGGCACCTCCAGCCCAGCGCCGACCGCTACGTCGGCACCCACCTCTACGACAACACCACCGACCCCCACCAACGCCACAATCTCATCGACGATCCCGCCGCCACCGACGTGCGAGCCACCCTGGCGTCCCGGCTGGCTGACCGGATCGGCGAGATCGAAGGTATCCGCCCCGTGGTCACCTGACCGGGCACCGGGGTAAGCACCCCGTCACACGCCTGTGGTGGAGCCACCTCGACGCCGCCTGCTACCGAGTCCGCTACCGATCCCAGGCGTGGAGGAGCAGCACGTGGCGTACGTGACCGAGAAGCGAGGCGTGCACTACGCCGTGATCTACGAAGGCCGTAACCCCGTCACCCTCACCGAACGACGGCGGTGGTACCGCTGCGACGACCGCGCCGACGCCGAGCGGGTCGCCGCCGAACTGACCGCTGCCCGCGAACGTCTGACCCGGTGCGGTTCGTCGATGACCGTCCGCGACTACATGGTCGGCCGTTGGCTCCCAGCCCGCGAGACCACGATCGCTGCGTCGACCCACGCCAGGGAATGCGCCGCCGTCGCCCACTACCTACTCCCCCACCTCGGATCCACCCAGCTGCGGCGGTTGCGCCCCGAGCACATCCAGACCCTCTACCGGCGCCTCGCCCTCACCGGGAGCCGCACTGGCGGACCGCTCGCCGCGAAGACGATCCTGAACCTCCACCAGACACTGCGCGCCGCGCTGAATGACGCCACCACTCACGGTCTGCTCGCCATCAACCCGATCGACGGGGTCCGGCCGCCCGACCCGCGCACCCGACCGTCGGGTCGTCGTCGCGCCCGATCGTGGACCGCCACCGAGCTCGGCACGTTCCTCGACGCCACCGCCGCTGGCCGGCATGCGTCAAGTGATCAGCCAGGGACGCCGCATCGGCATCGACGCGCAGTGCCGGTTCCGGTTCCGAACGGAGTTCTGTTACACCGGCTACGCGTGTGGCGCTGGGCTCACGATCGGTGTCGTTGTGTGCGCAGGAGGGAGCGGAGTGTCTCGGCGTTTGCGTAGCCGACCCGCATGGCGATCTCGGCGGAGTTGAGGTCGGTGGTTGCCGAGAGATGCCGAGCCCGTTCGATGCGAAGACGTTGGACGAAGCCGAGCGGAGTGAGGTTGAGTGCCGAGCGGACTCGTCGTTCGAGGGTGCGCCGGCTGGTGCCGAGCGACTGCGCGACGGACGCGATGTCGAGCGGTTCGTCGAGGCGGGCGCGCACGAGACGTTCGAACTCGACGACGATCGGGTCATCGTGGCGGAGGTGTTCGTAGGCGACGAAGGCCGCCTGCGACGGGCGCTCGTCGATGAGAAGCAGCTTGGCGACGTGCTGGGCCAGGTCGGGGCTGATCGATCGCACGAGTGAGAGTGCGAGGTCGATGTGGGCGAATGCGGCGCCGGCGGTGACCAGGTTTCCGTCGACCACGACCATGGTGTCGAGATCGAGGTCGACGGTCGGATAGCGCGTTCGGAACTCCGGCCCCAGGAACCAGCTGGTCGTCGCCCGCCGGTGGTGCATCCGTCCGGTTTCGGCGACGGTGAACACGCCGGTACACGCCGCGGCGATCTGGGTGGTCGCGTCGTCGAGCCGCCTGAGTGACTCGATGACCGAACGAGCATCTCGGCTCTGCAGGGCGTCGTTGGTGGCGGCGGCGGTGAGGGTTCCGAGCGCGGGGACGACGACGACGTCGAAGTCGCCGCACTCGGACAGCGGGTGCTCCACCGACAGGGTCATCGATGTCGTCGTGGTCACCCGTCGCTTCGGTCCGACGATGGCGAGTTCGATCGGGTCGATGTGTGGGTCGACATCGCCGCGGACTCCGTCGGCCACCCGCACGATGTCGATCACCGACGCAACCGCCGAGCCGAAGCAGCCATCGAGCGCGATCAGTCCGAAACGCATGGCGTGAACGGTAGCAATGCTGCCGCATGCGCCACTCCCCATCGCACCTGGCTCGTCGTACGTTGGACTCCTCATACGAACAACCCCCGTAAGCAAGGAGACCGCCGTGTCCACCCCCACATCACTCCCGTACGCCTTCGTCGCCAAGATCGTTGCGGCCGATGGGCAGCACGACGCGCTCGGCGATCTGCTGGCCAGCGCTGTCGAACTCGCCAACGATGAAGAAGGAACGATCGTCTGGTTCGCGGTCCGAACCCACCCCGACACCTTCTGGATCTTCGACGCATTTGCCGACGAGTCCGCTCGCGACGCCCATGCCAACGGCGCCATCGTCGAAGCCCTGATGGCCAACCAGCAGCTCCTTGGCGCAGCGCCCGAGATCTTGCCGGCCGACGTCCTCGCGTCCAAGCTCCCGTAGTCCGCCACCGCACGAGACGATCGCGCCCCGTGGAGCGGTCGGGCCCAGTCGCCTCGACCCGCGCACCACGTTGACGATCCCCGACGGGCCGATCGCGAGGAGGCGAACCGCCCCTATCGCACCGGCATATCTGCATGGGACGCGTCACGAGGGTGCCGGTGATGGCGAGGAGGCGGCGGTGCCACCGAATCAGGCTCTTCGGAAATCCGAAGAGCCGGTCATCGCGACGACCCGCTCTATCGGTCCCGGAAGCTGCTCACGATCGGCCACGAGCGCCTCGACGACAAAGCCAACGCCAAGATCGAGAACCTCCTCGAAGCCGGTGATCCTCACGGCGAGGTTCGCATGGCCTGGCACGCGAAGGAGACCCTGCGGGGCCTCTACGACCAGCCCGCCGAGGGCGCCCCCGGCTACCTCGACGAGCTCGTCGAGAGCCTGCTCGAGCCAGCGATGTCGCCGGAGCTGCGTCAGCTTGGACGGACGCTTCGCACCTGGCGGCACGAGATCTGCGCCTGGCACCAAGCCCAGGTGTCCAACGGGCCGACCGAGGCCACCAACAACCTGATCAAGGTCATCAAGCGCATCGGGTTCGGGTTCCGCCGTTTCCGCAACTACCGGCTCCGAGTCCTGCTCTACGCCGGCCGACCCAACTGGGACCTACTCGCCACGCTCAACCCGATCTCCCCACCCTGAAATCCGAAGAGCCCGTTACCGATTGAACCCCGACCTCGCCGACTGTCGTTCACCACTCCTGGCGTGCTTCTTCCGCGAAGCCCTGGATGTCGTGTATCTCGATCTCGATACCGTCGTCGGTGCGAAGGCGGCCCGACCAGGTTCCGAAGA
>CAZWPY010000104.1:0-6630 GCA_964635475.1 uncultured Acidimicrobiia bacterium
TCGGGGCGAACGGCGGCGTCGAGCCCCAAATCGGCAAACAACACGGCGCCAGTGATCGCCGACGCCGGGTCGCTCAACAGAAACGCAATCGCTGCCGCAATCTCTGCGGGCTGGGCGACGATTCGGCCGCCCGGAAGGGGTAACGCATCGGTGAGCGGACCCAAAACCGGGTCGCGTTTGGTCTCGTCGAGCAAAGGAGTGTCGACGGGCCCGGGCGCCACCGCATTGAGGCGAACACCGAGCTTGGCCCACTGCGGCGCGGCGGTGCGCACCCGGCGGGCCAACGCAAGCTTCGACGCGGCGTAGGCCGTAGGTCCGTCGAGCTCTGCGGCCAGCGCACGAGCGAGGTCTTCGTCCTCCTGTGCGCACGCGTCGAGTATCGGCTCGGGCACGCTCACCAAACCGACCGAGTTCGACGACACGACCACCGCAGCTGTTCCAGAGCCCGGGCCGCGGGCTTCGCCACGCCCGGCGGCCAGGGCCCCGAGCATCCCTCGTGCAACGGCGACGGCTCCGAAATAGTTCACCGAGACGATCTCCGCGGGCGAACGGGTCGGGCCGATGCCCGCCGCGCACACGACGCCGTGCAACACGCCGCTACAAGCGGAAATTGCGGCCTCAACGGCAACGGCGCGTTCACGTGGATCTGCCAAGTCGGCGACAATCTGCGCCGAGTGGCGGTCGATTCCGATTACCCGCCATCCCTGCGATCCGAGCAAGTCGGCCGTTGCGCGGCCGATCCCCGACGCCGAGCCGGTGACGACCGCGCAGCGCCTCACAACGTGACGCCGCCGTCGACCGACAGCACCGCGCCGGTCACGTAGTCGGCCTCGTCGGAGGCCAAGTAGACAACCGAGCGCGCCACCTGCTCAGGGGTGCTCGCTCCCATCTTCGACATCAGCCGAAACAAGAACTTGTTGTCGACACCTTCGGGTGGGCGCCAGCTCTTGATCATCTCGGTCGCCATGCCGCCGGGGGCGACTCCGACCACACGTATGCCGTCAGACACGTACTCAGCAGCCAGCGCGCGTGTGAGTTGCACCAGCCCACCCTTCGACGCGCAGTAGGCAGCCGAATAGGGCTGGCCGATAAACGAGGCCGTCGAGCAAATGTTGACGATCACCCCGCCGCCGTCGAGCAAGTGCGGAATGACGGTGCGCGCCATGTTGTACGAGCCGGTGAGGTTGACCGCGATGATCCGAGTCCACGTGTCGGGATCTGCCTCGTGGGTCTTGTAGAAGCCGCCAATTCCGGCGTTGTTCACCAGAACTCGCGGACGGCCCATCTCGGTCGCGACGGCTTTCACCACCGCCTCGACGTTGCCCAAATCGGTGACGTCACACACGTACGGTCGTGCACCGTTGCCGGCCAGCTCCGCTGTTTCACGCGCTCGGTCCTCGGCGACGTCGAGCACGGCCACGCGGGCGCCCTCGTTGGCAAATTGCACCGAACTCGCACGGCCCAAGCCGCCGCCCGCCCCGGTCACCACTACAACTCGATCGTCAAACCTGCCCATGGATCTGAGGTTAGCCAGCGCCGCGCGCCGAACTGAAACACGTTCTACTCTCGCTACTGTCGGCACTGATGAACATGCTGCTGGCCGACCTGCTACGAGCCGCGGCGCGCGACGTGCCAGATCGCGAAGCGATCGTCTCGGGCGACACCCGTCTCACCTACCGCGAACTCGACGCTGGCGCTCGCTCGGTGTGCGCAGCGTTTCGCGACCTAGGAATTGCAGCGGGCGACGTGGTCACGATCGAACTGCCCAGCAGCGCCGAATATCTGCTGACCTACCTCGGCGCGGCGCTGAGCGGAGCGATCGTGACCGGTATCAACCCGCGTTTGGGCGCGCGCGAACGCGCCCACATCGTCGCGTCGTGTGCCGCGCCGCTGACCGTCGACGATCCACACGCCGTTGTCGAGTGGGCCCGTGCCGCGCCCGTGCGGAGCGATCACCCGAGCCTTCGCCGTGACCCGCAGGCGCCGCTCGCGATCGTGTGGACAAGCGGCACGACCGGCGTTCCCAAAGGGGCCGTGTTCACGCTCAACGCGATGGTCGCCGTCGCCGAAGGCACCGGTGAACTCAACGCTGCGGGCGATCGCCGCTTGTCGCCGTTGCCGTTTGCCCACGTCGGATTCATGACCCGCGTGGTCGACGAGTTGGTTAACCAAACGACCACGGTGGTTACGCCTACGCCATGGCGCGCCGATGCCGCGCTGGCATTGCTGGAATCGGAGCGGATCACGGTCGGGCAAGGGGTTCCCGCACAGTGGTCGATGATGCTCGCCGATCCACTGTGCAGTTCGATCAACGCGGCCCACCTTCGTGTGATCGGCACAGGCGCAGCCGCAGTCGCCCCGGAGCTGGTCTCGGCGTTACGCGACCGGTTCGGCTGCCCCGTGCTCGTTCGGTACACCTCGACCGAGGCGGCGCTGACCTCGGGCACACGGATAGCAGACCCCGATCACCTCACCTGCACCACTGTCGGGCGCGCGCAGCCCGGCGTGGAGATTCGTATCGTTCGAGCCAGCGCGAGCGCGAGCGCAGCTGACACCGACGCCGCCGAGACCGCCGACGTCGGTGAGGTGGGTGAAATCTGCAGTCGTTCCGCGGCGCAGATGTCGGGCTACTGGAATGACCCGGCCGCCACCCGCGCAACGATCGACTCCGACGGCTGGGTTCACTCCGGCGACCTCGGTTCGATGGATGCCGACGGATACCTGACATTCCGCGGTCGCTCCAAGGAGATGTTCGTTCGTGGCGGTTACAACGTGTATCCGATCGAGGTCGAAAACGTCTTGCTCGAACACCCCGCGATCGTGCGTGCCGCGGTTGTCGGTGCACCCGACGACCGACTCGGCGAGATCGGCGTCGCGTTCGTGGAGCTCGACGCGTCGCTGAAGGCGCCGGCGCCAACCCTCGCCGACGTGCGCACGCACGTCGGCGCACACTTAGCCGACTACAAACGACCCGACCGGCTGATAGTGGGCCCGATCCCGCTCACCGCCATGTTGAAGCCCGACAAGGCATCACTGATCGCGTCGTTGACCGCGTCGTAGGTCGCGCCGTTGACCGCGCCGTAGGTCGCCAAGCCGCACGACCCGGTCTCGGCGCCGGACCCGTTAGCCAGCCCACACCGAACGCAGTTCGGCCACCGTGGTCAGCGTCGTCACCAGCGACAGCGTGTTGGCAATCACGTCGGCGACGTATCGCTCCCCCACGCCGGCAACAGCGTCGGTCGGCAACACCACGTTGTAGCCCGAGTTGACCAGATCAAAGGCCGCGTTGGTGATGGCAACGTTCACCGACACGCCCGTGAGCACCACGGTTCGCACTCCCAGATTGCGCAGGATCGCGTCGACATCGGTCCCCGCCGTCGGCGACAGGCCATGCGTACGCCGCGAGACGATGTCTGACGGCGCCGGTCCGAGTTCGGGGACCACGTCTGTCGCCGGCGTGCCCTCGAGCAACGCGACGGGCCCACGGGCCGCCGCGGCGAACAGCCGTGCGTTGTGATTCGCGCCCGCGCGGTCGGCACGATTCTGCGCCACCGCGTGCAGCACCACGACACCGGCCGATCGCGCCGCGGTGAGCAGGTCGGCCAGCTGCGTGACCAACCCCACGTCGCGAGCGGCGTCGCGCAACGCAGGAAACACCGCATCGGCGCCGAGCGTGCCCCCTTGGCATTCCGAGGTGAGAACCGCCGTGGAGCTCGGTTCCACAAGCTCGGCCAGATTCGGCGCGGCCACCGGTCAGTCCTCCTGAAACGTGTTGCGCGCGCCACTCGCGGCCACGTGACGCTGCACCTTGCCCGTGGCCGTGCGCGGTAGCGGCTCACGCTGCACACGCCACTGCGCGGGAACTTTGAAGTACGCCAGTGCCTCGCCGACCCAGCGTGCCAGCGCGGCCTCGTCGGTCTCGGCGCTATCGCGCAACACCACCACCGCCGCGACGTCGTGGCCCAACTCAGGATGCTCCACGCCATACACGACCGATTCGACGACATCGGGGTGCTCGTCGAGCCGGCGCTCGACCTCGGCTGGGTACACGTTTTCGCCACCTCGCAAGATCAAGTCGCTACGCCGAGCCGACAAGTACAAACGACCGTCGACCATCGCGCCCAAATCGCCCGTGCGCAGCCACCCGTCGGCCGACAACACGGCTGCGGTCTCCTCAGGCCGGCGCCAGTAGCCCGGCATCACCATCGGGCCGCGGACGAAGACCTCACCTTCGGCATTCTCCCCGAGAACATTTCCATGTTGGTCACGTATCTCTAACTGCACCGTCGGCAACGGCGAGCCGACCGTGTCGGGGTGAGCAATCAACTCGTCGCCAAACGCCAACGTCGCGAGCGCCGAACATTCCGTCATCCCGTACCCAACGCCGATCGAATCAGCCGCATTGGGGAACACGTCGCGCAAACGCGCTTGCAGGTCGCCCGGGATCGGCGATCCACCGCCGCCCACTTGAGTGACCGAACTGAGGTCGTACTTTCCTGCGTCGGGATGGCGCACCAATCGCCACGCGACCGCGCTGGTGATCGACCAGCCCGTGACCTTCTCCGCCTCCATCGTGGCCATCGCAACGCCGGGGTCGAAACGGCCCATGTGCCACACCGACTTGACCCCGCCGGCGAGGAACGCGACGGCGCCGTTGTGCAAACCCGACACGTGAAACAGCGGGCTCGTCATGTACTGACACGTCGGCGCCGCGTCGGGAGGCGGCGGCGACAGCTGCAAGCGGCGCAGCCCATGAAAAAAGCTCAGACCGAGCAGCGCGTTGATGTTGCGGTGGGTATTGATCGCGCCTTTTGGCCGACCCGTCGTGCCACTCGTGTACAGGATCACGGCCGGGTCGTCTTCGTCGATGGGCTGATCGGGCAGGGCGGCGTCGCCATGGGCCGCGATCAGCGCCGCAACATCGTCCTCCGCGACGATGATCGGCACGTCGAGACGATGATCGACTCGGTCGAGGCGTTTGCGGTCGCCCATCACCACCTTCGGTTCTGCGTCGGCAACACCAAAACGGATCTCGTCGCCCACCCACCAGCCGTTTAGCCCAACAGCGATTGCACCCAACGACACCGTGGCCCAGAAGGTCAAGACCCACTCGGCGCAGTTTGCGGCGAGGATGCCGACGCGATCGCCCGGACCGACGCCGTATTCCACACGCAACGCCTTGGCCAAGGCCGCGACCTCGCGAGCGTGCTGCTCGAAGGTGAGACGGCGCTCGCCGAACACCACGTACTCGCGCTCGCCGAACCCGACCGACGCCTCGACGTGTTGGCGCAACGAGCGAGCCCGGTTCTTGAATACCGGCATCAGTTGGCCGCCGACGGACTCCTCAACGAGCTCGAAGTAGCTTCCGGGCGCGAGCAACGCGGTCTCGATATCACGACGTGTGGGCACGGCCAAACGCTAGGGCCTCTCGAGCGGGGTTAGCTCACCCGGCTCGGCTCGCTCACCTGGCCCAGCTAGCCCAGCCTGGCTGGGCTAGCTCAGCGGGTCGGGTGCGAGTAGGTGACGCTCGACTCCATCGTGAGGTCTCCCGTGAGGTTCACGTTCTTCTTCTTGACGGCGTCGCCGGTGAAGTCGAGCGTCCAGTACCGCGACATGCCCGATGGCACCTCGCCGAGTTTGCCTTGCTCGAGGTTGAAGTTGCCGTCGGCCACCACCACACCCGCGACCTTCAACGTGAGCCGTCCACGAATGTCCCAGATGTCCTCTTTGGTGCCGTTGCGGACAAACACGTCGACGAAGATCTTGTGTAAGCCGTCCGCCTCGATGTACTCGTTGGCCAGGATCGGCTGGAACTGGATCTGATCATCGGGTGGCGGGCCGAAGGCGTTCACCTTCTCCTGGTACGAACACGCCTGTTCACTGGAGAGCTGCGCGTACCACTCAAGCTGCGCCGGAGACACATCCCAGGGCACCGTCGGCGGACACCGCGACATGTCCAAGCTGATGCTCGTGCTTTCGGTCACCCCGAAGGTCGTGGTTGTCGAGTTCGGGTCGACCTCGATCGGCGTGCGGATCGTCGCGTCGGGAAAGCGGCTCCCGCACGCGGCCAGCGCGCCGCTGAGCGTTACCAGAACGATCGCGGCAGCCACATAGCCCCGCGCACGGACGCCGATGCGCACTAGCGGCGCCCGTCGCCTTTGGCCTTGGGGCGCGGCGGGTTGAGCGCGTTGTCCAACATCGCGGTGAAGCGGTCGTCAGAAGGCTGGTTCGGCTCGTTGAGGTTTTGCAGATAGGCCTTCAACGACGCTCGCGCGGCGGGCACATGGTCGCCCTTGGTGGTGGCCAGCGTCTTCAACGCGTCCTTCACCTTTTGCACCCGCTCTTTACGAGCTGCGCGCTCCTCTTCGGAGCGCTCCGGCGCTTGCGCACCGTCGGCCTTCTTGGGCTGGTTGGGCTTCGACGAGTCGAGGGTCGTGAGCTTGGCACGCAACACCACGGCGGGGGGTCCTCCTCAAGAACAGGTGCACAGAGGGTACCGGAGTGGACTGCCGCGGCCGGGTCATACTCGGCGCCGAGCGGCCCGGGTCATGCTGCGCCGAGCGGCCCGGGCAATGCTGCGCCGCACGGACGACCCGAGTGCCGTGTCGTGGTTAGCGTTTGTGCGTAATG
>CAZWPY010000104.1:6730-10224 GCA_964635475.1 uncultured Acidimicrobiia bacterium
CTGCGCCGCACGGACGACCCGAGTGCCGTGTCGTGGTTAGCGTTTGTGCGTAATGGACCACGCACCCGACACCCAGCCCCCCGTTGATCCCGACGGCGGAACACGATTCGATCTGCGATGGCCGACGATTGGTCACCTCGTGTGGGATCTCCCGAGGTTGTGGGGCGACGACGGGCTTGCTCTGGTCGACGGCGACCGGTCATGGACGTGGGCCGAACTGCGCGACGGATGCGTCGAGGTGGCCCGTGGCCTACGCGCAGCAGGCGTAGACCGCGGCGACCGCGTTGCGATCTGGGCGCCCAACAGCGCTGCGTGGGTACTCGCCCTCGGCGGCCTCCACCTGGTCGGGGCGGCGCTCGTGCCCATAAACACACGATTCAAGGGCGCAGAAGCGGCCTACTTGCTGGCACGCAGCGGCGCAGTGGCGTTGTTTACCGTCGGCGATTTTCTCGGCGTCGACTACCCCGCCGCGTTACGAGCCGCGCTCGACGAGCCCGGCGCCGAGATCCACGAGTTGCCGGCACTGCGCCAGATCGTCTTGCTCGAGGAACTCGACGCGTTCGCCGCCACCGGCGCACCCATCTCAGCCGAGAGCATCGAGTCGGGTTTAGGACCTCGAACCGGTTCAGAGATCTCCGACGTGATGTTTACGTCGGGCACCACCGGCAAGCCAAAGGGTGTCATGACCACCCACGCCCAGAATCTGCGAGTTTTCGGGGATTGGAGCGACGCGGTCGGCCTCGACGCGGGCGACCAGTACCTGATCGTCAACCCGTTTTTCCACGCGTTTGGCTACAAGGCGGGCATCCTCGCCGCGATGATGAGGGGCGCAACGATGCGACCTGAAGCCGTCTTCGACGTCGATCGTGTGCTCGAACGTATCGCCGCGGAACGAATTTCCATGTTGCCCGGCCCGCCCACGTTGTTTCAGTCGTTGTTGCACCATCCGCGGCGGGCAGAGTCGGATCTGTCGAGCTTGCGACTGGCGGTCACGGGCGCGGCGGTCATCCCAACGAGCTTGATCGTTGCCATGCGTGACGACCTCGGGTTCGATCGGGTCGTCACGGGTTACGGACTGACAGAAGCGTGCGGCACAGTCACGATGTGCCGCGCCGACGACGATCCGCAAACCATCGCGACAACGTCGGGTCGCGCCATTCCCGGCGTCGAAGTCGCCGTGATCGACGAAAACGGCAAGCCGCTGCCGCCTGCAACGCCGGGTGAAATCGTCTGCCGCGGGTACAACGTGATGGTTGGCTACTTCGACGACCCAGAGCAAACCGCGGAGGCAATCGACGCCGACGGCTGGCTCCACACCGGCGACATCGGCACTCTCGACGAAAACGGCAACATCGCCATCACGGATCGACTCAAAGATCTCTTCATCGTTGGCGGCTTCAACGCATATCCCGCTGAGATCGAAGCGACCTTGGTCACGCACCCCGCTATCGCGCAAGCCGCGGTGATCGGCGTGCCCGACGCTCGTATGGGTGAGGTCGGAATGGCATTCGTGGTGCTGCGCCCCGGCGAGTCAGTGGGCGAGGCCGAACTCATCAGCTGGAGCCGCGACCGTATGGCCAATTACAAGGTGCCCCGCCGAGTCCGCGTCGTGTCGAGCTTGCCGCTCAACGCAAGCGGCAAGGTGTTGAAGACCGAGCTGCGTACCCTCGCCGCGGACGCCTGAGCCGCTGCCGCCTGCGCCGCGGCGCTCACCAACGAGGTCGCCGCCAGCGCCGCAGCGTGAAGTTCGCGCCCGCAGCGAGGCCGACGTTGGCCAACAGCACGGCTGCTGCCACGGCGAGCGGGCCGTTCACCCGCCGGGGCTGCGACCCCTCGTCGTTGCCGAGCGCAACCTCGGGAGAATCCGCGTGAGGAGGGCCGGGCACGTCGGCGCCGGGATCGACCGCGCGTGAACCGAGGTCGACCGAACCGGAGGTCGACGCCGACGCACTCGAGGAGGCGACACTCGACTCGCCATCGCCCGACGACTCCTCCACCGCTACAACGGGGTCGGGTTCGACGGGACCATTCGCGCCGGCGGGCCCCGGGCCCGATGCGCTCGCAACGGTTGATCGCGGCGACACCGTCGGTGGCAAGGTCGATGGCAACGTTGGTGGCAAGGTCGGCGGCGGCACCGCTGTCGACGGCACTGCCGTCGTGTTGGCGGAGCTGGCTTCTGAACTGTCGGAGTCCGGCGACATCGAGTCGGTGCTGCGCACGGTCGCGTCAGACGACGGTTCCGACGCCTGAGTCGACGCCTGAGTCGACGTCGAGCGCGAGGTTGGCACCGTGGTGGTCGCGGAGCTCTCCGACGTCGGGATCCGGGTGGTGGTGGCACCCGTCGCCTTGCTTGTCGGCGTGGTGCGAATTATCGAACTCGTCGAGTCCGAGTCGGACCTGCTGCTCGCCGCGGTCGACGATGTGCTCCCGTCGCTGGTCGATTCGGAGTGTGACTTCGTCTCCGCCGACACCGAACTCGCGAACGACGCGCTGACTGACGAACTCGCCGACCACGACGCCGACGAGGACGCCGAGGACCACATCGATGACGACGTGGCGTTCGAACCGGCCTGTGATGAGGCAACTTGTGACGACACGGCGCTCGACGTCTGAGAACTCACCTCAGAGACCTCGGAACTCAATTCGGACGACCGCAATGAGTTGAGGCTGGACTCGGATCGAGAACTGTCGGCCATCGACAATTTCTTTGACAACTCAGCAGAGCCAACGCCACTCAACGATACGGAGGAGGCGCTCGAATCGAGCGCGGATTGACTCGACTGCGCCGAGGACGCCGAACTCGCGGCCGACGACTGCGCGATCGAGCTGGACAAGCTTCCTGCCGCATCGCTGGTCGGTGGAGTCGAGACGGTCAGTACGATCGAACTCGTTGTGGCGTCGGGGTCGCCGGGGTCAAAGACCTGAGCAGGGGCTAAGCCCGCGCCGATGGCCGACAGGCTCAGCGCTGCGCTGACGACGACAAACGCGGCGGCGCCGACCACACCGACTCGCCGTTCCCGCGTCCACCTGACCACACGTCGAGTGTACGACGCCGCACGACTCGACGTCCGAGGCCGATCGACCTACTCAGAGTCGCAATGTGATTCCAGAACGCGCCTATCGAGCTACTAGCCGACCTCACTCCAAACACTAACCACGTTGTCACTACCAACAACAGACTGCACACTCACGGACACCGACGCTGCCGCGTCATCGGATTCCGATGCACCACCGGCCTCGCGATATCGCCGCCCAACCGGCCGAGGGCCGAGCTGCGCGGCCGACGCGGCCGACGCGGCCGACGCGGCCGACGCGGATGCCACCACACGAGAGATCGCCGGGTTTGTCGTATCGCGGACGAGGGTCGACTCCGCACTGGGCGCGGGCGCCTGCGTCGCGCGCGCCGACCCGCTCAACGCGGCCAAGGCGGCGCTGGCATCGAGCAGGCGGACTGCGCCAAGGCCCGCGCCGAGCATAAGGTTCGCGGCGAGCGG
>CAZWPY010000105.1:0-9927 GCA_964635475.1 uncultured Acidimicrobiia bacterium
GCCTCCAGGGCCACAACCTGGCGCTCTAACCTACTGAGCTACGGCCACCACGAAGTGGCCAGTCTGGCACACGGTTGCCGCGTGCCCGAGCAACGCCCGGCTACCGCAGGGCCGGGGCAGGGCTGGGCAGGCAACGCCGATAACCTGGGTTTGGTTCCGGGAAGTAGCGCAGTGGCTAGCGCGCCTGCTTTGGGTGCAGGAGATCGGGGGTTCGAGTCCCCCCTTCCCGACGGAGTAGGTGGAGTAAAGCGCCCCTGGCGGACCCACTAGCGTTGCCGCAGTCGCGGGTGTAGCTCAATGGTCAGAGTTCCAGCCTTCCAAGCTGGCTATGCGGGTTCGATTCCCGTCACCCGCTCCACGCGGAAACCCTTCATTGGGGGTTCGGTAACGATGTGGTCACTTGTGCCCCTGAGATGAGTTGCTGTCGCTTCGTCCCGGTGTCAAAGAACCTGTCGAGGTAGTCCGCTGTCCCGAGATCACTTTCGCGGTGCGGCGGCTCAGATCGCGATCCGCCGATCCAAGACGTGCCGCGCGTCGGACAGGTCTGCACGAATGGGCGCGAACATGTCGACCTCGGCGAGGACCAAGGGGAGGCGGACCTCCTCCCTGTCAGCCGCGACGACGGCGTCGACGCCTCGTGCACGTGCTGAACGCAGCGCTACTCGCAGCGCGTGCCCGGCCTCGAAATCGATCGGCCCGGGACCGCAAAGATCAACGATCACTCCTGCACCGTCGGTCACCTGCTCTAACGCGCTCGTCAGCGCCGCCGGATACTCCGACCGAGCACAGCCACAAAATCTGAGGTACACGACACGATGGTCCGGGAATCCCCCCTGCGCGCTCGTAGCACTCCCGCAGCGCCGCGCCCCCAACCTCCTCACGCTGGCCGCCGACGTCGTTCTTGCTGCTGAACTGATTCTGGTCGTGTCCATGTCAGCCAGCATCACGGTGAAATGTGACGAAGCCATGACGGCAGTTCGCGAATGTGGCGCGACCCGCGACGGGGGGAACGGTTGTTGCGCCTGATGCAGCCCCCGCGGCGGAGCTGGCCCGGCCAACCCCCGGCGAAATCTGTTACAGGAATCGCGCAATTCGGTCGTTGATCTGCAACGGCTCGACACCACGCTGGCACGATGGACAACCCGCTCCGCGCCGGCTCCACAGGCGCCGGAAGTATGCAACACGTGGTTGATCCCCGAAACGAACACCGACTTCGGCACCGTTCACGATGAGGTCTCGGGGCGATCGCACCTAATGTGCTTCTCGACAATGACTACGACGCTGCTGCTCGTGGAAGACGACCGCGCGGTGCGCGAGGCCCTCGGGGCCGCCATGCGCGCTGAGGGCTACAGGGTCATCGAGGCAGGAGACGGCGAGTCAGCACTCGACCGATTTGATCTCGACCGCCCCGACCTGGTTTTGCTCGACATCCGACTTCCCGACCTTTCGGGATTCGAGGTGTGCCGCCGGCTCCGCGAACGCAGCGTCGTGCCCGTCATCATGGTCACCGCGCAAGACGACACCCACGACCTCGTCGCTGGCCTCGAGGCCGGCGCGGACGACTACGTGACAAAGCCGGTGGAACCCAAGGCCCTCGCGGCGCGGGTACGTGCACTCTTACGGCGCGTCGGGATGAATCAAAGGTCAAGTCCCGCCGTACAGGTGGGGGACCTCGATATCCGCGAGTCTGAAGGCATTGTTCGACGGGCCGGTGAGCCGGTCGACTTGACCCGCACGGAGTTTCGACTGCTGTGTGAATTGGCTCGCAACGTTGGGCAAGTCCTGAGCCGGGAGCAACTTCTCGAGCAGGTTTGGGGCTATGACTACTTCGGCGACAGCAGGCTGGTCGACGCGCACGTCCGGCGACTGCGCCTGAAGGTTGAGGCGTCACCGGAGTCACCGACCCACGTCGTGACCGTACGGGGACTCGGATACAAGCTCACTCGGACGTGAAGGCGCGGACGTGACCTCGCGGTGGACAGGCTTGCGTGCGCGATCCGCTTTGATTTCAGGGCTTGGGGCCCTGCTCGTCGCGTCACTGATGGCCGTGTTGACCTTCGTGCTCGCACGGGGCTACCTCGTCGATCAACGTGAGGGGGTCGCCACACGGCAATCGTTCGTGGGTGCCCGTCTCGTTCGCGACTTACTGTTGACCGCGGAACCCGATGTTGCCGGACTGCTCAGCAGCCTGCGCCCCGACAGCCGGTCCGAAGTGGGCGTGGCCGTTGGGGAACAGTGGTACTCAACCTCGGTCGCTGTCACCCCTGAGTCCGTTCCGGCGGACCTCAATGAGCTGGCCGCCGCTGGATCTGCCGGAGTTAGATGGACCCGCGTCGAGACCAAGCCCGCACTCGTCGTGGTGGTTCCGATCCCCGCGGTGGGAGCAACCTACGCAGAAATCTTCTCGCTGGACGAACTCGACGACACACTCGGCAGTCTGCGGGTCGCGCTGGCCATCGCGGCGATCGTCGCGGCGTTCGGCGGAGCAGTCTTTGGCCTAACCGCGAGCCGACGAGCGCTGCGACCCGTGCGAGATGTGGCGCGCACGGCCGCGGGGATCACGGCCGGTCAGCTCGACCGCCGGCTCGACGTGCTTGGCGACCCGGACCTCGAACCACTGGCAACGTCGTTCAACCGGATGGTCGACGCACTACAGGACCGCATTCGCCGTGAAGCGCGGTTTTCCTCAGACGTCAGCCACGAACTCCGCACACCACTAGCGGCAATCACCGCGGCAATGTCGATCGCACGCAGAAGACGCAGCGGCCTACCCGACGAGTTGCGAGACGTCGTAGACGTTCTCGATGACCAGATCGGGGCCTTTGAGACGCTTACGACCGACCTGCTTGAGATCGCACGGGTCGACGCCGGCTCAGCGTCACTGAATCTGGACCAAGCCGATCCCGCCGAACTGGTCCGCCGATCTGTCGCCGACCTGGCGGAGGCGCCACCGGTGGAGGTGATCGGCTCCCCCAAGACGGTCCGAGTCGACAAACGCCGCGTGCGACAAGTCGTCGCGAACTTGGTGACCAACGCCGAGCGTTACGCAGACGGGGTCGACAAGATCGAGGTCGCCGACGCGGATACGTCGGTCCAGATCCGCGTCCACGATCGTGGTCCGGGAGTGGCGCCTGACGAACGCGAGACGATCTTCGACCGGTTCACCCGCGGTCGAGCGGCCGCCACGCCCGCCAGTCCACGAGGAAGTGGGCTCGGTTTGGCTTTAGCGCGCGAACACGTGGAGCTCCACGGCGGACGAATCTGGGTTGAGGACCGCGTCGGGGGTGGCTCGACATTCATCGTCGAGCTCCCGACCATGGACACCCCGCGGTGAGTCGGTGAAACGATGACACCGTGAAACGGTGGATCGTGGTCGTCATGACCGGCGCCGCCCTCACCGCCGGCTGCGGCATCCCTGACAAAGGAGCCGAGCCGATCGCTGCTGCGTCGGTCCCATTTGGTCTGGTGGAACCGTCGTCGGGCAGCTCAGCGACGACGTCGGCGCACACCACGCGGGTGAACCTCTACTTCGTGGTCGGCGAGCGGCTTGTCGGCGTCCCGCGCGACGTCCAACAGTCGAGTTCGTCGTCGTCGGTCCTATCGACACTTGCCGAGGGAGTTACCACGGAGGAGGCCCGACTCGGACTGCGATCGGCTCTGGGCGACGGCACGATCGGTGCGGTCCGCGACGGCGGCGGCCTCGTGCAAGTCGAGCTCACTGACGAGTTCGACCAAACCGTCGGAGATCCATTGCTCGCCATCGCGCAAATCGTGCTGACCGTCACCGAACTCGATCCCACGACGCGTGTGTCGTTTTCCGCGGCTGGCGTGCCCTCCAGCGTTCCCTTACCCGACGGCACGTCTACAGATGGCCCCGTGCAGCGAGCGGACTTCCAGGTCATGGTCGGATGACGCGGCGTCGCTCATTGATCGTTGCGGCCAACCGGCTGCCGATGACCCGTGACACCGGCGACGGGGACCGCTGGCAAATCAGCCCCGGAGGACTGGTGGCAGCGCTTGCTCCAGCCCTCGATGAACGTGAGGCAACGTGGGTCGGCTGGACAGGAGGGCCCGACGATTGCCCTGGGCCGCTTACCGTCGACGGGATCGGCCTCGTCGCAGTTGGGCTCAACGATCACGAGATCGCCGCGTACTACCAAGGTTTCGCCAACTCGACGTTGTGGCCGCTGTACCACGATGCGATAGTCGTCCCGCAGTTCCATCGATCGTGGTGGAGTGCGTACCAGAAGGTCAACGAACGCTTCGCGCACGCCATCGCCGCGACCGCAGCCCGCGGCGCGACCGTGTGGATCCACGACTACCACCTGCAGTCGGTTCCGGCCATGTTGCGGGCAGTCCGCCCCGACCTGCGCATCGGCTTCTTCCTGCACATCCCTTTCCCGCCTCAGGAACTGTTCATGCGAATCCCGTGGCGAACAGAACTCATACGTGGGCTACTCGGTGCCGACGTGATCGGCTTTCAAACTGCCGTTGGCGCGTCCAACTTCCGCCAGATCGCCCGACGACTCCTCGCCGCGCAGCCCCGGGGCACGGAGATCCATTCAGAGGGTCGAACCATCATTTGCGAAACCTTTCCTGCGGGTATCGACGCCGCGCGGGTCCAGATGCTGGCCGCAACTCCGAGCTGCCGAGCCGAGGCCGCAGCGTTACGCGAAGAGTTCGGAACGAACCGGCAGATCCTGCTCGGTGTGGACCGACTCGACTACACAAAAGGAATCACGGTTCGACTGCGTGCCTACGGAGAGATGCTCGCCGACGGCATGATCGACCCGTCGAAGGTTGTGATGGTCCAGATCGCGCAGCCAACGCGCAACGACACGCCGGGCTACGACGAGGTGCGCGCGGAGGTCGAGCAGCTCGTCGGGCAAATCAACGGCGACTTCGCGACCATGAGTTCGCTCGCCGTCAAGTACCTCCACCAGGGTCAGACGTTCGAACAACTTGTCGCGCTCTATCGCTCGGCCGACATCATGCTCGTGACGCCCTTTCGCGACGGCATGAACCTCGTCGCCAAGGAGTTCGTGGCCGCCAACCACGACCGGCCCGCGGGCTTGGTGCTTTCGGAGTTTGCTGGTGCCTCCCACCAATTGCGCACTACCCACCTCATCAACCCGTACGACATAGCCGATGTCAAGAGGTCGATCCAGGCCGCGCTCAACGCTCCGCCGAGTGAGCGCTTACGAACGATGCGCCGTCTTGCCTCAAATGTGCGACGGCAAGACGCCCGTTGGTGGTCGAGCAGCTTCCTCGCCCGACTCGAAGGCGACACATGATCCCCCGGGCGCTCACAGAACGACTCGATGAGTTCGCGCGTCAACCGATCGTGCTCGTCGCATGCGACTACGACGGGACCCTCGCGCCGATAGTCGAGGATCCGAGTAGGGCCTTCCCCATACGGGAGTCGGTAGTTGCTTTGCGCGCGCTAGCCGAGATGCATTCGACCGGCGCGGCCGTGATTTCGGGGAGGTCCTTACGCGACCTCGCAACATTGAGCCGCATGCCCGAGGAAGTCCACCTCGTCGGTTCCCATGGCTCGGAGTTCGACGCAGGGTTCAGCACCGAGCTTCCCCACGACCTTGCCGAGCGCCTCCGAGGCCTGGTCGGCACGCTCGAGGAACTCGCGCGCGACCACCCGGGAGCGGCAGTCGAGCAAAAGCCCGCGGGCGTCGCATTTCACGTCCGCCGTGTCGATCCAAAGGCCCAGGGATCGGCAATTGCTGCCGCCGCAGCTGCCGCCGCCGCGCTCTCCCCTCGGGTGCGATACGGCAAGTGCGTGGTGGAGTTCTCGCTCATCGCAACTGACAAGGGCCACGCGCTCCAGACCCTTCGCGAACGCCTCGGAGCCGATGCCGTGCTTTTTATCGGCGACGATCAGACCGACGAAGACGCGTTCGCCGTCCTCAGCGGCCCCGACCTCGCCGTGAAGGTGGGCGACGAGCAGTCGATTGCGCCGTTTCGCGTCGACGACCCCCTCGACGTTGCCCGCCTCCTTGCACGCCTCGCTGAGCAGAGAGCGTTGTGGCTACATGGCGGGGACGCGCCTGCGCTCCAAGAGCTCTCGCCGCTCGCCAACGGAGAGGCGATCGCGATGATCGACGATCGCGGCGACCTGTGCTGGTTATGTCACCCCCGACCGGACTCGCCGTCAGTCTTCGCGTCGCTCATCGGCGGCGATGCCGCGGGCTACTGGCGAGTGCGACCCGTCGACGAGCGCCGGGTACGCGACCAGCGATACCTCGGCGATTCGATGACGTTGGAGACGAGTTGGGCTGGCGTCGTCGTCACCGACACCATCTTGGCTCCTCACCCGGGCGTCGTGGCCACACGTTTGCTCCGCTCGATATCGACGCGCACGCCCGTGCGCGTCGAGTTCGCCCCCCGAGGCGACTTTGGCCGCGCGCCCACATCGTGGGTCCGCCGGCCCGATGGGATTACGGCGCACTGCGGCCAGGCGACACTCGACCTCCAATCCCCCGGCGTGGAGTGGCACGTCGAGGAACGTCTCGGCGGTGGAGTGGCCATCGCAGGGCTCAACCCGACGGATTCGGCCACGGTCGACTTCGACCTCGTGATCTGCCACGGGCCCGCCGACCGATCAAAACTCGGTCCGGTCGGCGCGCACCACGCCACGACCGACCAGGAGTGGTCGGAGTGGGCGGCCGGCCTCGACACCGACGACCCGATCGTGCGGCGCAGCGCGCTTGTCCTCAAAGCGTTGTGCTATCGACCGACAGGTGCAGTTCTCGCCGCGGCGACTACCAGCCTTCCCGAGGTCTTGGGCGGCACCCGCAACTGGGACTATCGCTTCTGCTGGCCTCGCGATGGTGCCTACATATGCAGAGCGCTCTTGGCGCTCGGGAGCACAACCGAGACAATCGCGTTCCTCGACTGGTTGGCTGGTCGCATCGCGTTGTTGCCGAGCGCGGCCATGCTCAGGCCCCTGTATCCGCTCGACGGTGACGAGTACGTGTCGGAGGGTGTGATCTCGACCCTGACCGGCTACCGCGGGTCGCGGCCCGTACGTGTCGGCAATCTCGCCGAGCACCAGCTGCAACTCGACATGTTTGGTCCCATTCTTGACCTGATCGCCGCACTGCAGAGCCGATCGGGGTCACTGGCCAGTGCGCACCTCGGCATCGCACGCGCCGTGGTGGACGCGATCGTCTATCTGTGGTGCGAGCCCGACCACGGGATCTGGGAGCAGCGCCGAGCGCCGCGTCACCACGTCCACTCGAAGGCGATGTGCTGGACCGGGGTCGATCGTGGCATCTCAATTCTGACGCGAAACGGCGACACCGTGCCCTCCGGCTGGGAGGACACTCGAGACGCGATTCGCGCCGAAGTCAACGAGCACGGCTGGAGCGAGGACGCCAGCAGCTACGCGGCCGCCTACGGTGAGCACGACCTCGACGCGGCGCTCCTGCAGCTCGCCACTTGCGGAATCTTCGACCCGTCCGATGAGCGTGTGGTGGCGACGGTGAGCGCCGTTCAAGACGCCCTGCAGGACGGCATCGTCGTATATCGCTACCACCACGACGACGGGCTGCCGGGGCGCGAAGGCGGCTTTCTGATCTGCACTGCATGGCTGATCGAAGCCTTGGTCGCCATCGGTCGGCGCCGCGATGCGCAAGTTCTCTACCGTCGTTTGGTCTCGCTCGCGGGGTCGACCGGGACCTTCACCGAGCAGCACGACCCGAACAGCGGCGTGTCTCTCGGAAACACCCCGCAGGGTTACTCCCATGCGGGCCTAGTGCTCGCCTGGGATGCGCTGCGAACGGGCCACACCGCGCCGGCTCGTTAGTCCCCTGCCGGCCGGCTTTCAATGCCGTCTGACAATCTTTGCTATCTTGCAGCAATGACACCCATGCCGACTGCGGACGACGATCGGCTAGCCACGGAGTTGCTGCGAGCGTCGAGGGCATTGGTCGGCGTGGCGGCGCGGTCGCTTGCGCCCCTCGACGGCGAGGTCACGCTCCAGCAGTATCGAATCCTCGTACTTCTGGCCGACCGTGGTCCGCAGCGAATCACCGACCTCGCCGGCGCCCTGCATCTGAATCCGTCCTCGATCAGCCGCATGTGCGACCGGGTTGAGTCGAAAGGGCTGACATCACGTTCGCCGGCAGCCGAGTCCCGGCGGGAGGTCACCGTCGCCCTCACGCCGGCCGGAACCGACTTGTTGGCTGACGTTGCGAATCGACGCCTGGCCGAACTGACCAGAATTGTCGCGACCGTCCCGGAGCAGTCGCGGGCCACGATGACCAGTGCAATGGCGCAGTTCGCCGCCGCTGCGGCGACGGCTCCCGACGACGCCTGGCTGCTGGGCTGGGCGACGTGAAGCGGCCGCCGGGCACGATTTATCGAACGCTCGGTCGATGGCTAACGGACCTGACCCTTCCGGCGGCTGCCGCGACAGCGGCGGCTGTCGGCGCGGGCGTCTTCTTGTTCGACACCGTCGTGCGAGCGACGCTGGACGCGGTCCGGAGCGGTCCGTGGTGGCTCGGGGTGATCGCGCCGGCGGCTGCCATTGCGATCGCGAACCTCGTGATGCGGGCTAGTGGCGATCGACACAACCGCTCCACAGCAGACGAGTACCTTCGCGCTTTCCACGATCCATCGCGCTCGTTGTCAGGACGTTCGGTCGTTGCTCGACTCGGGGCGGCCACGGCCAGCCTCGGGCTGGGCGCCCCGCTCGGGCTCGAAGGACCGTCGGTTCTCATCGGCGTGGCGTCGGCCCGATCCCTCTTCGACTCGCTTCGCCCCCGCTGGGCACGACGCATCGACCCCGAGGCGTTGCTGGTCGCCGGAGCGGCAGCGGCGGTCGCCGCGATCTTCAAGGCGCCAGCAACAGGGGCAATCTTCGCCCTCGAGGTCCCGTTTCGTCGGGACCTGGCCCGCCACCAGCTGATGCCCGCGCTGACCGGCGCTGCTTTCGGATACTTGACGTTCGTGGTCGGCGACGGGTCGGACCCGCTGTTCCCCGTCGCGGGAACACCTCCCTTTGACTTCCGCGACCTGCTCGGTGCCGTCGTGCTCGGCATCGTCTGCGGAGGACTGGCACGCGGCATCGCCGTGAGCATCCGCGCAGCGAAACACATCAGTTCACGAACGAAGGTGCCGGCCACGATAGGGGTTGCGGTCGGACTCGCGGGCGCCGCGTGGGCAAGCCTGGCGATCGCGGGCGAACCGGTCGGAATCGGACCCGGCTATCGACTTATCGCGTGGGCCGACAACCCCGATGTCGCGCTCGGAGCGATCGCCGCGCTGCTCGCGATCAGGTTCGTATCGGTACTTCTGGCCACTTCCGGCGGTGCCGTCGGCGGGTTCTTCGTCCCGCTCGTCGTGGTGGGCAACCTTGTCGGCCGAGTCATGGGCGCGATCGTCGGAGGACCAGCGGAAAGTTTGTTCCCCGTGCTCGGGATAACTGCGGTTCTCGGTTCGGGTTACCAGGTCCCGCTCGCGGCCGTGATGTTCGTCGCCGAGACCAGCGGTCGCCCGGGCTACGTCGTTCCCGCGCTGTTGGCCGCCGTCGCCGCCGATATCGCAGTCGGCTCCGAATCGGTGACCGACTACCAGCGCGACCGAGCCTGACGACCGCAGAACAACTCGACGCCACCGTCGGATGGGCCTTGATTCGGTCGTGCGGACAACCCCGCACGACCGAATCAAGGTGTTACAAACTGCGTCGGCTGCGACGCCGCGGACCGGCCACGAGCACCGCCAAGCCCAGGGTCAACATGACTACGCCGAGCCACCCAAGGTTGCGCGCTCCGCTGCCGGTGAAGGCGGGTTTGGTTGCTACCGGCGTGGCCTGCGCTGCCGCTGGGGCTGGCGCGGGCGGCGCCGCGGGAGGCTGGGCGGCGGGCGGCTGGGCCGCTGGATCAGATGATGTCGCTGAGTGCTTCATCG
>CAZWPY010000106.1:0-3929 GCA_964635475.1 uncultured Acidimicrobiia bacterium
CGACATCGAGCTACTACACACCGATGGTCACATTCCCTTGCAGCTCGAACGGGTGCGGCGTTTCCCAGCTCGGCGCAACGCAGAGTGATGCACATCCGTGAACGGTGGATGTGTGTTTCCTGGGTGTCGGACATCACCTGAGATCGTCGATATCCACACAGTTCCCTTGGAAACGATTGCCGGCAGCTGTAGCGATGGCGGAGGCGCATCAAACACGGAGTTCCGTTGGATCACTCCCACCGGCAACTCGTTGCTCGGCCGACGGCACGGGGTGGTGAGCAAACCGCGGCCGTGAGCGTCCACAAATGCGGCTGGCTGGCCGGGGGCGTTCGGTAGCGTCGTGATTGTGGGTCCGGAGCTTCGGAGTATTCAGCGTGTCGACGACGACGCCTCGATGCGTGCGTTTGCGCGCTGCACGAGCCGGACCTTTGGCGTGCCGGGCTACGACCTCGATGCGGCGGTGGCCGTATGGGATGCGACCCGCGAGGTCGTGCAGCGCTACTCGTTGGTGCGCGACGGTGAGGTGGCGGGCACGTTCGCCGACTGGCCGATGGCGCAGTCGCTGCCGGGAGCCGTCGACCTCGACGCGTGGGCGGTGTCGGCCGTGACCACGTCGCTCACCGCTCGGCGCCAGGGGGTCTTGTCGGCTCATATGACGGCGCACCGCGACCGGGTGCTCGAGGCCGGCGCGCAGGGCTCGGTACTGCTGGCCGCGGAGTGGCCGATCTATGGCCGTTTCGGATTCGGCCCGGCGAGTGACTATTGCGATTGGGAGCTCGACGCCCGCCACGCCCGCCTGAACCCCGCGGTCGTGGATGCCGTTGCTAAGTCCGGCGTCGTGGTGGCGCACGAGGAGGCGGCCGACGTGTGGCCTGAGGCCGAAGCGGTGTTCGCCGCGACGAGGCGGGGCGTGCTCGGCGACGTCGAGCGTTCGTGGCCGCGTGCGTTCGAGCGCGACTTCGGCTGCGGCCTCGCTCTCGCCTTCGGAAGCCGGTGGGCGGGTTGGGTATTGACCGCTCGGGCGCCCGGGAACGGCGAATTACTGGGTTGGGTGCGGTATTCGTCTCCCGACGCCTTTCCGGAAACAGGAAAGGCCACAACGGTCATCGACGACATGTGGGCCCCTCGCAGCGAGGCCTACGCCGCGTTGTGGCGTTCGTTGCTCGACATCGACCTCGTGTCGACGATCAAGGCCTCGTGTCGACCGGTAAACGAGCCGGTACGGCGGCTGCTGGCCGATGCCCGCGACTTTCGCCCGACTCTCGTCGACGACTACAGCTGGACACGTTTGTGGCGTGTCGCGCCCGTCTTGGAGTCGGTGGTGCCAGCGGTGCGCGGGGAGGTCGTGCTCGACGTTCGTGATACCTGGATCGACGGCACCGTCGGTACTGCCGCAGGCCTTTATCGCTGGAGCGGCGAACCGGAGGCCGGGACCTCGTCGTGTGGGCGGATCAGCCGCAGTCACGACGGGGGCGAGGCAGATTGCTCGCTGTCGGTAGCAGATTTGGCGTCGGTGCTATTCGGTTACATAACAATTAGTGACTTGGCGTTTGCCGGCCGCGTCGACGAGGGGCGCGTGGGCGGACTGGATCGTGCTGGCGCGATGTTTGGCCGAAGCGCGACCCCGTGGACGTCATCGCACTTTTGAACTAACCACCCCCGCGCCGATCATTGCGCGGGTCGGTGGCTCCGACGACAACACCCCCTGGTTTTGCCAGGGGGTGTGTCGTTGTCGTGTGGTTCGGAGAGGTGTTAGTCGATCACCGCGCCGGCGTTGTCGCGGCGACGGCGCAGTGCCACCAGCGCCAAACCGGCGGCGATGAGGCCGGCCGCCCAGGTAATGAGCGGCTTTGACTCTGAACCGGTGTAGACGGGTTTGGTCTCGATCGGCGTCGGCACCGGTGCGGGAATCACCGGCAGGGTTGTAGTTGTCGTGGTCGTCGCTGCGGGCGCCGGGCTGTAGATACCCGCATCCCAGGTCAGGTCGACTTCACCTGGCTGAAGGTGCGTGCACGCCGTCTTGCCGGTGCTTGGGTTGGCATCCGAGTCGTTGTTGATGGCTCCGGTGGCATTCATCGTGGTGAACGAGTAGCCGGATGGGAGTGTCATTTTGTCGAACTCGACGCAGTAGTCACCGGGTGCGAGGTTGTCGAACAAGTAGTAGCCATTGGCGTCGGTCACTGTGGAACGAATCACCACTCCAGCGGGCGAGTACAGGTTGACCTTGACCTTGGGAACTCCCGGTTCGCCTGCGTCTTGGATGCCGTTTCGGTTCAAGTCGAACCAGACTCGATCGCCAAGTGCAGCAAGGGGCGAGACGATGCCGGCATCCGATGTCACGTCGTTTTCACCTGCAGTCAGCTCAGTACAGGCCGTCTTGCCCGTAGTCGGGTTGGCATCTGAGTCGTTGCTTGTTGTTGAACCAGAGGCGTTCATCGTGGTGAATGAGTAGCCAGCCGGACCAGAAGAAGCAGGCAACGTCATCTTGTCGAACTCGACGCAGTAGTTGCCTGGCACCAAGTTGGTGAACAAGTAGTTGCCATTGACATCGGTGACCAACGTACGAATCACCACTCCGCCCGAGTACAGACGCACCGTTACGCCAGGCACGCCTTGTTCGTTGGCGTCTTGCACACCGTCACGATCAAGGTCATAGAAGACCTTGTCACCAAGTGCTGCGAGCGGCGACACGATGCCGGCATCCCATGTCAGGTCGTTTTCACCAGCGGTCAGCTCAGTACAAGCTGTCTTGCCGTTGGGATCTGCGTCTGAGTCGTTGCCAGTTGTTGAACCAGAGGCGTTCATCGTGGTGAACGAGTAACCGGCCGGACCAGAAGAAGCAGGCAGCGTCATCTTGTCGAACTCGACGCAGTAGTTACCCGGAACCAAGTTGGTGAACAAGTAGGCGCCATTGGCATCGGTGACCAACGTACGAATCACCACTCCACCGGAGTACAGACGCACCGTTACGCCAGGCACGCCTTGTTCGCCTGCGTCTTGCACACCGTCACGATCAAGGTCATAGAAGACCTTGTCGCCAAGTGAGGCAAGCAGCGTCGTGGTTGTCGACGTCGTGCTGGTCGAGCTCGTCGGCACCGAACTCGTCGTCGGCACCGAACTCGTCGTCGGCACCGAACTCGTCGGGACTGAACTCGTGGTCGGTGTCGAGGTTGTGGTGGTTGAGCTGGTCGGAACCGTCGAGGTCGTAACCGTGGTGCTTGTTGTCGAACTGGTCGGCACCGTGCTCGTCGGCAGTGTCGTGCTTGTTGTTGAGCTGGTCGGGACAGAGACCTGGTCGCTGCTCGTCGGGGCGAGACTGCTCGTGGTCGTCGTTCGCACAATGCCGGCGTCCCACGTCGGGTCGTGCTCGCCGGGGTCGAGGGTCGTGGAGATCACCCGACCTGTCGGCGGTTCGGGGTCGGAGTCAGCCGAGTCGAGTCCGGCGTCTCGAACCGTGAACCCGAAGCCGACGGGCAACGTCGAGGCATCGAACACCGCGTAGTAGTCACCGGGCACCAGATTGTCGAACAGGTACATCCCGTCGACGTCAGTGACCGTGGTCGCCACGAGCACGTCGGCAGCGTTGTAGAGCCGCACGGTGACCTCGGCAACTCCGGCCTCGCCGGGATCCTGCGACCCGTCGTGGTCGTCGTCATACCAAACCCGATCGCCGTATGAGGCCGGCAACGTTGTCGTTGTGGTCGTGGTCGTTGGGCTCGAGACGAGTGAGTCATCGACGCTCGTCGACGTTGTCTCGGTTGTCGGCACGGTCGTTGTGGTTGTGGTCGTGGTCGTTGTGGTTGTGGTCCTGTCGGTTGTCGGCACGGTCGTTGTCGTGGTGTCCGACGTTGTCGTTGTGTCCGACGTGGTCGTCGTGTCGGTTGTCGGCACGGTCGTGGTCGTGGTGTCGGTTGTCGGCACGGTCGTGG
>CAZWPY010000106.1:4029-7869 GCA_964635475.1 uncultured Acidimicrobiia bacterium
TCGGCACGGTCGTGGTCGTGGTGTCGGTTGTCGGCACGGTCGTGGTCGTGGTGTCGGTTGTCGGCACGGTCGTGGTCGTGGTGTCCGACGCGGTCGTTGTCGAGGTGGTGTCGGTAGTCGGCACGGTCGACGTCGTCGTTGCGTCGGTGGTCGTGGTCGTCGCGGTCAGGAAGATGCCCATGTCCCATGACGGATCGTCTTCACCGGGGTCCAACGTCGTGATGATCACGGCTGGCTGCTGCTTGGCCCCGCACCCGCCGAGGAACTGGAGATCGTGGTGCAATACGTTCCGGGCCCACCGGTGAGTGTCAGCGTGAGCTGCAGCGTCTCGCCGTCACCGAAGTTGGGTTTCTGCAGCAGGATCTGCGAACCGCTCTGCGAGATCGTCCAGCCCGGCGGGAGCGCGCCGATCGAGTCGACCGTCGCGGGCGAGGGTATGGGGATAGTGATGGTCGTGAATCCGCACGGCGACCCGAGCCCCGAACACTGCGCGTTGACCGTCCAGGTCCACGTGTTGGCGTCGACCGTGGCTTGCGTCAGTTGGACGCTGACGGTGCCCGCGAACGCCGACGGCGCCAGTGCCGTTTGCACACCAGTACTGAGGCCTAGTGCGACCAGCGCAACAGCCAGCAGGCCGGCAAGTCGCTGTCGCGCGTGTCGCGCAATGCGGCCGAGATCGAGGGTGGTGACAGGGAAAGGGCCGTTGTCGTACATGCAGCGTTGCCTTTGATGCTCGGGTCAAACCCGTCGGATAGATCAAGGCCGAGTGAGGGGAATATCACCCAACGTGACTAAGAGTACCACGAAGCGTGGCAGAAGGGTAGCGAGAATGTGTGCGCGTCTGGGTTTGTTCACACCGGGGCGGATGAGAAAGAAGTGGCAGCCTCGCTGACACTCCCAGTGGTGGCTGTGGTGACGGGGCGGCGCGCAGAACGGAAGCCGCCAGGGCTGGGGCGGCGGTCGAACGCCGTATCTCCGAGCCGCGGAAAGGAAGGATCCAGCCCGCAACCCAGTTGCAACGTATGTGTTTTAGTGAGTGCGCAGCTCGGTTTGGGGTAAGTGGTCGACGCGGTTCACGTAGTGGACGACGGCGACCGCGTTTGCTCGGGGCACGCCCATTCCGGCCGCGGCGCGCTCCGCGTCGACGTCGGGTTCCAGCGTGACGTCGACCCTGGTCACGCCCGTGTTGTGCAGCAGGATCCACCACGGCAGGCGGTCGGGTCGTTCGGGTGGGTGCGCGATCCCGAGCAACGCGTGCAACGCCCACACGCTGAACTCGCCGTGGGTGACGACCACGACTCGGTCGCTATTGGCATGGCGAGCCAGCAGGCCCTGCACCGCTCGTTGGGCTCGAGCGCCCGCGTCGATGCGCGGCTCGTGGCCACGTGGGGCGTACCAGCCGGCGGGATCGAGCCCGGCCGGGACGTCGAGCCACGCAAAACGTGTCCGCATCTCATCGGGCGTAAGCCCGGGTCGACCCACCCGCACGCCCCCCACGGCGGGTTCGGTTTCCCACACACCGCCGACTTCGAACCAGTCGACAAGACCGATCACCCGTTGTGCGCCGAGACCAACTGCCAACTCGCCCGCTGTTTGGATCGCCCGGAGCGGCAGGCTCGTGTACACGTGCGTCGGCGCCTCGGTGCCGAGCGGCGCGCTGGCCCACCACTCGCCAAGTTGGCGGGCCTGGCGCACGCCGAGGTCGGTGAGTGGGGGATCGGGCACCCGGTTGGGCCCGCCGTTGATCACGCCGCTTTCTCGTGCGGTTTGGTTGTTGGCCGACTCGCCGTGGCGCACCAGGTATAGCTGCATGGTTTGTGTCCTCCGTCGCTCACCAGTGTCGTCCACGCCGGGTCGAACGGTGACCGCCCGAGGGGCCCGCGAGCGCAATAGGGTCGCGACATGACGACGCCCGCTGCTCCTCCGGCCAACTGGTACGCAGATCCACTGGCCCGCTTTGAATTACGCTACTGGGACGGAACTCGCTGGACCGAACACGTGTCGGCGGCAGGTCAACAACACGTCGATCCGCTCGAAGCGGCCATGCCGCAGGCGGCGCCGAGCCCGACTCTTCCGACCGACGAGGCGTTGGGCGGCTTCGGCGGAATCGAGGTCGGCCAGGCTTCGATGGCACCCGATCGCGTGCAAGACCAAGTGCAACGCCAAGCCGGGGTAACTGGCGGCGAGGTCGGCGGCGGGACACCGTTCACCGAAAACGTGTTGGTGGTGAATCAAAAGGCCAAGCTCTTCGAGCTAGTCAACGAGTACGCGATTTTCGACCGCAACGGCACTCGGATCGGGGCGGTCCGCCAAGTCGGGCAGAGCACTGGCCGCAAGGTGTTGCGCCTCGTCAGCAACGTCGACCAGTTCCTCAAACATCGCTTCGAACTCACCGACTCCGCCGGGGCGGTGTTGCTGGAGATCGAACGGCCCGGCAAGGTCTTTAAGTCGACGGTGATCGTGAGCCGTCCGGGCTCTGGTGAGGTTGGCCGGCTCGTGCAGGAGAACGTGTTTGGCAAGATCCGGTTCGGCTTGGTGGTCGCCGACCGCAAGATCGGCTCGCTGAACGCCGAAAACTGGCGCGCGTGGAACTTTGCAATTCGCGATGAGAACGAAAACGAAGTCGCTCGCGTGACCAAGACGTGGGAGGGCCTCGCCAAAGCGATGTTCACAACGGCGGACAACTATGTGCTGGAGATCACGCAGCCCCTCAGCGACCCGCTGCACAGCTTGGTGGTTGCGGCCGCCGTCACGATCGATACCGCGCTGAAGCAGGATTCGCGCGGACTCGGGTAAGCGCGACAACCACCGAAGAGCTCGTTTTCGCGCCGCGGCCGACCTGCGCAGGGGCAGGTCTATGTGCCGCCGCAGCAGGGCGACTGCCCATAACGGCGGAGCACGGGTAGCCTTGTTGACAACAAATTTCCGGCGACTCGGTGTGATCTCGACACATCGGCATACTTTCGACTCTCAAGGAGAACCACTCGATGCGTACTCGCAAGGCGCTTGCCGCCACCGCAATTGGCCTCATGTCGGCCCTCACCCCGCTGGCGATGGCTCAGCCTGCTGCGGCGCAAGGCGTGTCATGCGGTCAAGGCCAACTGAAGGGCGGCCTGATCGCGTGGGCGAAGGGCAAGAAGGTCAACGTGTATCAGTCGGCGGGCGGCAAGTACATCCGCTCGTACAACAACCCGAACAAGGAGCGTTACAACGCGCCGCTGACGTTCCTCGTTGTCGAGAACCCCAACAACGGATGGCTGCGAGTGATGGTCCCGAGTCGGCCGAACATGGCGCAGGGCTGGATCCTCGCCTCCGACGTTGAGCTGCGGCAGACCGGTCAACACGTGGTCGTGAGCCTGAGCCAGCGCACGTTGTGTTTGTTCGACGGTGACACGCCGATCCTCACAACCCGGGTTGCCGTCGGAGCAAAGAAGACGCCGACCCCCACCGGCATCTTCTTTATGCAGTCGTTGCTCAACACGGGTAGCCCGAGCGGCTCGTATGGCCCGTATGCCTTCGGGACCACGGCCTTTTCGAACGTGTTGTTCAAGTTCGGCTCCAAAGGCGATGGTCAGGTCGGCATCCACGGCACCAACCATCCGGAGTTGATGGGTCAAGCCGTGTCGAACGGCTGCATTAGGGTTCCGAACGAAAACATCCGCAAGCTGGCCTCGACAGTGCCGCTCGGCACACCCGTGGAGATAGTCGCCTAGGCGATTCCCGGACGCGAGACCGAAAGCTCGCACTTCCTCGACCCACTGGCCCGCGACGCGTAACGGCGTTGCGGGCCAGTGTCGCGTCTGGGGCCAGGTTGTTTTCATCGTGCTGGCTAGGGTGACC
>CAZWPY010000106.1:7969-9484 GCA_964635475.1 uncultured Acidimicrobiia bacterium
TGTCGTGGGCGGGGGGATTCGCTGCTGGGGGCTTCGCCGTGCTTGCTGGCGCCGCGATTTCCCTGTCGAGTCGGCCACGTGACTCGTGGGCCGTTGCATGGGTGCGGGCGGGCTTTCGCGGCGTCGCGCTGTTTGCCTTGGGCGTCGCGCTCGACTTCCACGCGGCGCCGGTGATCGTGATCCTGTGTGTGTACGGGGCCCTATTTGTGATCGCGGTCCCGTTTCGCAGGTTGTCGACCCGCGCACTCGCGACGGTCGGCCTGGTGATGGTATTTGTGAACCCTGTCGTATCGTTTCTCGTTCGTGATTGGCTTGGACCCGCGACCAATCCCGAGGGCGCGCACTACGCCGTCACGTGGCCGATGATCACCGGACCCAATCCGGTTCGTGCGGTGCTGCAAACCCTCTTCCTCGACGGCGAGTACCCACTCACCACGTGGCTGCCCCTCGCGCTCGTGGGATGGGCTGCCCATAGATCGGGGCTGCTCGCTCGTTCGGAGCGGCGCCGGCTCGCGGCACTGGCCGCTGCGCTGGTCGTGTTGTCGTTCGGCGGGTCGTGGGTGATCGAAGCACTCACTCACGTCCGGGCCGACAAGGTCGACGTTGCTTACGAGAGTTTGCGAGCTGCGTCGCCGCCCGAGTCGGAACTCTCGCCGGAGTCGCTGGCGCAACGCGAACAACTGGTCGAGTCGATCGTCGACGAGGGATTCTCCGAACACGAGGCCCGTGAGGCGGTGTTCCCGAACTACACCCGCGCCGATGCGGCGGTGTTCGTGGATGGTGGCGCGGGTGTGCCACCGGGTGATGACTGGGACGGGCTGTTGATGGCCGGCCACCACACCGGCACGACGCTGGAGATGTTGCAGATCCTGGGCGTAACCGCCAGCTTCGTCGCGGGCGGTTGGTTGCTGGTCGGCGCGAGCCAGCGGCTGGGCACGTTGTTGAGTTGGCCCGGGCGGATCTCGCTGACGTTGTACACGGCGCACTTGTTGATCCGAAACCGTTTGATCACCTGGGGTTGGCTGCGTTGGGCCGACACGCGTGGCGAGGCGTTTTGGCAAGTGATGGCGTGGTGGGCCTTTGCGTTGTTGGCGGGATTCGTGTGGCGCAACCGGCGGGGACCGCTGGAGTGGTTGATGTACCGCTGGGTGCGGTGCGGCGAGTGGATCGTCTCGCGTGGCGCACGTGAGGTTGTTGCGGCGAGCCCCGGTAGGCTCGCAGACGGTTGAGCCGGTGTTGTGTCCGGCTCGTCGACCGTTTCACAAGAGCTGTTTCACAAGAGCTGTTTTCACCAGCGGTGTTTTCACCAGCGATACCGGGCGGAGGATCAAATGCGCCGATTGGCAGTTGTAGGTCTGTTGTGTGCGTTGAGCGTGGGCGTCGGAGCGTGCGGCGACGACGATGACGACTCGACCACGTCGAGCGACACCACTGACGTCACCAGCGGCGCCGAGACCGCAGACGACGCTGCGGCCGACGAGGCCGACGCAGGGATGTGTGCGCCCGACGCAATGG
>CAZWPY010000107.1:0-1412 GCA_964635475.1 uncultured Acidimicrobiia bacterium
GCGACGTTGTCATCGTCGGCAGGCGTGGCGCAGTCGGTGCTCGATGAGGTCCGGGTGGTGCAGTACAACGACGCCCCGGCGCTTGAAGAAGTCTTGAAGGGCGGCGACATCGCTGCGTTCATCGTCGAGCCGGTGATGCAAAACATCGGCATCGTTTTGCCCAACGACGGTTACCTCGCCGAGGTCCGAGAGATCACCCGCAAGTACGGGACGATGTTGATCTTCGACGAAGTGAAAACGGGGATCACCGCGGGACCCGGTGGCGCGACCAAGTTGTACGGCGTGCAGCCCGACATCATCTGTTTGGCGAAGTCGATCGGCGGCGGGCTCCCGGTGGGCGCATTGGGCGGCACCGACGAAGCGATGGAGCCGATTCGCGAGCTGAAAATGATGCAGCTCGGCACTTACAACGGCAATCCGTTGGTGATGGCCGGCGCGTTGGCGGTCTTGAACGAGATCTGCACGCCTGAGGCTGTCGCTGGCGCGGAGGCGTTGAATCACAAGAAGATCGCTGCGCTCGACGCGGTGATCGACCGCTACGACCTGCCGGCTCACACGGTGGCCCTTGGGGCCAAGGGCTGCATCACGTGGTCGCGTGAGCCCGTACGCAACTACCGCGACTACAAACGCACCGACTTCGCGCTCGCCTACGCGCAGTGGCTGTACACCACCAACAGGGGAGTGCTGTTGCCGCCGGGACTCGACGAGCAGTGGTTGGTGTCGATTCGCCACACCGAGGCCGACGTGATGCACCACGTCGATGCCATCGAGGACTTCGCCAAGGAACTCGTGGCCTAGTTGTCGCGTGGCACACTCATGGTGTGTCGAGTACGGGGGCAGTGGGCGCAGCGCACGCGGGAGCGCGCACGCGCACGGACCCGACGCGTTTTGGTGGGTACAGGTCGCGTTGGACTGCGCACTACTCCCGTTGGGTCCCGGCGGCCGCATATCCCCTGGTTGCGCCATTTGTGAGGGGCGGGTTCGGTCGGCATCTCCTGCTCGCCCTCGGGACGGGGTTGGTTGCAGCGCTGCCGTTGGTGGTGGTGGGCATTCGCGGCCGCTTCCTCGACGGCAAGCGTGCGCAGCTATCGAGGGCGTTACGCCGTGAGGAGTTTGAGGTCGCAGCGACGCAGGTGGCGCTCGACGATCACTGGCTGCGCGGGAGCTGGCGCATCGAGTTGACCGATATCGACGGCCGAGCACATGTGTTGTGGTTACCGAGATGGGGGCGAATTCGAGTGGAGGGATCGCCGCTGCGTTTTTCGAATCCGACCAGCTCTCGATTTCGCCTCACCCCGATCGGGTTTGCCCAGGAGTGTTTGCGCCGCGGGATCAGGGTCCGCTTCACCGGACCCGCCGACGTGGCTGTGGCGTGGGGCGCACTTGCTCGGGCCACCATGCGCGGAGGAGCC
>CAZWPY010000107.1:1512-9476 GCA_964635475.1 uncultured Acidimicrobiia bacterium
GCTTCCCGCCCAGTTCGTTGGTATGGCTCTCACATTCGGTCGGTTCGGCTTGTTCCTGGCCTGGACTGGCGTGCTGCTGGTGCTCGGCTGGTCTACCACCCGGCGACTGAGCGTCGTTGGGCCAGGGCGCGTGAGGGTCGGTCGTTTGGGTCGGCGCCGAGACGTTGTTGTCGATGCAGTGCGCCTTATAGAGACTCGCCGCCGCTCCGAGAAGGTGTGGCGAGCGGAGCTGGTCGGACCCGGTGTCGACACCGTCCCGAGCACTAAGCACAGCGTCTGCTACTGGGTCGGCCGCTCGGCGCGGGTGTGTGGCGATCCGCCCCGGTTCGCCGTGTCGAGGCGATCCCGCGCGAGCGCCGTGGCCTTTGGGTTGGACTGTGTGGGCAACGGCATCGCCGTTTACCTCCGGGGCCCATCCGAGGTTCGCGAGGCCTGGCTCGCGCTGAGCCAGGAGGCTCCTCGGCGGACGTCGGCTCCGGTGGGCGAGCGCGCCGGGTTGTAGCCGGCACGCTGCAGTTGCGGCGACGCGTCGATCGTTGTCGGTCATAGGCGAATCGAGCGATGACTCCGGGACGCCACCGTTCAAAATCCGTCGGCCAAACCCGAAGCGATCGAACTACACTGATCGTCCCTGCACGCCGGGCCAACGTCGTCCCGTCAGCAGATCGTTGCACCAGCTCCGACACGAGGACGACGCCATGAGTACCGAAGCTCGCGTTTCGCGGCTCGACTTGAGCACCGACTTGCCGGCCCGCCAGGGCCTCTATAGGCCCGAGAACGAGTCCGACGCGTGCGGCGTCGGCTTTGTCGTTCACATGAAGGGCCGCAAGAGCCACGCGATCGTCGACGAGGGCCTGACGGTCCTGGAGAATCTGGCCCACCGCGGCGCCACGGGGGCAGAGACCACCACGGGCGACGGCGCGGGCATCCTTACGCAGATCCCCGATGGCTTCTTGCGTTCGGTGTTTCCCGTCGCATTGCCCCCGGCGGGGAGTTACGCGTGCGGGCTTGCCTTCTTGTCGACCGACGACGAAGAGGCCGACAAGCAGTGTGCCGAGGTGGCGCGCATCGCTGGCTCTGAAGGGCTCGCGGTGGTCGGCTGGCGCGACGTGCCCTACGTCAAGGGAATCGTTGGTCCAACAGCGCAGCGTGTGCAGCCGCGCTTTCGCCAGGTCGTGCTCAGCGCTGGTGTGGGCGAGGACCTCTCAGAGGACTTGCGATTGGAGCGCGCCGCGTTCATCACTCGTAAACGCGTCGAGCACGAGGTCGGGGTCTACTTCGCCTCGCTGTCAAGCCGAACGCTGGTGTACAAGGGCATGCTCGACGCTCCGCAACTGCGTGAGTTCTTTCCCGACCTGACGAACCCGAAGTTCGAAAGCGCCATTGCCTTGGTGCACAGCCGCTTTTCGACCAACACGTTCCCGTCGTGGCCGCTCGCGCACCCGTACCGCTACATCGCGCACAACGGCGAGATCAACACTGTGCAGGGCAACCGCAACTGGATGCGCGCTCGCGAGGCGCTGGCCGCGTCGGACTTGTTTCCCGGCGACATCGACCGGCTGTTTCCGATCTGCACGCCCGGCGGCTCGGATTCGGCGAGTTTCGATGAAGTGCTTGAGTTCTTGCACTTAGGTGGCCGCAGCTTGCCGCACGCGGTGTTGATGATGATCCCCGAGGCGTGGGAGAACCACGGTTCGATGCCCGCGGATCGCCGGGCGTTTTACCGTTTCCATGGCTCGATGATGGAGCCGTGGGATGGTCCCGCGTCGATTGCGTTCACCGACGGCACGGTCATCGGCGCAGTGCTCGATCGCAACGGCCTGCGTCCCAGTCGGTTCTGGGTCACCGCCGACGATCGAGTGATCATGGCTTCTGAGGCTGGCGTGCTCGCGGTCGAGCCGGCCGATGTTGTGCAAAAGGGCCGTTTGCAGCCCGGACGAATGTTCCTCGTCGACACCGAGCTCGGCCGCATCGTCGGCGACGGCGAGATCAAATCTGAACTGGCCAACGAGTTGCCGTACGCGGATTGGTTGCACGCGGGGCTGGTGCACTTGGCGGAGCTACCCGGCCGGGAACACTTGGTGTACTCCCATGAGTCGGTGTTGCGCCGCCAGCAGACGTTTGGCTACACGGGTGAGGAACTGTCGATTCTCGTTGCGCCAATGGCCCGCACGGGTGTCGAGGCGCTCGGCTCGATGGGTACCGACACGCCGTTGGCCGTGTTGTCCAACCGCTCCCGGTTGCTGTACGACTACTTCATCCAGCTTTTCGCGCAGGTCACCAACCCGCCGCTCGATGCCATCCGCGAGGAGATCGTCACGTCGCTGCAGGGCACGATTGGGCCTGAGGGCAACGTCTTGCATGCGAGCCCCGCTGATTGTCGACAGATCGTCTTGCCCCATCCGGTGATCGATAACGACGAGCTCGCGAAGTTGATGCACATCAACGACGACGGTGATTTTCCTGGGTTTGCCGCACGAACGCTGCGCGGGTTGTACCCAGTGGCCGGTGGCGGGGCGGCGTTGGCCGAGCGGCTTGATGAGCTGTGCGACAAGGCCGACAAGGCGATTGCCGACGGCGTCAAGGTTTTGGTTCTGTCCGATCGTGACTCGAACAAGGACTTGGCGCCGATCCCGTCACTTCTCATCACGTCGGCCATCCACCACCACCTCATTCGTCGCAAGACCCGCACCAGGGTCAGTTTGTTGGTGGAGTCCGGCGACGCCCGCGAGGTGCACCACCTGTGTTTGCTGCTGGGTTACGGCGCGTCGGCCATCAACCCGTACCTCGCCTTTGAGTCGATCGAGGACATGATCGGCCGCGGCATCCTCACAGATGTCGACGCGCACAAGGCCGTGCGCAACTACATCAAGGCCGCCGGCAAGGGTGTGCTCAAGGTGATGTCGAAAATGGGCATCTCGACGGTGGCGAGTTACCGAGGCGCGCAGGTGTTCGAAGCGATCGGCCTGGGTTCGGACTTGGTCGACAAGTACTTCACCGGCACGGTCAGCCGCCTTGGTGGCATCGGCCTCGATGAGGTGGCCGCCGAAGTCGCCAAACGCCATGCCGTGGCGTACCCAACCAGGTCGAGCGCTCGGGCGCACCGTGAGCTCGAGGTCGGCGGCGAGTACCAGTGGCGCCGTGAGGGCGAGGCGCACCTTTTCAACCCTGAGACGGTGTTCCGGCTGCAGCACTCCACTCGCTCGGGTCGGATGGACATCTTCCGCGAGTACACGCAGATGGTCGATGACCAGGCCGGCCGGTTGATGACGCTTCGGGGTCTCTTCCGCTTCAAGGACGGCGTTCGCCCGCCCGTGCCGCTCGACGAAGTGGAGCCCGTGAGCGAGATCGTGAAGCGTTTCTCCACGGGAGCGATGAGTTACGGCTCGATTTCAGCCGAAGCCCACCAAACGCTCGCGATCGCGATGAACCGCCTCGGAGCGAAGTCGAACACCGGCGAAGGCGGCGAGGACCCGGATCGCTTTACGCCCGACGCGAATGGCGACTTGCGTCGGTCGGCGATCAAACAGGTTGCGTCGGGGCGCTTCGGGGTGACCAGCGAATACTTGGTGAACGCCGACGACATCCAAATCAAGATGGCGCAAGGCGCAAAGCCGGGCGAGGGCGGCCAGCTGCCCGGTGCCAAGGTCTATCCCTGGATCGCGAAGACGCGGCACTCCACTCCCGGCGTGGGGCTGATCAGCCCGCCGCCACACCACGACATCTATTCGATCGAGGATCTCGCGCAGCTCATTCACGACCTGAAAAACGCCAACAACAAGGCCCGGGTGCACGTGAAGTTGGTGGCTGAGGTCGGCGTGGGAACGGTCGCGGCGGGTGTGTCGAAAGCCCATGCCGACGTCGTGCTGATCTCGGGGCACGACGGTGGCACGGGTGCGAGCCCGCTGACATCGCTCAAACACGCAGGTGCACCGTGGGAACTGGGCCTCGCGGAAACGCAACAAACGCTGTTACTCAACGGCTTGCGCGACCGCATCGTGGTCCAGGTCGACGGCCAGCTGAAGACCGGTCGTGACGTCGTGATCGGCGCGTTGCTCGGCGCCGAGGAGTTCGGCTTCGCGACGGCGCCGCTGGTCGTGTCGGGCTGCATCATGATGCGGGTCTGTCACCTCGACACGTGTCCAGTCGGGATTGCCACGCAGAATCCTGAACTGCGGGAACGCTTTTCGGGCAAGGCCGAGTTTGTGGTGAATTTCTTCGAGTTCATCGCGACCGAGGTGCGTGAGCACCTGGCGCAACTCGGTTTTCGCTCCATTGCCGAGGCAGTCGGCCACGCTGAATTGCTCGACACCACTGCCGCGGTCGACCACTGGAAGGCGCATGGCCTCGATCTGACGCCGCTGTTGCACGTGCCCGAGTTCCCCTACGAACAGGATCTGCACTGCACCAAGAGCCAAGATCACGGGCTCGACAAGGCGCTCGACGTGCGACTCATCGAACTGTGCCGATCTGCGCTGGTCGACCGGCGGCCGGTGAACATCGAGATGCCCATTCGTAACGTCAACCGCACCGTCGGCACCATGCTCGGCGCGGAAGTCACACGCCGCTACGGCGGCGCGGGTTTGCCCGATGACACGATCGAGATCGTGTTTCGGGGCAGCGCCGGGCAGAGCTTTGGCGCATTCGTGCCCGCGGGGATCACGATGCGTCTGGAGGGCGACGCCAACGACTACGTCGGTAAGGGTCTGTCGGGTGGTCGGCTGGCGATCTACCCCTCGCCCGACGCTCCGTTTGCTGCCGAGCAGAACATCATCGCGGGCAACGTCTTGCTTTATGGAGCGACATCGGGTGAGGCCTACATCCGTGGTGTGGTCGGCGAACGTTTCTGTGTACGCAACTCGGGGGCGACAGCTGTCGTGGAGGGCGTGGGCGACCACGGCTGTGAGTACATGACCGGCGGTCGAGTCGTGGTGTTGGGTCCGACGGGCCGCAACTTTGGTGCGGGAATGTCGGGCGGTGTGGCCTACGTGTACGACCCGGCCCTCGCGTTTCGTGGGCTCGTGAACTACGAGATGGTCGACGTCGAGGCCTTGACCGACGACGACAAGGCCGAACTGCGGGCGATCATCTCGCGCCACGAGGCCGAGACCGATTCTGAGGTCGCCAACCGCATCCTGCAGAGCTGGGAGGACGAAGCCGACCGGTTCTTGAAGGTCATGCCAAAGGACTATCGACGGGTGCTCGATGCCATGAGGCGCGCCGAAGAGTCAGGCGAGGACCCGGTGGCGGCTGTCATGGCCGCGGCGCGGGGCTGACCGGGCCCCGGGCGGAACGACGAGTAGAGGAAAGACGAGACATGGGCGAACTGGGCGGATTTCTCAAACATCGTGAACGTGAGCTGCCGACGCGGCGGGCCGTGGCGCTGCGAGTGCACGACTGGCGTGAGGTCTATGAGGACTTCGACGACAGGGTGCTCACGCGTCAAGCCGGTCGTTGTATGGACTGTGGCATCCCGTTTTGCCATAACGGCTGCCCGCTGGGCAACTTGATCCCCGAGTGGAATCACCTTGTGTTTAAAGGTGATTTCGCGGCCGCGAGCGAGCGGCTGCACATGACCAACAACTTCCCTGAGTTCACTGGTCGCCTCTGCCCGGCGCCATGCGAGGCGGCGTGCGTATTGGGCATTAATCAGCCCGCGGTCACGATCAAACAAGTGGAAGTCGAGATCGTCGAACACGCCTTTGCTGCGGGCGGAGTCACGCCGCAACGACCCGCCGTGTTGACGGGCAAGAAGGTGGCCGTGGTGGGTTCGGGGCCGGCGGGCTTGGCCACCGCGCAACAGCTCACTCGCGCAGGGCATTCGGTCACGGTGTTTGAACGTGCCGACCGGATCGGTGGCTTGATGCGGTACGGCATCCCCGAGTTCAAGATGGAAAAGGCGATCCTCGATCGTCGCCTCGAACAGATGACTGCCGAAGGCACCCTGTTTCGCCCCAACACCAACGTGGGCGTCGATGTCACTGCGGCGCAACTTCGAGAAGACTTCGACGCTGTCGTGCTCGCCGGTGGTGCGACTGCTTGGCGCGACCTGCCCGTACCGGGTCGTGAGTTGGGCGGGATCCACCAAGCGATGGAGTTCTTGCCGCTGGCCAACAAGGTGCAACTGGGCGACATGGAGCGGTCGCCCATCCACGTTGAGGGAGCCGACGTGGTGGTGATCGGCGGTGGCGACACCGGCGCCGACTGCATCGGCACCGCGCATCGCCAAGGTGCCCGGTCGGTGACGTCGTTGGAAATCATGCCCAAGCCGCCCCTTGAGCGGTCGCCGGCCAACCCGTGGCCGACCTGGCCGGTGATCTATCGCGTGGCCTCGGCGCATGAAGAGGGCGGTGAGCGCCTTTACAGCGTGAACACTGTCGAGTTCCTCGGCGACGAGAACGGCCGAGTGCGCGCGTTGCATCTCGTGGAGGTGCGCCAAGTGGTCGAGGACGGCCGGATGCGGTTTGATCCGGTGGCGGGCTCCGACTTCGAGATCCCCGCGCAGTATGTGTTCTTGGCTATGGGATTTCTTGGTCCGCAGCGCGAGGGGTTGCTCACTGATCTCGGCGTCGAGCTCGATGCGCGTGGCAACGTGGTGCGCTCGAAGCAGTGGATGAGTTCGGTCAACGGCGTGTTCGTGGCCGGTGACATGGGCCGGGGGCAAAGCTTGATCGTGTGGGCCATCGCCGAGGGCCGCAGTTGCGCTGCTGCGGTCGACCAGTTCCTGATGGGCGAGACCGAACTACCCGCGCCGCTGAGCCTGTAGCTGCTTCGGGCCTACTTCGGCGCTCTACTTCGGGTCTACTCGTCGGTGGGGAACTCGCCGCCGAGCTGGATGTCGGCGTGATCGAGTAGCCACTGGTGTTGATCGACCGAGTAGGTCAGGGTCCACTCGCCGGAGTAGGTATGGGTGATCGATTCGCCGTCGGTGGTGTCGGTGGCGCGCAAGACGATCTGTACCGGCGCGTCGTCGGACTCGGGTTCAGCCACGTGGTAGTCGAGCGCTGTTGTAGTGGTGTATCCGTCGCGCCACTTCGGGAAGGGGTTCTCGGCTTGGAAGCTCGGGCTTAGCTGGTCATAGGCCAGCTCGTACTCGCCGTCTGCGACAAATTGGTAGAAACGTTCGACGGTCATTGAGCGGGCGAACGGTTCACCCTGCTCGTGCGCATCGCCCACTTGTTCGAGCGCGCCGCCACGGAGGCGGAACTCGCGAGAGACCGTTCCTGACCAACAGCAGTTCGCCTCCCATCCGTTGCCGGTGACTTCAGTAACGGTCAGCGTGTCGTCGGTGATGTCGAACCACGTCTTGTAGCCGAAGCTGTCGTAGAAGTCGGTTGGGCCGACCAGGAGCGGGTCGCCGCTGGCCGGGTCGAGGCGGTAGGCGAGCAGGCCTGTCCCGCCCGCAGTGCCGCCGGACCACACCGGCAGGAACGCCTCCTCGACGCCATCGCCGTCGAGGTCGGCAAATTCCACGCTGTCGATCTCGACGTAGCCGTACAAACTGGTATTCGCGTAACCGATGTAGGGCTGGTTGTACTCCTCGGTGGAGGACTCATCGATGGTGATTCCCGGCGTCGCGTCGATGACCTCACGCCAGTTCAGACGACGGATGGCTCGTTCGTCGTTTGGACTCGCGGCTTCCGATCGGGTCGTGCGTGATGTTTCAGTCGCGCGTTGTGACGTCGTCGCCGACCGCTCGCTCGTCGTCGTCTCGGCTGCTTTGTTGGCCGGCTCGGCCGTCTTGTTGGCCGGATCGCTGTTGGCACATCCCGCCGAGGCCAGCGTCAGCACGAGGAGGGCGGCGGCGCGTCGAGCGTTCATCAGCCCAAGAGTACGGTCGGGCGACCAAAGAGGGAGGGCTTGTGTCGATTCAGGCGACGAGAACCGAAGCGGACTCTGATCGCGCCCGCGCGCTGGAGGTGTTGACCGACCCGGCGCGTGCCGAGATCGTCGACGTTGTGGTG
>CAZWPY010000108.1:0-9327 GCA_964635475.1 uncultured Acidimicrobiia bacterium
AGCCCCATCGACGGATTGCCAACAGGTCGGGCTGCCTCGGCTGAAGCACCGCTGGGGAGCTCGATACGCATACCGGCAGTTTGCACCCACACCGGCACCCTCGCCGGCACCGCCAGCGCTGGCCGCGCCGCGGTCGGTGTCCTCGGGACTACGTCGTCGGCAACGTAGGCTCCTTGCCCGGAAAGGGGTGGAGTTGGCTCGGTTCGGCGCGCGTTCGACTCGCTGGCGCGCGCGCCCATTGCGCGCACTGGCACTCGCGGCGCTGGTGCTCGCAGCGGCGCCGGCGCCCGTCGCGAGCGGCGCTGCCCCCGTCGTCGGCCACTCGGGGACCCAGCCCGTTTCGTACCTCACCGACGAGCAGGGGCGTGCGGTGCTGGTGCGTGGGGTGACCGTCGGCCGCCACCTCGGCGCCCCGGCCACGGGCGAAGCTGCGACCTTCGGGACGACGACCAGCGACCTCGTCGACATTGCTCGCCGCGGCTTCTCGGTGGTGCGCGTCGCCGTGGTGTGGAGCGACCTCGAGCCCGAGCCCGGACAGTTCGATCAGGAATATCTAGACGAACTCGTCGAGTTCGTCGACGCCGCCGGCCTCGCCGGCTTACGCGTCATCGTCGATCTGAATCAGGAGTTGTTCGGCGAGGCCTTCGGCGGCGTCGGTTATCCCGACTGGATCACCGACCCCGACGGCGAGGAGTTCGAACCACGCGGGGCGCAATTCCTCACTGAACTCCAGCCAGCATTGCAAAACGCCTGGGACGGGTTACTCACCACACCCAACGGACAACTCGCACTCGGGCGGGTGTGGTCGACGTTGGCCGAGTCGCTCGCGGGCCACTCGGCGGTGTTGGGTTACCAAATCCTTGAGGCGCCGTATGGCAAAGGGCGCGCCGGCGAGACGTTTGGCGACACCGCAACGCGGTTGGAGGCCGAGGTCTACCAGACGCTGTTCACCGGCCTGACTGAGGTGATCCGCGGCGCCGACCCGGGGCCGTGGGTGTTGTGGCCGACGTCGGTGGCCGTCACCTCGGGCCGAGCAATCGGCTACGACGAGATGCCGCCACACACCGCGCTTTTCGCCGGCTTCACCGATCCGGCGCAAAGTCTCGGCCTCGACTCGGCACCACCGGTGTCAGGAGCAACCGAGGCCGAATCAACCGTACCGACCGCGAGCAACGGTGGGATCGACGCGTTCGGCGCCTTCGCCGCATCGGTCGGCGGTTTCGGCGCACAGAAGGGGGTTCCGGTGATCGGCGGGCCCTGGGAGGTGCCCGACTTCGCATCGGCCGACGCCGGCAGTTACGTAGCCAAGGCCGACAAGCTTTTCGACGACACGACTTCTGGCTGGATCTATGCGGCGTGGGGTCGCGGAGGTGGGGCCTTTCCGCTCGACGCGGCGGGCGCCGACAAACCCGCGTTCGCTGCTTTGGAAAGGCCGTACCCGCGCGCGATCGCTGGCCGGCCCGTCGACGTGCGGTGGAATGCCGACACGGGCACCTTGTCGTTATCGGTCGAGCCGGTGCAGGCGACTGAGGCGGCGGCGCAGGCGGCAACGGCATCGGCGACCGAGGCGGCGACCGAGATCTATGTCCCGGCCGCTGCCTGGACCGGATTTCGTCTCGCGCTCAACGGCCGCGCGGCCGAGTTCACTTACGACGAGCAACGGCAGACCCTCACCGTGCCGGCGCCGGCGGCCGGCGAGTCCACCCAGCAGATCGTCGTCGGCAGCGCGGCAACGGTCAACGAACTCAACAGCGCCACCGCCGCAGCCAGCACCACGGAACGAAGCGTGTGGCCGCTGCGCCTCGCGTTCGGGTTTGGTGTCGCCGCGCTGATCGCCCTCGTCGCGTGGATCCTCCACGCGCAGGCGGGCTCCCGCGGCGCTCGCGCTCGCCGCAAAGCGGCGTTACCAACCATCGAGTTGCCCGACCCCCATGAGGCGCCCGGCTCCCACCAGGCGCCCGGAGCCGACCAGGCCCCCAATCCACCTCCGGACCAGGTCGACAGTAGCGAGCACGTGCACGAGCCGACGCTCGAGTTGCCCGCAGTTGTCGGCGACCAGCTCCGTTTCGACATCGCGGACGAGCCGACGGCCCCCAACCCCGTGTTCGAAGAGGATGCCGGGGCCCCGCCCCTCGCCGATCACAAGAGCACAGCCGACAGCGACAGCACAGTCGACAGCGGCAGCACAGTCGACAGCGGCAGCACAGTCGACAGCAACCGCGACGAGAACGAACCTGGTCCGCCCGGGTCGCTCGACGGAGGTCCGACGCCCCAGTTGTGGGACTCCCCCGCCGAGGCCGAGCCGATCCGACCCGAGGGCCGATCGCACGCAAGCCGTGCGCGGGCCGCCTGGTTACTCGGGGGCCGTCGCTCGCGCCGCCGGCTTGCGGTCGAAAAGCCCCTCGCCGCCGCGCTGCTCTTGCTCAGCTTGAACGGCCCCGGTCGCCGCGCCCGGGTCCGGCGCGTGCCGATCCCCGCCCTCGTGCTACCTCGCGGCCGCCACCGCGCGCACGTCCAGCTGCCCAGCGGACTCGCTGCCAGCGCCCCGGTCTACGCCGGCCGCTGACCCCGGTTCCCCGACCCGGACAGCTCAGCAGCCCGGATAGCCCAGCAGCCCGGATAGCCCAGCAGCCCGGCCAGCTCAGGAGTACGGGCGCCACAGCTGCCACACGGGCGGCACGTCGTCGAGCGCCACGCAGCCGACCTCGTCAAAACCAGCCCGCCGATACAGCGGCAGGTTCGCCGGGTTCGCCGTCTCCAAGTAGGCACCAACGCCCGCCTGCGTCGCGAGCGCAACGCCCGCGTCCACCAGCGCCCGGCCCAGGCCCTGGCGTCGCGCATCGGGCGCAACCGCCAAGTGGCTCAAATACCAGTGCGGCTCGGTCGGATGCGACGCGAGCAACGACCGAGTCACCATCGCAGCCCTGCGGGTCCGCCAGGGGTGACGAATCGCCGCCGGGATAAAGGCCGGCATGATCGCCCGCTGCACGCGTGGCGAGACGCCGGCCTGGCCGGGCGGGTGCCAAAAGGCAATCCCCCGCCCCGGTTCGACAACCGCGTGCGCCTGACTCGCGAGCCGGTGTTGCACATCACGGCGGTAGTACCCCGCCAGGTGTTCCACAAGCCGGGCCGACGAGCCGAACAGCCACGACATAAACGGATCGTCGACGAAGGCCACGGCCAAAAACCGCCCCCAGCCCGACGCGCCGCGCCGCAACTCGTCGCCCGTGGGCGTCTCGAAACCCACGGCCTACGAGCCCGCCAGCACCATCGACGCGCAATCGGTCTCGGAACTCAACATCGGCCGGAACCAGACCCGGTACTTGGCGGCGCCCTGAGTGAATACGGTGGCCGTATTGGACTGCGCAGCCAGCAGCCACGTGCCGATGGCGTCGGCGCCCGAGCGGACCTCGCAGAAGCCGGTGAGGACCTTGCGTGGGCTTGCCGCGCCAAGCGGAATCAGCTCAGAGGGCCATGCCCGAGTTTGCGCCAGAGCCGGGTCACCTGCCGGCGGGTTCACCTGCCATGCGATGGCGATTTGGTCGAACGGCATCGTTCGCAGCGCCTCGGTTTGGTATTTGCTCAAGTTCACTTCTGGACTAAGAATGAATCCGTCCAACGCCTCTAAGGCCTTGCGGGCAGCCAGTTCCTCGGCGGTCACCGACGGACACGACGCTCCCGGCCCGTACACGGTCGTAACCGCGCCATCTAGTACGTATCTGGCATATCCCACATCTGCTATACAAGTTTGCGGGCCGACCCACCGGTGCGCTGTCGTCAAACCCGCTTGCGCCGCGACTCTTCGGACAAATCGCACGCCCTCGGCCGACACACGCATTTGCACCGGCATCCACAGCGCCGGCTGCGGGTAAATCGTCGTGCGCACTTGGTAGTGCCACACCACACGACCGTCCGCGAACACAGTCAAACGGGTCGCGTTGTCGAAGTCGTGTGGAAATCCAGTGAAACCGCCGAGGTAGTCCGAGGAAAACACCACCCGGTTGTCGAGCGGCACCGGCGGCGCGGGCGGGTCACACGCACCAAGCGCCGTCGCCAGCAGGGCACCGCACACCAGTCGAACTAGACGCCTTTTCATGAAACGACTCCTCACGTCGGGACTAGTGATTCCGTCGCGTACGGGCGGCTTTTCGTTCCCCGCCGTTCCCCGTTGCCTGCCGTCGTTCCCCGTCATTACGCGAGGCTCGTGCAGCTCGTTTCGTCGCCAAGGAGCGGACGGATCACCGCCCGATACGGACCGACCGGCGTGAGCCAGACGGTGTCGAGCGTGTTGCGCAATCCGACCAGCCAGGTGCCAAGAACCTCGACGAAACTTGAGCGCACCTCGCACAACGACCCGCGCAACTCGACACTGGGGTTCTGTGTCGGCGGCGCGAGAATCGCTGGCCACTGCTGAACGTCGAGACCCGTGGTCGCGGCTCGGCCGTACCACATCACTGCGACGCCCGCGCTCGGGTAGGGACGCAAGCCGCGTACGACGTTGGGCAACAACGAACTTTCAACCGAATTGATCCACGTGCGGAACCCCACTTGCCGGGCTCGCAACTCCGCCTCCGCCGCGCTGACCGGACACGACACACCGATGGTTGGCCCGGCAAAGTCGGCCACTCGGCTCACGGCTGACACGCCGTTCCAGGAGTAGGAGATGGTCGTGATCGGCGCGGCCACGTCGCACTCGGAGGCGCCCAGCAACGAGTTCGAGGCCGACAGCCCCGCCGCGGCTGCCTGTGCCATGACCTGCGCGAGGCCGTTGGAGTCGAGCTGCACGACCGAGTACAACGGCATCCGACCGGGGGCGCCGCGCGTCGCGCGCACGACCCGACCGTCGGCGTACACGGTCACCTCCGGCACGTCGAGCAGAGCGATCCACGGCGCTGCATCGACGCTGCGGGCCTGGAAGCGCAGCACCACGGTGTTGTCGACCGGGATCGACGGCGTCGGCGCGGGCGGTGGATCGCACGCGCTCACCCCCACAAGCGTCGCGACTGCAACCAGAACTGCGCGGATGTGCCGGGCCATAGGGACCCTCCTTTGTGGCGGCGTGACGTCAGTCTCGCTCGCGCACTGCCGCCCCGTGTGGCACCACTACTCGCGCGGCGTTCTTACAGCCGCGATCGCGTCATGGCGCGGTGCTCGACGTCATGACGCGGTCAGGACTCGCCGGCCCACTCGCGCACTACTGCGGTCCACTCGTCGAGCGCACGAGTCACCTCGCCGAGGCCAGCACTGGGTAGCCGAAACACGCACTCGGTCACCCCCGCCTGTGCGTAGTGGTCCAACTTGCCCGGCGTCGGAAAGGAGCCGAACGGCACGATCCGCACGTCGGCCGGGTCGCGATCGGCCGCAACACACGCCTCGTACAGCCCCGGCAGCGACGCAGCTACTCCCGCACCGCCGACCGGAATCCAACCCTGGCCGTACTCAGCAATGTGGGCGAACAACGTCGGGCCCGCCGCACCGCCGAGCAGCACCGGCAGGCGCGGCTGCACCGGTTTGGGCCACGACCAACTCTCAGCGAACTCGACGTGGGTCCCGTGATAGGCCGCAACCTCCTGAGTCCACAGCGCCTGCATCGCCATCACTCGCTCGCGCACCACCGCCCGCCGCTCGTTCATCGCAACGCCGTGGTGGGCAAGTTCATCGGCGTTCCAGCCGTACCCGATCCCGAAATCGACCCGGCCGCCCGACACGTGGTCGAGTGTCGCAACCGCTTTCGCCGTCACGATCGGCTCCCTCTGCGCCGGCAACGCGATCCCGGTCCCGAGCCGAATTGTCGACGTGAGCGCCGCTGCGGTCGCGAGCGCGACAAGCGGGTCGAGCGTGCGTTTGTACTCCTCGGCCAAAACCGAATCGCCCGTCGGCGGCGGCGTCCGCCGACTGGTCGGGATGTGCGTGTGTTCGGGGAGCCACAACGAGTGAAAGCCCCGCGCCTCGGCCGCCCGGGCAACGTCGGCCACAGGGGCCGACACGTCGGTCGCAAACATCGTCACTCCGCACTTCATCACGGCTCCTTCACGAACTCGGTGGTCGGTTCACCCACTCGCTGGCCGTTCACCACACTCGCTGACCCCTTCACGAACTCGCCGGCTCGTTCACGAACGTGCCGGTCTCGCCGCCTGCACCGTGCGAACGGCGGCCGCTGCTCTGTCGCCAAAGGCCTTCTTGACCCGCTCTGGCGACAGGGTCACGAAGTGAGCCCGGCCGCGTGCGCAGATCTTGCCGTTCGCGTCGACCACCTCGCCCGACGCGAACACGTCGGCTCCCTCGATCCGATCGATTCGAGCTCGAACCCGATGGGCGGCCCCCACCCACACCGGCCGACGGAAGTCGGTGCTCGCCGACTTGGTGACGCTGATCGAGTCGGCCACCGAGTGGATGACGTAACCCATCGCCTCGTCGATCGCCGTCATCACGATCCCGCCGTGCACGACCCCCGGAACGCCGCAGTGATCATCACGCCCGATGAAGTCCGCTTCGACCTGCTCGCCGCTCGTCCGAAACGACAACTGCAAACCGATCGGGTTCGTTGGCGAGCAGCCGAAACAGCGGTTCTCGGGGCCACTCACGGCCTGATCTGGCTCGTCATTCATATGTTCCACGTCGTTTCACGATGACCCCGATAGTGCTTTCAATATCGAATCCCTTACTTTCTCGTCACAGGACACCGGTGAGCTGCGCGACCGGCATCTTCAGCCGCGCCAACATGTCGAGGTCCTCGTCGACTGACCGTCCGAGGGTCGTGAGGTAGTTGCCAACGATCAACGCGTTGATACCACCGGTCATTCCCGCCTCTTGCATGTCGCCAAGGGTCACCTCACGCCCGCCTGCGTACCGCAACAAGACATCGGGCAAACCCAGCCGGAACAGCGCGATCCAGCGCAGCGCGTCGTGCGCGGGAGTCAACGAACGCAGCGCCAACGGCGTCCCCGGCCGCGGGTTCAAGAAGTTGATCGGCACTTCAGCGGGTCGCAGCTCTCGCAACTCGAGCAGCAGCTCCATACGTTGTTCGTCCGACTCGCCCATTCCGAGCAAGACGCCGCAGCACAGTTCCATGCCGTGCTCGGTGACGAGTCGGCAGGTCTCGGCCCGCTCCTCCCAGGTGTGCGTCGAGACGATTTCGCCGAAGAACGAACGAGCCGTCTCCACATTGTGGTTGTAACGATGCACGCCGGCGGCCGCGAACCGAGCGGCCTGATCCGCGGTCAGGATCCCGGCCGAGATCGCGACGTTGAGGCCCGTCTGCTCACGAACCAACGCAACGAGCTCCAGTAGCCGGGACATCGTCCGTTCGTCGGGCCCGCGGATAGCGAGGACCAAACAGAACTCCGTTGCCCCGGTTTTGGCTGTCTCGCGGGCCGCGTCGAGCACCTGTTGGGTCTCGAGGAACCCCGATGCCAGGACCTCAGATTGCTCCGAATAGGCCGCTGACTGCGAACAAAACTGGCAGTCCTCCGGACACCCACCGGTCTTGACCGACAAGATGCCCTCGACCTCGACCTGCGGCCCGCACCACGAGACGCGCACGTCGTGAGCAAGGCCGAGCAGGGCGCCGAGTTCGGCACGGCCGACCGTGGCGAGCTCTCGCAACTCCGAGTCGGTCAGCCTGCGGCGTTCCTCCAACAGCGCCACACGCGCCGCGTCCAACACTCTTTGCCCCGTCGACATCTCGTCCATCGCCGTGCAGGTTACGGGCGCACGACTACAACGGCGTAACGTCGACAACCCGCCGACGCCGATCGGCGCCACGCACAGCCCCCCAAGGAAGGCAAACCCGCGTATGACGCCGCTGCCCGAGCCGACCCGGACAGACGCACCGGCCGCCAGTCGGACCGACACACAGGTCGCCACGCAGTGGGCGCAACGCGACGCCGCTGTCGTGTGGCACGGCTTCACGCAGATGTCGACGTATCTCGACAACGAGCCCGTCATCGTCGAACGCGGCGAAGGTCGCTGGCTCATCGACGTCGCTGGCAAACGGTACTTCGACGCGTTCAGCTCCCTCTGGGTGACCACGCTCGGCCACTGCCACCCAGGACTCACCCAAGCGGCGACCCGCCAGCTCGAGACGTTGGCTCACGCAACTTTGCTCGGTAATGGAACTGTTTCCAGTATTAAACTGGCCGAGCTACTCGTGAAACATTGTCCCGTCGATAGCGCTCACGTTATCTACGCCTCGGATGGGGCGGCGGCGGTCGAACAGGCAGCCCGAATCGCGTACCAGTATTGGGCGAACGTCGGCCAACCACGATCGCGTTTTCTCGCGCTCGGCAACGCCTACCACGGCGACACGATCGGAGCCCTGTCTCTCGGTGACGGCGGCTTCGGCACCTCCATGCTTGACCCGCTGCGCTTTCCCACGCTGCGTACGCCGGGCTACGACCACCCCGCCGCCGGAGAGGTGGCTGCAGCGGCCATCCGGGCACACCGTCCCGCGGCGGTGATCGTCGAACCGCTCGTGCAGGGCGCCGCGGGCATGTTGACGACAACGCCCGAGCAGATGCGCCTGATCGCCGACGCGTGCCGAGAGACCTCGACCCTGCTGATCGCCGACGAGGTCGCCGTCGGGTTCGGGCGCACGGGGCACTTGTTCGCAAGCGACCTCTGCGGCTGGCGGCCCGACATCATCGTCGTCGGCAAGGGGCTCACCGGCGGCTACCTGCCGATGGCCGCGACCATCGCAAACGAGCGGGTGTTCGAGGCGTTCTTGGGCCCCGACTTGTCGGAACGGACGCTGTATCACGGCCACTCCTACGGTGGAAACGCCGTCGCGGCAGCAGTCGCCCTCCGCCACATGGAACTGCTCGAGGAGTTGCGAACACTCGAACACGTCCAGGCGATGGCGCCGCTGTTTGCCGACATGCTCGACTCGCTCGTCGACCACCCCTGCGTCGTCGGGGTCCGCCACCTCGGCCTGCTGGGCGCGATCGAGATCGATCCCACCCTGCCAGCGCTCACGGCCCGGCGAGTCAGTACCGAGTGCGTCCGCTCCGGCGTGCTGCTGCGGTCGCTCGGCACGGCGATTCCCATCGTGCCGCCGCTGACCACCGAACCCGACGAGATAGGCCTTATCGGCGACACCGTGCGCAGTGCGCTCGACCGTGTCATGAAAGTCTATGGTCGGACCTCTGGGCTCGATCAATGAGCACCCAACCCGACCCGCTCCCGGCCGCCGCCCGCCCTGGTCGTACCACTCTCGCACGCCCGGCCTACGTGACTCGGGCGCTCGACCAGCTGGAGCGGATCTCCGCTGAGGGACAGCGGCGGGTCTTGCGGCCGGTGCGGCCGGTGTCGGAGCATCACCACGTCGCG
>CAZWPY010000109.1:0-6409 GCA_964635475.1 uncultured Acidimicrobiia bacterium
TGCCGTCCACTGGGGGCAGTGTCGTCAACAGGTCCCGCCACCCGGACACCGTCATTTCGGCGAGCTGCCCCAGGACGGGGAGACTCGGCAGCACGCCGCCGCCGCCACCGGCGCCGGTTCCACCCTGGAAGTTCGTTGTGACGAAGCCGCTACCACCATCGACGCCGGGCGCTTGTGCGCTCGTGCCGTTGAGCGGAGGGACTTCGCCCATGCCAGCGCCGCCCAGGCCGCCGCCGCCGGTGATTCCGCCGCCGCCGCCAATTCCGCCGCCGGCGGTGCCGCCGACCCCGCCGTCGCTGGCCGCGCCGCCGTCGTGACCTTCGCCGGGTGACCCACCGCCACCGGTGCCCGCCGCGACTGCGGTCACGTCATCTGTGGCCGCCAAACGTGTGCCGGCTCCGTCGTTCGCGAATCCGGTTGCGCTCGCGTCGATATCGGCGCCGAGCGTGAGCGTGCTACCCGACAGGGCCACCACGCCGCCGGTGTGGCCGTCCCACGGCCGCGCCGTTACGGCGCCGGTCACGCTCACACCCGAGGTGTCGTGCGGCATCCACACCAGCTGCACGGCCTCGCCTGACTCATAGGTCCGCGAGATGACGTCGAGCGTGATCGACGAGCCGGCCACCGCCGACACTGTCGTCACGTCGTACACACCCATGCTGCCGCCGTTGACCGGCGGTTGACCGGTCATCTGGATCAACATGACCTTGTCGCCGGCCGCCAGCGTGTGCGAGGTGCCCGTGGGCGCGCCGACCGTCACGGTGTTTCCGGCGACCGACGACACGGGGTAGTACGCGTTAACGACGCCCGACACCGACGTGACGGCGCCGGCATCGTTGATCGCAGGTCCGAACCCAGCTACGACCGATGAGGCCAGCAGTGCGAGTGACCCGACGAGCGCCGCGTGGCGCCGTTGCCGGCGGGGGCGTCGAATGCGAGTCTCGTTCTGTGTATCACGGACTGTGGTAGCGACCATGGTTGAAGCTCCGTTCGCCAAAGGTTGACGCACAGTAACAACGCCCACCGTGGTAGTGCAACCCGCTGTACGTCCCAACATGGGCACAACCTGGGCAAATGGGGCCCCCTATGCGGGCCTAGCGCGCGCCAAGAGTGGCGGACATGATGGGAGAGTTGCCGAATGAACGCTCCTGAGCAACGGTTAGGAGCGCGCAGCGGGCCATTTCCGGCGAAAAAACTTCGACCCGTAGTGCCTATGGGCAACACCAGTTGTGGGAATCTGGCCCGCAGAGCGTCACGGCCAGAACAAATGTCGCGCTCAGTGGCGGCCGCTCTGCGACGTTGCTGGCCCCGTCTGCGACTGTGCCCGCCCGACGTCTGCGACTGTGCCCGCCCGACGTCTGCGACTGTGCCCGCCCGACGTCTGCGACTATTGACCCCATGGTGCGGCCCTTGCAGATCGGCGCGCTCAGCGTCGACTCGCCGGTCGTGTTGGCCCCGATGGCCGCGGTCACCAGCGCGCCGTTTCGCGAACTGTGCCGGTCCTTCGGTGGCGGCGGGCTTTTCGTCAGCGAGATGGTCTCGGCTCGAGCGATTGTTGAGGGCAACGCAAAGTCGGCGCTGCGGGCCTCCTTTGGCCCCAGCGAACGGCCCCGCTCGCTGCAGCTCTACGCCGTTAATCCGACCGTGTGTGCCGAGGCGATCCGCCGAGTTATCGCAGAACATGGCGTAAACCACGTCGATCTCAACCTCGGCTGCCCCGCGCCCAAGGTGACACGAGCCGGTGGGGGAGCGGCGTTACCTCTACGCACCGCGGTGGTGCGCGACCTACTCGAGTCGGCCGTCCGTGCCGCCAATGATGCCGGCGCGCTCGACGGTCGGTCCGTTCCGGTGACCATCAAGTTCCGCCGAGGGCTCGATCCGGACACACCGACGGCGCCGACCTTGGCCCGAATCGCTCTCGATTCTGGAATCGCCGCGATCGCCTTACATGCACGATGGGCCGACCAGCTCTACTCCGGCTCGGCCGAGTGGCGTGCCGTCGCCGAACTCGTCGCCGCCGTCGGCGGTCAGGGTATGGCGGTGTTGGGCAACGGCGACATCTGGGCGGCGCACGATGCGGTCGACATGATGCGCACCACTGGCTGCGACGGCGTCGTCGTCGGTCGTGGATGTCTGGGGCGGCCGTGGTTCTTTCGTGACGTCGACGCAGCTCTCGCGGGTGACCCGGTGCCGTCACCTCCCGTGCTGGGCGACGTCGCGGCGGTGATGCGGCGTCACGCAGCCGCTCTGTGCGACTGGCACGGCGAGCCAGCGGGCATCCGCGACTTTCGTAAACATCCGGGCTGGTACCTCACCGGCTACCCGGTGGGCGGGGCGATTCGCCGTCGTTTGGCGGCGGTGTCGAGTTTGGCCGAGCTCGACGACCTGCTCGCAACTCTCGACCCCGCTACGACCGTGCCGCCCACAGCCGCCGATTTAGCTCGTGGTCACACAAACGGACCTCGTCGTGTGGCGCTGCCGGATCGGTACCGCCGCGCCCTCGACGCCCGCAGCAGCGGCGGCGACGAACGGTTGCTCAGGGAACTGGCCGCCGATCCGCTGCCACCCGATGAACGTCTCGCGAGCGGCGGGGCCGAGAGTTACGCACGAGCCGAGGCATTCGCCGGCGGCTGAGAACCGCGCGTGGCCCGCCTGTCGCTATTGTTGCAAAAGAGCATTCATGAGGCTCATGAGTTGCACAGACCGCACGGTACGGGTACTCTCACGAAGAGCGATTCTTGTTTGCGCCGTCCGTGATCTTCGGGCGATGCAGCGGAGTTGACCAAAACCGGTCGAGTTTTCGTGCAGGAGGCAAGTGTGGCAACGACCAGAGGACTTTTGGCGGGTCGAGCGTTGGCGGTCGTGTTGGGCGCGTCGCTTTTGCTCGGTGCGTGCGGCGGCGACGATGACTCAGACATCAGCGGCGACGCCGGCCAGTCGACCACGGCCTCGGCCGAGAAGGGTCCCGGCCCGGCAGAACCCGGGCCGACCGTCCCGTCGACCGCGGCCAAACTCGCCGGTGAGGGCACCTGGTGTCAGTACGTGCCGGTCGACCTCGTGGTGGGTGTCTTGGGCGGCAGCGATCCGGGAACGGGTGGCGACGGCCCACGGGGCTGTGTGCTGCCGTGGGGTAACGGCGAGTTGCTGTTCGGCCCCGATGGCGAGGCTCGCCAGGCCGCGCAGGGGCTGCAGCAACTGCGCACGTCGGGTGGTCGAGACGCGGAGTACTCGCCCGACGAGGACAAGATCTACTGGACCTTCAACGGGCAGATCGTGTCGGCCTCCGGCAAACTCAACGACACGGCGCTGCGGCGCGACGAGCTCGTGCAGATCGTCGATTTGATCAGCAACCAGGGTCCCGCGACGTCGTCGGCCTCCGCCTCGACGCCCTCGACTGAGTCGACCGCGTCGACCGCCTCAACCGCGGCGCCGGAGTCGAGCCAGGCCAGCTAACGGCGGGGCGGCGCAGCGCCGCAGGCGCCAGGAGTAGATGCAGCGCCAAAGGCGCCCAGGAGGCGCAGCGCCAGGAGGCGCAGTGCCTCAGGCGCCCAGGCGGCGCAGCGTCGCGTGAGCTTCGAGCACCATGCGCTCCAGTAGCTCCGCGACGGTGGGTAGGTCGTCGATGCGCCCGACGCCCTGGCCGGTCGGCAGGATTCCCACCTCCGGGCGACCATCGACCATCGTCGCTTTGATCAACATCGGAGCGTTTGCGGCCATCGCCAGTTGTGCCCAGGTCAGGTCTTGATTGCGCTTCATCGCCAGCGCCTCTTTGATCATGTCGCGTAGTTTCGTGCCCGTAACGGAACGAAAGGCGAGTGCTTGACGCAACGCTTTGGGAAGCCGGGTCACAGGCGACGCCTTTTCGAGCCGGTCGACCACATCGGTGCGAATCACACGCTGCGGGAAGCCGTCGAGCGCGGTGGTGACCACGGTGTCGGTCACGCCTGCGGCCACGTAGCGGGCCTTCACTTGGTCGGGTACCCGGCTTTCGGCCGTCAGCAGGAACCGTGTGCCCATCGCGACGCCGGCCGCGCCGCTCGCGACGGCGCTCACCCACGAGCGCCCGTCGACTATGCCGCCGGCAGCCAAGACAGGGATGTCGACCGTGTCGACCACTTGCGGGATCAGCAACGACAATGGCACCGAGCCGGTGTGACCACCGCCTTCTGCGCCCTGCGCGATTACTGCGTCGACACCCCACTGCGCGACCTTTTCGGCGTGGCGTTTGGCGGCGATCGTCGGCATCACGACGACGCCGGCCTCCTTGAGGCGTGCGATGGTCGCTTGCTGGGGCGCTTGGGCGAAACTGGCCACCCGCACGCCGCGGCCGACGATCAGCTTGATGCGGGCGTCGATGTCGGGTTGGTCGGCGCGGAGGTTGACTCCAAACGGGTTGTCGGTTCGAGCCTGCACCTCGTCGATCGCCGCGGCGAGCTGATCGAGGGTCATGGTGACCGACGCGAGGATGCCGAGTCCGCCCGCCGCTGCGGTGGCCGCCGTAAGGCGAGCGCCGGAGACCCATCCCATGCCCGTTTGCACGATCGGCAGCTCGACACCGACGAGGTCACAAAACGAACTGCGTAACGCCGGGTGTAGTGGCGGGCGAGGGGCGGGCGTCGTCGCGGTGGGAGGCGTCACGGCGGGAGGTGGCGGCGAGGTCACGGCAGGGTCGTCGGGCACGCACGCACGGTAGTTGCGTGCGGCACTCCCGCTCGCCGGCGCCGCTCACCGGCCCCTGCCACCGGCCGCTCACCGACCGCCGCTCTCCGGGGGTGTGGCGGCTACGGTCCGACGATGAACTCAGACGTCACACCCGTGCTCCCCGTTTCGACGGCAACGCCGGCCGCCGCGGCCGCGGTGGCGGCGCTGGCCGAGCCGGTCAACCATTTGGGTACTCGGTGGATGCTCAGCCGTCGCGTCGCCGCGAACGGTGAGACGGTCGGCTTTCCCGACGGCCTCGCGTTCTACTTCGCGGGTCGAGGCGGGGTCCTGGGCGACGTTCACCCCGACGTCGTCACCGCCGCGTTCGGATTCTTTGCCGGACCGTTGATGGCCGCGCAGTGGCGCGCCGGCACGACCGTGATGCCGGCCGGGCAGGCCGCGGTGGCCTACCGCGATGCGATGTGCGACTGGGCTCAGTCGCGGCTGGGTGAATTCGACCGGCCGACGCTGGTGCGGGTGACCGAGTTGGCCCGGCAGGTGGCCGACGGGGCCGACGTCACGGGCGTACCGCTCTTTGCGGGTTGGCGAGCGCTGGCGAGGCCCGATCATGACGACGCGGGCGACGCCGTGCTCGCGCTCAACCTGTTGCGCGAACTGCGTGGCGGCCTGCACTTGCTCGCCACGCGGGCGTGTGGCGTAATCCCGGCAGTGTCGGTCGTCTTGACCCACCCTGAAATGATGGGCTTTTTCGGCTGGCCTGAGGAGGCGGCTTTGTACGAGTCGCTCGCGGCCCGCGGCGTGGACCTGGAGGACCAACGCACCCGCCGGCACGCCGCCGAGGCGCTTACCGACGAACTCGACGCCGCGGCCTACAGCGCGCAACCCGCCGGTGTGCTCGACGAACTTGTTGAGCTCGCCCTGGCTGTGTGCGAGGCCACGCAGTCACGGCCGCGTTAGCGAGAGGGCTGTCGACGATCAGAGCGGCGACCCCCGCGCACGGGTGAGGACACACACGCGCACGCGCCGTGAGCGGCGGGCGCCCTCGGGTTGCGGTGCGGGTGCAGTCGATCGGCGCTTTCGAACAGCGCAGTTGCAAGTGCGTGTCAGTAACCCGTTGGGACCCTTCTTGAACCTGTAGCGCCGTTACGTTTCGGTCGATCTGAGGGGGTCCGATGGGGTCGATGCGATCAGTTCGCTGGGTTCGTGGCGCTGGGCTGCGGGTAGGGATACCGCTGCTGGTGATGGGGGTGATCGCCCCGACGGTGAGTGCGATCGTGGAACAGGACGTGCCCGCTCGTGAGATCGAGACGGGCCCGCCGGCGTCGTTCACGGTCGGCGATCGTGTGTTTCGTGATCTCAACAGCAACGGCGTTGCCGATGGCGATGAGCCGGGAGTCGACGGCGTCGTGATCGAACTGCGTGGTGCCGACGACTCCTACGTCGGAACGGCCACAACCTCAGGCGGGGGCTGGTACGGCTTCGGGTCGTTGGCTGCCGGCGGCTACTACGTGATGGTCGACCCCGGGTCGCTCCCTGAGGGGCTCGTGGTGACGACAGCGAACGTCGGGCGCGACGACGGTGTCGACTCCGACATCGATCCGTCGACCTACCGCAGTGACACGTTCGAACTTGGCGCGAACTCACCGCAGTGGGACCTGGGCCTGGTGGCGGCGGAGCCGCCCACGACCACGACAACCACGACGACAACGATAACGACGACGACAACGACAACGACAACCACGACGAC
>CAZWPY010000109.1:6509-9248 GCA_964635475.1 uncultured Acidimicrobiia bacterium
CAACCACGACGACAACGATAACGACGACGACAACGACAACGACAACCACGACGACAACGATAACGACGACGACAACGACAACGACAACCACGACGACCACGACGACCACGTCGACGGCGACCACGACAACGTCTGCGTCCTCCAGCACGACCACGACGACCTCGTCGGCGGCGTCCACGACGACGTCTGAGTCCTCAAGCACCACGTCGTCGAGCGTCAAGGGCAGCTCGAGTCTGTCGAGCTCTTCGAGCACGTCGACGTCGGCTCCCTCTTCCACGACGACGTCTCAACCGGTGGGCACCACAACGTCGGCAGCCACGACCACCACGACCACCAGCCTCACCCCAGCAACGACCACGACCACAACAACGACCACGACGTCCGCGCTCGCGATCGGATCGACGATCAGTCCGCTCGATGACCTTGAGGTAACCGAACGCGGCGGAACGTGCCCCAACGTCGGCGACAGGGTCTACACGCAGCCACCGCGGCTGAACCGAGTGATGATTCGTGAGCCGGTGACGAGCATTCACCTGGGCGGCGCCGTTGTTGTGCCCGGCTCCGGCGGGACCGTCGAGGTGGTCGCCGAGGTTCGCCTCGACGAGTGGGCTGAGTTCATCGGTACCGACTTGCCTGCTGACTTCGGAATTTTCGACCTAGAGCCCGAGTTCGCCATCACCGGCGAGAACCAGTCGGGCATCACCACAGTGCCAACGACGATGTACTGCTTCGCCGACGATGCGGACATCGACAATCCCTTGCGCGGTTACGTCAAGGCCACGTTGCCGTGGGGCGGCGGCCTTGGCGCCTGGACGGGAATCACGGCGGTAATGAGGTCGCCGGGAGTGACGATCAACGGCGTGAATCGACCGTCGTACGGCGCCGACCGGCTCACCATCGTTGGCAAGGACTACACGTTGCAGCCAGGCCAGACATTCCCCGGCGTGGCCGGGGTACGTCTCGACGAGACACTTTTCGCAACGATCACAGATCGAATCGAAGAGCGCAGCACGCAAGTTCTGACGGCGATCGTGCGCGACGTCGTGTCTGAGGACGAGGATCTAAAGAAGAACAAAGGGTCGGTCACCTACGCGAAGGCCGACAACCTCGACTTCGACCTCTCGTTCTCGAGTGCTGGCGATCGCGGCGAGATCCACGTTTCAGCAACACTGACCGAGCCGAGGATCAAGATTCACATCGCCGACACCGTGAACTCGTGGCCGTGCAACAACAAGAGTTTCGACCTCGTCTACAGTTTCGACTCGATTCACGTTGACTTCGACCTGCAGGTGACCGGTCCCGATGGGCAGATCCACATCGACGTCGAGGATCCTGTCGTCGACTACTCCAACGGCGAGGCCAACGCCTATGGGCTGGGCGGCTTTTGTGACTTCTTGTTCGAAACGTTTAAAGACAACAAGAAGCTGAAGAAAATCACGGGGAAACTAAAGGACCTGCGTAAGGCGTTTGACACCGGCACTGCCGAGGACGAGATCAACGGTGTCCTCGACAAGTTGCGTGATGACATCGGCCTGAAGCTCGACCGCTTCGACGTGATGGGCGAGGGGCTCGTTGCCAAATTCGACGGCGTTGTTCCGGCCACAGCAGGGATTGTGATCGACCCTCGTGGCGCCGGGCTGGCCACCCTCGACGACGCGATGAGCGAGACCACAGTGGCCGGGCAATCCGTGCAGGCCGCGGTCTACCTCGCCCCCGAGGCTCTCTCACTTCTATCGGCGCAGGCGCTCGATCACACAATGACCACCACAACCGACAACGGCGCCCCGGTCCAGTTCAGATTTGATGTCGCGCCCTATGCGGTTCGGGACGGCGCGGGGATGAGGTTCACGATTCCCGGCGCAGTCGTCACGCTCTTCCCGCCGGCCGGCGCGCCGTTCCCCGGCCCGCACAACATCACGGTCACCGACTATCGCGGATTCGGTGGTTTCCACATCGAGTGGAACGCGGTCACGGGCAAATTCGAGATCGTTTTTGAAAATGATGCAGCCAACTGCACCAACACCTGCCCGTCGATCACGCTGTGGGACACGACCGACCCGATCCTCATACCCCTCGGCCACGCGCCTCACGCGGTAGGGGGCAGTTTCTATACCGGCCTGAAGGAACGGATCACTGGCCTGATCGACGTTTATGGGACCTTGCCGTACGACGTCGCGTTGGAGATCGCTCCGCTGACCGGCGCGGGAATCGGCGCAAATGCGCTCGGGTTCTTCGCGGTGTATTTCAACATCCGCCCGACCGCGCATCTGGCGGTGTCGTGGCTGCCGTCATCGAGCAGCCCGCTGCCCTACGCGAGCGGCGTGTGGAACTTTGCCGGCGGCTGGTCGTACACAACGAGCGACTTCAGTGGCCCGGTAACGGTCACCGCGACGGCGAGCAACTGCACACACAACACGCCCAACTTCGTCTACGGCAACGGCACGGTCACCTACGCGGTGAACATCTACATGCCCGGTGGTGGATTCGCGAGCTGCAATGTGACGCTCAAGGCGGTCGATACCACCGGGCGGCAAGTGACGTGGAGCACTCAACTCTCGTTCAGCCACTAGCAGCGCTGGTCATGCGCCACAGCCGCAACGAACCACGACCCCGCGGGCGCTGCGCGGGGTCGTGGTGTGGGTGTCTGGGTGTCGTTAGTCGAACCGGGTGTGGCTACCGGATGAACGCGTCGGCGTCCTTACGCCGCCGACGGACCACAAGTGTTGTGCCGGCGGCCAG
>CAZWPY010000110.1:0-1910 GCA_964635475.1 uncultured Acidimicrobiia bacterium
CCGAGGTGGCCGAGGTGGCCGAGACGGGTGCGACGTTGGAGGCCAACGCGCGGCTCAAGGCCCGCGCGTTGTGTGCGGCAACCTCGATGGCGGCACTGGCCGACGACACCGGACTAGAGGTCGCGGCGCTGGGAGGCGCCCCCGGCGTGCACAGCGCCCGATATGCCGGGCCCGACGCGACGTACGCCGACAACGTCGCCGCGCTGCTGAACGCGATGGCCGGGGTCACCGATCGCCGCGCTCGGTTTCGCACGGTTGCGGTGTTGTTGTATCCCGATGGGACCGAGCTGCTCGCCGAAGGCGTTGTGGATGGCGTGATCGGGCTTGCGGGTCGCGGCGATGGGGGCTTTGGTTACGACCCGGTGTTTGAGGTCGACGGCGTGACCATGGCCGAAATGACCTCGGCGCAGAAAAATTCGATCAGCCACCGCGGGCGGGCGTTTCGTGCGCTCGCCGCTTTGCTCTGATCTGATCGGTTGCGGGCAGTGCGACGCGGGGTTCGCGCCCTACCAGCCGCGTAAGTCGATCGACCACTGTTCGAGCACGTGCTCACCGTCCACGAGCGCCATCTGCTCGTGGTAGGCGACGGTGGGGTCGACGTGCGCGGGCCACACACGGATGCGGTCGCCCACCCGAACGGGTGAGTCGGGCACGAAGACCACGTGTTCGTCGGCATGGAACAACACGGTCGCGCCGTCGATTGTGGAGTTGCCGTGGTCCATGCCGAGCGCTTTGAGTCCGCAGTCGGCCACAGCCCAACCCTTAGCCGAGACGGAGATGACGGTCGCGAGCACGGCGAGGGCCTGACGAAAAGGGTGGCCCTGTTGTGCGTAGGCCGTGTCCATCAACACATAGCTGCCGGCCTGGATTTCAGTTGCGACGGCGTTGAGGTCGAACGTGCCGGTGCCACCGGCGGAGACGATCTCGCCGCCGATGAGATCGTGCGCGTGTTGCAACACCGCCATCGACTCCGCGCAGCCGTTCGCGCGTTCGGTGCGAGAGGTCAGGCCTTGCAGGTGGCCTTCGTAGCCCATGACGCCGCGAACTTCGAGCCCGCGTGCGCGTGCGTACTCGGCGAGTTGCGCGCCAGCTTCGGGCTCGACGCCGCAGCGAGGTAGGCCGACGTCGATGTCGATCAACACTTCGTGAACGCCGGCACGCGCGGCCGCGTTGATGGTCTGTTCGGAGTCGACCGCAACAGTGACGCGGTGGCCGCGCGCGACCAGCGCACCAAGTCGGCTCGCGTCGGTGACCTCGTTGGCGAGGAGCAGGTCGGCTCCGAGTCCGGCCGCGGCCATGCCTTCCATCTCTCGGATGGTTGCGCAGGTAAACGCGGTGTGGCCGGCGTCGTGTTGCAGTCGCGCCAGCGCGGTGCACTTGTGGGCCTTTACGTGCGGGCGGAGCCGAGGTCCAGGGAGGGCTGCGCGCATCGTGGCGATGTTGAACTCGAGGTCGTGACGCTCGACCACGAGGGCAGGAGTCCGAAGGTCGTTTAACGACAGCACCGTGACATCCTGGCGTAAGTCGGTCGGCTACGGAAGGAGCGCAATGCGAGTTGTCGTGAGCGGGGGTACCGGGCTGATCGGGTCGGCGCTGTGTGCGTCGCTCGCCGCGAGAGGCGACGACCTGACGGTGTTGAGTCGCGGTGCAGCGCGCGCGGGGGTCGTGCACTGGGATCCCGAACGAGGCGACTTCGACCCGGGGGTGGTTGACGGCGTCGACGCGGTGGTGAACCTCGCGGGCACGTCGATTGGTGAGCGGCGCTGGAGCGACGAGGTCAAGGCGTCGTTGCGCGAGAGTCGTGTGCGGGCCACGTCGCTTCTGGCCGAGGCCATCGCGGCCGCCGACGCGCCGCCCGCAGTGTTCGTCGCGGGCTCGGCCGTCGGCTTTTACGGCGATCGTGGCGACGA
>CAZWPY010000110.1:2010-7561 GCA_964635475.1 uncultured Acidimicrobiia bacterium
TGCACCGCCCGGCTTTCGCGCCGACGCCGCTAGTGGCGTTGCGGGCGCTGCTGGGCCGAGAGCTTGTGGAGGAGTTGCTGCTCTCGAGCCAACGAGTGCTGCCAGCGCGCCTGGCCGAGGCGGGGTTTGAGTTTGTGGACCCAACACTGATGGGTGCGCTGCATTGGGAGCTTGGTCGGCGTTAGCCACGAGAGTGTGGCGCTGCACGGTCCCGCCGCGCTGACTGCATCGTGACTGTTTGACATCACATCGGTGCGGGCGACAGGACTTGAACCTGCACGTCTCTCGACACCAGGACCTAAACCTGGCGCGTCTGCCAATTCCGCCACGCCCGCGCGGAGACGGCGACACGCTAGTAGTCAGGTGTCGCGTGGCGCGCGGGCGAGTCACATAGCGGTCGGGCGCCGCTACCCTTCGACCATGGATTTTCTGGCTCCGAGTTCGTCCGCGCCCGTCCCCTCTGCTGTGCCGATGCCGGTTACCGCGCAGACGTTCGGGGCCTCGCCGACAGTGGAGATATATGGCCGACTGCTGAAGGAGCGAATCATCATGCTCGGCCAGCAAGTCGACGACGACGTGTCGAACATGATTTGCGGCCAGTTGCTTCTGCTCGCTGCCGAGGACCCCAACCGCGATGTCTACCTGTATGTGAATTCGCCCGGCGGCTCGGTCTCGGCCGGCTTGGCTATTTACGATACGATGCAGTATGTAAATTGCGACGTGGCGACAGTGTGTATGGGCCTGGCCGCGTCGATGGGGCAGTTTTTGCTCGCAGCGGGCGCCCCTGGCAAGCGTTACGCCTTGCCGCACGCGCGCATCATGATGCACCAGCCCTCCGGCGGATTCCGCGGCCAAGCAAGCGATATCGCCATTCAGGCCGAGCAGATCGCGTACCTAAAACGCCAACTCGCCGAGCGCACGGCGTTTCACACGGGTCAAACGGTGGAGCAGATCGTGGCCGACTCGGATCGTGACCGGTGGTTCACGGCCGAACAGGCCAAGGACTACGGCATCGTCGACCACGTAATCGAACGTGCCGGCCAGCTGGGCGACCCAGCTCAGTAGCCCCTACTCGGGGTAGCCTGGGAGTTCGGCCGACGAGGGGAGACCTCAGATGACCACCGTGTTGGTTCGCGCACCCGAAGACCGGGTCAACTGGCGCTCGTCGATTCCGTTTTTCATCGCGCACTTGGTTCCGCTGCTCGCGGTGTTCACCGGCGTGAGCGTGAAAGCCGTGTTGCTCGGTCTCGGGCTTTTCTGGCTGCGGATGTTCTGCATTACCGCTGGTTATCACCGCTACTTTTCGCACCGGTCGTACCGACTGGCGCGGGTGCCGCAGTTTTTGATCGCCTTCGGCGGGACCATGGCGGCACAGAAGGGGCCGTTGTGGTGGGCCTCCAATCACCGTCATCACCACCGCTACTCCGACACCGATCTCGACATTCATTCGCCGATGAAGGGTTTTTGGTGGAGTCACGTCGGCTGGATCCTGTGCGACAAGTACAAGGGTTACGACGAGGACGCGATTAAGGACTTCGCAAAGTACCCCGAGCTGCGTTTCCTGCAGAAGTACGACTTCATTGGCCCGGTGTCGCTCGCATTGTTCTGCCTTGCCGTGGCGGGCTGGTCCGGGCTCGTGATCGGATTTTTTGCCTCGACGGTGTTGTTGTGGCACGCCACGTTTTCGATCAACTCGTTGTCGCACGTGTTTGGTCGGCGCCGGTACGTGACCACCGACACCTCACGCAACTCAGCGCTGCTGGCGCTGCTCACGTTGGGCGAGGGCTGGCACAACAACCATCACTATCACCAGGCCTCGGCGCGGCAGGGATTCTTTTGGTGGGAAGTCGACATCAGCTACTACGTGCTCAAGGTCGGATCGTGGTTCCGAGTCGTTCGCGACTTGCGGGTGCCCTCGGTGGCGGTGCGGGCGGGAGCTCGCGTGCGTGAGGGCCACTTCGACATCGGGACCTTCCGGGCGCACTGGGGTCGGGCGCACGTGGCTGTCGCGGCGATGCCAACGCGTGCGCGCGGTTCGATCGACGCGCTCAAGGCGGGGAGCGCGGAAAGGCTCACGCATTTGACTGAGATGGCCGACCGCGAACGGGAGAAGCTGGAGGCAGCCGTCACGGCGGCGCGTGAGTCGGCCGACAACTTGGCCAAACTTGCTCACCGCGCCCGCCGCGGGATCAACTTCGCGGAATAGCAGTCGGTGGCCTCACGCGCGCTGGGCGACGCGTCACACGCGGTGGTGCGCCCCGTGGGATTCGAACCCACAACCTGCGGATTAAGAGTCCGTTGCTCTGCCGTTGAGCTAGAGGCGCGAAAAGACGCTAGCAGAGGCCAAAGTCGCCTCAATTTGGCCTCAATTTGGCCTCAAGGTTGCCGTCGCCGATGCCTCGAGTCGTGCAAGTTCGCGGCTATGACGCCTGTCCGTTGCCGTTCGCAGCGCTGCACGCGGCAATCGCGGTGACACCGACCATCGCCGCAAATCGGCTGAGACGGCGCATAGCGCGAGCGTATTGCCTCCGGGGCCCCTGGTCGTGAGCCGGGCCGACTAGGCCTTTTGGTCCCTCGGCACTCCCCGCGGGCGTGATTACGCTGCTACCCGAAGTATCTCTAAGTGCTGCCGAAGGGACGACCGTGGGCATCGGGAAAAAAGTGACCGGCGCGACGAGCGCCGCGTTCCTGCTGGCTACGTCGGTGGTGACGTTGGGGTTTGTGAGCCAGGCCACCCCAGCCGCGGCGCTGCCGTTGGGCGTTTCGGTGACGACAGCAACGGGCTACCCCTCGGACCCGAGTGACAATCCGGCCGGGACCACGACCGTGAACATCGGATCTGGAGTAGTCCCCAACGGCATGTGCCGTGCCCGGGTGCGGGTACGCAGCGGCAGCGGCCAAAGCCCTACCGACGCGGGCCTCGCCGGCCGTGGCGTGGATATTACGGCCACGTTTACTGTGACACCCGGGCAGACCGCAGTCGTGCAGCGGCACTCCGGCGGGCGGAGCCAAACGGCGGAGAATGATGGCGGCAGAGGTGGTGATGCTGCTGAGGTGTTGTTTGGCGGGACAACAGCCATCGTGGCCGGTGGTGGTGGTGGTGCTGGCAACAACTCCGACTCATCGCCCTACCCAACGAACATGGGTGGCGGCGGCGACGGCGGCCTGCCGACTGGCTCGGGGACCACGAACGGAACCGGCGGCTACTCGGGTAACGAATCAGCTGGCCCCCCGAGCACAACGGGTGGCTCTCGAGACGGCGACAACGGCGCGGGTGGTAACGGTGGAACCGGTGCTGCCGGCGGTGGCGGTCTCCCGGCGAATAACGGCGGAGGGTCGGGCTCGGCCGGATCGGGCCGGTTCGGCGGCCTCGGCGGCGCGGGCGACAACGACTTCATCGTCCCGGGCGGAGGCGGCTCCGGCGGTTCAGGCGGGGCGGGCTTCTCGGGCGGTGGCGGTGGTGGTGGAGGCAACGACGCAATTCCCGACGGGAACAACGACTCGGGCGGTGGTGGTGGGGGTGGGTCCTCACACATCGCCGCCGCGAACCTGGTGACGACCGTCATCAACGAGTACAGCGGATCGGTCAATCACGCGATCTCGGCGTTTTATGCCACGGGGCGTCCGTCGTCGGGCACCGACTCCGACACCACAACCAGTGGGTTTCAGATCGGAACGGAGGTCACGTACTACCCCTGCGTCTACGACCTCGGTACTACCAAAACCACGGCGGCGACGCTGCTGACTAGGCCGCCGGGGGGGCCTGACTCCACCTATACGTACACGCTAAATGTGACTAACAGCGGTCCGGATCGCATGGCGACCAACACGGCCGCCGTCGGGGCGGGCGTTCCTTCTGATCGCGACACGGTGATCATCTCCGATCCCAACATCGCTGGCGCTTTCAACAACGGCGCTGTTGTTCTCACACTGCCCTCAAACTGCCGCAGCGTGGGCGCGACCAACACTTTCCCGGTCGCGTGTTGGGACATCGCCTCGGGCGGTACTGCGTCGATAACAATCACGAAGACAATCCCGCAATCTGCGTTGTCGAACAACGGCCAGGTGTGTTTCACCAACGTCGATTCGATCGACGCGCAGCGTTGGCCGGGTAACAACCCCGCCAACAACGTCGCTAGCGACGTGGCGATCTCTACGCAGGTGTGTGCGCTAGACGGCGGTTCAAGTTCCGCGTCGAGCAGTTCGTCGTCCGCGTGGTCGAGTTCGAGCCAGTCCTCGTCGTCGAGCGCGAGTTTCTCGTCGTCGTCGAGTAGCTCGGTGTACTCGTCGTCGAGTTCCTCCTCGTCACGGTCGATGTCGGTATCGAGCTCGCAGTTTTCGTCCTCGTCCTCGTTGAGTTCATCGAATTACGGGTCGAGCTCGCTGTCGGCGTCGATCGCCGCTTCGTCCTCCTCGTCGGCCAGTTCCTCGCTGACCTCATCGAACTCTCGGTCGTCGTCTGCGTCGTTCTCTTTGAGTTCTGCATCGAGTTCGTCGACGTTTAGTTCGTCGAGCAGTTCGTCGTCATCGTCGGCATCTTCGTCGTCGCGGGTCGTCTCCGCGTCGCAGTCCTCCTCCTCGTCGAGCTCCTCCAGCGCGTTCGCGCAGTCGTCGAGCGTGTCGGCGTCGTCGTATAGCTCCTCGAGCTCGTCGTCGTCGGCTCAGTCGTCGAGCACTTCGTTGTCCAACTCCGCGTCGTCGTCTTCGAGCAGCTCGATCTATTCGTCGAGTTCGTCGTCGTCGTCGGTGTCGGCCTCGTCGTCATCGCAGGTCTCCTCGCAATCAGCGAGCCAGTCGTCGGCGGTGTCGTCGTCGTTGGGTTCGAGCCAGAGTCAGTCGTCGTCGATCGCGGCCTCATCGTCGTCGTTGGCCTCGTCGTCGCTCGCGTCGAGCGGGAGCCAGTCCTCCTCGGCCTCGGCGTCTGGTTCGTCGATGACGTCGTCGGCCTCGGCCTCGTCGTCATCGAGTAGCTCGCTGTCGCTGTACAACGCGAGTAGTTCATCGTCGTCGCAGCTGTCGTCGACCCAGTCGTTGTCCAACTCCGCGTCGTCGTCGTCGAGCAGCTCGATCTATTCGTCGAGTTCGTCGTCCTCGTCGGTATCGGCTTCGTCGTCATCGCAGGTCTCCTCGCAGTCAGCGAGCGTGTCGTCCTCCGCGTCGTCGTCGTTGGGCTCTAGCCAGAGTCAGTCGTCGTCGATCGCGGCCTCGTCGTCGTCGTCGGCCTCGTCGTCGTTGGCCAGCTCCGGCAGCGAGTCGTCGTCGGCCTCGGCGTCGTCGTCGTCGGCGTCTTCATCTATCGAGGGTTCCTCGTCGTCGAGTAGCTCGTTGTCGGCCTACAGCTCGGACAGCTCGTCGTCGTCGGCGTTGTCATCGACTGAGTCGTTGTCGAACTCGGGTTCGTCGTCGAGCAGTTCGTCGGTGTACTCGTCGAGCTCGTCGTCGTCATCGGCGTCGGCCTCGTCGTCGTCTGAGGCGTCGTCGCAGTCGGCCTCGGACTCGTCGTCGGCCTCGTCGTCGTTGGCCAGCTCCGGCAGCGAGTCGTCGTCGGCCT
>CAZWPY010000110.1:7661-8912 GCA_964635475.1 uncultured Acidimicrobiia bacterium
TGTACTCGTCGAGCTCGTCGTCGTCATCGGCGTCGGCCTCGTCGTCGTCTGAGGCTTCGTCGCAGTCGGCCTCCGACTCGTCATCGGCTTCGTCGTCGTTGGCCAGCTCCGGCAGCGAGTCGTCATCGGCTTCGGCCTCCGACTCATCGTCGGCCTCGTCGTCGCAGGCCAGCTCCGAGAGTCAGTCGTCGTCTGGCTCGGCTTCCGACTCGTCGTCGAGTTCGTCAGACTCGGCGTCGGGCTCGTCATCGTCGAGTAGCTCGGTGTTCTCCTCTTCGAGTTCGTCTTCGTCGGTTTCGGGTTCGGCCAGCTCGTCGCTCAGCTCAGAGGAGGCGTCGTCTGACTCCGAGTCGTCCTCGTCGTCGGGGTCGGAGTCCTCCTCGTCGTCGCTGTCGAGTTACCTGTCGTCGAGCGCGGCGAGCTCGTCGCAGCAGTCCTCGCAGTCCTCAAGCGACTCGGCGTCGGGCTCGGACTCAAGCTCGGCGTCATCTAGCGCGGCCTCGTCGGACTCATCGAGTTCGTCCGGGTCCTTCTCTGAATCGTCCTCGTCGAGCAGCTCGGTGTTCTCGTCGTCGAGTTCGTCGGCGTCGTCGTCGGGTTCGGCAAGTTCGTCGGACGCGTCGTCGTCGGCGTCGTCGTCGTTCAGCTCGAACGGCGGGTCGGGTTCGTCTGAGGCGTCGTCGAGCCTGTCGTCGGCCCTGAGTTCGTCGGAGTCCTCATCGTCGAGTTACGACTCGTCGAGTTCTGAGTCGTCGTCGTCGGCCTCTGGGTCGTCGGAGGCGTCGAGTTCCTCGGCGAGCGAATCGTCGTCGGGCAGCTCGTCGTCGGGCGAGTCGTCATCGAGTTCGTCGAGTTCGGTCTACAGCTCGAGCTCATCGAGTTCGTCAGCGTCGATCTCGGGGTCGAGTTCGTTGTCGTCGTCGCAGGCGTCTTCGGACTCGGAGTCGTCGTCGGCGAGTGGCTCGTCGAGTTCTGAGGCTTCGTCGTCGCTGGCCTCGTCGGCGTCGGGTTCGGCGTCAGCCTCGGACTCAGACGCCAGCTCGTCCTCCTCGTCATCGGCGTCGGGTTCGTCTGAGGCCTCGTCCTCGTCGGCAAGTGAGTCGTCGTCGGTGAGTTCGTCGTCGGGTGAGTCGTCATCGAGTTCTTCGAGCTCGATGTACAGCTCGTCGTCGTCCTCGTCGTCGGCATCTGCCTCCTCGTCATCCGAGGTGTCGTCGCAGTCGGCGAGCGACTCCTCCTCGGCGTCGTCGT
>CAZWPY010000111.1:0-8508 GCA_964635475.1 uncultured Acidimicrobiia bacterium
GTCGACGCCATTGGCTTCAGTGATCGGCGCGCTGACCGCTACGTCGGGATTGCCGGGTCGGAACCCGAACTCGAGCACTCGCTTTTGCGCTTCGGGCCGTAGGACGAACTTCTGAAAGGCTGTGGCGCCCGCCTTCTCGTTGGCGTTCACCCACGGCGCGTCGAGCACGATGAAGGGGTTGTCGCTAAAGAGCGTGCCCTCCTTCGGATAGATCGCCACGAGCGGAACTCGTGGTTTTCTCGGCTTCTCACCGGCGCTGAGCTCGCCGTCGGGGTTGCCGGCGTTGTAGTCGATGACCGACTTTTCCTCGACGGCAACTGCCGACACGTAGGTGAGCGACGACCCGCGCACGTCGTTGCGGAACCAGTTGTTGAGAAACGTCATCGTGATGTCGCCGTAGTGCACAACCGCCGACTCCACGGCGCGGGCGAACTGGTCGACATCGGGCCTGTTGAGGTCTTCGAGTGACAAGTCACCGGACTTGCCCGTGGCTGCGTAGTACTGCGCGATGGTGGCCGACAACGCCGAGGTGGAGAAGTTGGGGTTGGTTTTGCCGAGTTTGAAGGGCCCCCATTCGGGATGGCCCTTGGCGCCCCAGCCCGCGGGGTCTTTGGCCAACGCGATGATGTCGCCATAGCCAATCGGAGTGTCGGGGTAGCCGAGCGCATCGGCCATCGGTTTGGGCATCGCGATCACGAGCGGCGTGAGCATGAACGGCTCGGCGTCCGACACCATCGGCTGCTCGCCCTTGTCGGCGAGGCGTTGGTTGAGGATCGCGCCCCAGGCCGACGATGCGGGCGACCACACCACCGGTTGCGCGCCGTCGGCGTCGGGATCGGGCCAACGCTCGGCCAGTAGCTGCTGGGCCGCGCCGCTCGACTTCTTTGCGACTCGGACGAACGCGCACTTGCCGCCAGCGGCTTTGTCGGCCTCTTTGGAATCGTTGAACTCCTGAGCCAAGTCGGTCATCAGGCGGATCTTCTCCGACGACACCGCCACGTCGATCGCGACGCAGTTGTCGGGCACTTCAGCACCAGCGTTGCCGTTCGACGGGTTGACGCTCGTGGGTCCAGAGGCGTTGGATCCGCCGCTGTTTCCAGAGTCAGACGACGAACTGCACGCGCGGATGAGAAACACGACCGCGACCGCGAGCACGATCACGGGAACGATCGACGGGCGCCGCTGTTGGGGTGCGCTCCAGCCTCGTGCCATGTGGTCCTCCGCGTGCCGATTGCCTGATGGGGCCCCAGTCTCGCAGTGTTAGCGGGCTTGGGCACTCCAGCGTGTGGCTAAGGCCGAGAGCACGCCGCCACTGGGCAACTCGTCGTCTGCCGCGCCCGATCTGTAGCCGAGTCGCTCGACCGTGGTGGCGCCCTCGTCGGAGCGCAACCACTTGAGCGCCCGCGAGTCGCCGATGCTGGTCGGGCTCACCACAGCAACGTCGATGGCGGCGCGTGGAATCGATTGCTGCACAAGTTGGGCACTGCGCGCGGCGGGTATGGGCCGTTCGACGAGGTCGACGGTGGAAAGGACGGTCATCTCCAACGCGGCCGGGCCGACGGTCAACATGCGCTGAAACGGGTCGGTTTGGGCGAAGGATTGGCGGGGAACCGCGTCGGCTAGCGCGCCGAATCGTTTGGCGAAAGCGGGGGAGTCGAGGTCGGTGGAGGAGATGTCGCTTGCTTGAAGGGGCGGGTCGCCTGCGGCGAAGTGTTGTGCTGCCAAAGCGCCGAGCGCGGCGCGGCTCGCGGGGGAGGTGTCGACGTTGCGTAGGTCGAACTCGACGGGCCCCCAAGCGGCTTGGCCGCCGGCAGCGGTCCAACCGCTCGCGGCGATGTCGGCCGCGCAGAGGAGAATCGCCGCGCAGTTGTTGGTGAGGATCTTTGCTCGATCGGCCCACACGATGAGCACGAGAGGGGCGTGGGCGACAGGTTCTGGCTCCGCGAGCCAGTCGAGGGCGGGCAAGGCTCGTGCGGCCCGGCTTTCGCTGGCCACGTCGATCCACTCGGTTGTGGTGACCCAGGTGAACTCGTCGGGTGTTCGGGAGCTCAGCCGCTCGACGGTGTCGGCGCCCGACTCGATGGCGAGCGAGACCCGTCCGTCGGCGCCATCGGCGAGTGCGTCGCACATGGTGTCGAGTTCGTCGAGGCAGACGACGACTTCGGCCTTGCCCGGATCAAGCGGCGTGACGCGGGGCGCGCCGTTGTCGTCGAGGCGATCGCGTGCGATCACGGCCCCAACCACCAACGCCGCCGCGCCCACAAGGGCAGCAGCGAACTTCACCTCAGCGCGCACCGTGCCACTGTAGGAACTTCCCACGCCCCCAGCGCACCCAGACACCGGTCACGCCTAAACCTCAACGTTTCCTTGACAAGCGCGCGCTGGGTACGGTTCGTCGCGTTGTAGGAACGACGGTAGGAGGGGAACATGCGTCGATCGGCGTGCCTCGCTGCACTCGCTGTAGTCGTCGGAGGTGTCGGGCTTTCGGCGTGTATCCCGCCCAACGAGTGGTGCGGGACGATCTCAGCAGACGCCTCACAAGTACGGCTCGTTGCTGGCGATGGCTACTCGTATGGGGCCGGCATTGCGGCCCAGGGCGCGGCGTCGTGGAACGCGACCGCAGGCGACCAGCCCGCCATTGTCGTGAACGGATCGACCGGACCGACGATCACGTGGACAACGTTCAACGACGGGTTTGACGGATCGGGCGGCTACGGCAGCTCGTGCCAGCTATCCGTCACGTTCAACTCCGCTCGGCAATCTGACTACTCAACTTCCGGGCGCAAACAGTGGCTCGGCACCCACGAACTCGGCCACGCGTTGGGGCTCGGCCACGATCCGTACCTACTGAACGACTCCACGTCGCCGATCGACTGCGCAAAGGTCGCGACGATGTTCTGGCGGCTCGGGGGCTACATCGCGTGCCCTGCGATAGCCAGCCCCACTGGATTCGACATGATCAGCATCAACGAGATCTATCTGCCGTGAGGGGACCAATGAAACGATCAGCATTCTTCGGGGGGCTCGTACTCCTGGCTGGTGCAGGCGCGTGCGGTTCGAGCCAGACGGTGGACGTCCGCGCCAGCGCTGAGCCCAAGGCGTGCGAGTTTGATAAGTCAACAGTCAAGGGCGCTTGGGTGGACATCGGCCCACTGAACGCCATCGACACAGTCGCAGCTGACGCGCTGATAACGGCACGGGTCGTCGGGCACGATCCCATTTGCTTTCCGCGAATCTATGCGGGCAAATTCATCCGGTTCTGTACGCTTGAGGTGGTTCACGTGTACGCGGGGACCGACCTGAAGCCTGGTCAGCACCTAACCGCTCTTTGTTCTAAAGAGTTTCCGGACGATATCGACATCCCCGACTTCGCGAAGCGCCTTCCGGATGCAGGTCTGCCAGCCGAGCCTGCGCCGATCGGTTCCACGATGGATGTTGTTCTGGCCCATATGAGTGGCGGACCCGCAGAAGACGCCAAGATCCTTGGGGATTCGACATACGGTGCGCGGCTGGTGGCGCTCGACGCCAAGGCAGGCACGGTTTCCTACCTGCCCGGGACGTGGGCGGAGCCGGGGGCCGAGAAGCCGGTGCCGATCGATGGGCTCACCGATGCGTGGGCCAAAGCCAGGGAACTCGCCGATGCGGCGCTCGTCTGAAAAGTACCGCGCCTGTCGGCGAGCCTAGACAGGCCTGTTCATCTCGTCGCCTGCCGGTGCAACAGCCAGCGATCAGCGGGCGCGCGCTTTAGGCTCTCGCTTGATTTCGACTTGTACGGCGAGCCTCACGGCTGTCGTAGCTGGGGATCAAGGAGGGGAAGGGTTGGTAGGAACGCTTGGGGATGCGGTGGTGGGAAGGGCCAGCTACTCGGCTTATCGAGATGCGCCTGCGCGGGTTGACATCGAGTTTGGAAATGGCGCCGTAGTTCGGTTCGGCCGTGGGGCGGACTGCGCGGTTCGATTCGGTCATGCCCCGGTCAGTGACCCACGGGTCCCGCGGATCGCTGGCCGGATTTTGGTAGCCGGCGGGCGAGCGATGGTTGAGTCTCCGGTCCGCAGCTCGAAGGCCGAACGGCCGGCGCTTCGGGTGACCAGTGCGGGCCGCCGGCCACAGAACTTGGCCCCGGGAGCCGTCTACGCGCCCCCCGGAGCGATGTTTTCAGTCCATATTGCCGGCGACCATGACTGGGTTGTCGATGTCGTGTTGCGACCGGGCTCGCGCAGGGTTGGATCGACGATGGCGGGGACCGAAACGCTAGGGGAGCCGCTTGAGCTTTCCGCTCGGGATCTTGCGATCATTTCCGCCTATGCGCAGCCCATCCTTGTCGGCGGGCTTGAGCCGGGGACCCACGCTGAGGTTGGCCGAGCTGTCGGCCTGAGCGTGTCGACTGCGCGTCGGTCGGTGGACGTGCTCTTGGATCGGTTCTATGGCGCCGGACTGAGGGTTCACGATTCGACCGACGGGCGGCTCGCGCTTGTGCACGCCGCGATCGACCACGGACTCTTGGACGCCGCTGAGACGGTGGCGAGCTAGTCGGTGCACGAAGTCACTCAAATCCACCCGACTTGGCGCGCTCATCGCGCGACTCCGCTGATCGGCGATTGGGTCGCGCGCTCCGTCCATTTGGCTTGGGGCTCGTGGTGCGAACGCATTACGTAGGTTCGTTCGACGATCCGCAGCGATACGTGCTCTGGCCCGATGTCCTTCACGCCGCACGTGCTGGGGCCGAGGGCGTCGTGTACAAGGCCGTCCGGACCGCCGACGGCCGCGATGTCGGATTGAAGCGCATGGAGCGTCTTTACCCAGCGGACTTGGATGAGCTTGGCCGCGTGTTCGAGAGGGTGAACGCTCTTGGCTGCGACTCGCTGATGCGAGTCGATGAGGTGTTCACCGGTTGTATCCCGACGCCGGGCGATGAAGTTCGCGATCTGCCTGAAAGCGACTTCGACGTCGTGTGGATGGCCAGTGAGTGGATTCCTGAGTCGCTTCGCGACGAGCGTTTTTCTCGTGCGCGCCCCTGGCGTTTCCGCGCGCTGGTCGACCTCGCCACCGCTGTCGGCCAGCTTCACGGCGGCGGCGACGAAGGCGGCGCGCGCGGCTCGCCGCTGCTTCATCGCGACATCAAACCGTCGAACGTGTGCGTCAGAGCCGATGGGACAATTGCGCTTGTCGACTTTGGCTCGCTCGGCCCGCCCGGTAGTCATCCCGCCGGCGTCGGTACGCGAGGGTGGCAAGCGCCGGAGGTGTCGCGTTCATCGCCATCGACGGTGCAGAGCGATGTGTGGGGCGTCGGGGCAGTTGGACTGTTTCTCCTAACTGGACTGGAGCCAAGCACCGAGAGCTCGAACCGCCGCGCGATTCGAGCTGCGCTGGTGGATTGCCCCCGCCGTCGGCGCCTCGAGCGTCTGCTCATGGCGCCTTTGGCTGTCGATCCTTGCAAGCGGCCGAAGGACCTGCGCAAGTGGGCCACTCAGGTTCGTGCGCTGGCTCCCGATGGCGGTCCTCCAGTGCGGTGGCGCGCCCCGGTGGCAGGCGCGTTAGTCGGTGCTGGGCTTTTTGCGGGCGGGCTGTTCGCCGCAACGCAGCCAGACCCACTCGTGGGCGGCGCTCAATGCGGCGGCGCGCCCCCGGCCGAGGGATCGGCCGAGTCGATGCCGTCAGGCGTCGCCAGCCTGGTCGCCGCCAGCGGGTTGTGTGCGCGCGGGGGATCGGACATGGGCCAGATGAAGGTGTACGACCTGTACAAGGAGGACGTAACCGACCGCGCCGCAGTGGTGGTCGACCCACCGGGCGCCGACCCGCTGTTCCTCCCCGACGGTTGGTATGGAGCGTGGGGCTCGAGTGGGTTCAACCACGTGTTGGAGATCTTGGGCTATCCGACGGACGTGGTTTGGAGACCAGAGGGCTATTGGGAGGTCCCCCTTTCGGTGTCGGGATCTCTGATCGCTCCCAGCACTGAAACACCTGCCTATTGGCTTCCCACGCAGGTGCGTTACTTGTGGGACGAGCTCGGCGGAGCGAAGGGCAACTTGGGATTGCCCATGAGCTATCCCTACTTGGTTGGGACCGTGCTGATCCAGGAGTTCGAGGGCGGAACGATGCGCACGGGCGTTCTCGATCCCCTCCCGCGGCCGCTTCCTCGTGACCAGGTCGAGATCAAGATCGTGCCGGACGAGCAGGCCAGATGGGAGAAGGCGGCTCTGGGAGATGTAGCCGGCCGCATGGGCGGTCAACACATCGCTATCGGATGGGTGTTCGACTCGCTGGGACGCCGCCGTTGGGTTTCGACGGGCGGGATCTGGAGTTGCCTGGGTGGTGACAGCGTGTCAATTCGGGAGGAAATCCCCGGCTACGTGCTGGCCCGGTTCCCCCTTGGCCCCGCCGCCGAGTGCCCCCTGGACCACAAGTCGACGGCGGTCGACAAGATGCCGGGAGTGACCACTGGGCCGGAGCGGTAGGTCGCGGAGAGCCCCAGCACGGAAGGGCAGCCCTGTCCGTTGTCAGACGGCCGTGCGCCCGTTACAACAGGCTGGCGAGCTGAACGAGCTGGCTAGCTACCCCCTGTTGTGATTGGAGAACCATGAGGCGCTTGAGAGTTTGGGAACGCAGCCGAGGCGTAATCGCAATCGTGTTCGTTGCTCTGGCCCTCGGATCCGCGGGAGCGCTGCTCGATGCGACCATCACCGCTACCCCCGCGAGCGCTGCAACGCGAGAGGACTATGCCGTTGGATGGGCACTGCAAGCAATAGGCCAGACGTCGACTGGGGGCGATCTCGGTGACAGTGACCACGCGTGGAACTGGTGGTGCGACAACTTCGTGGCCCACGCGTACGGTCGGAGCAATAGCGGGTACAACACAGCGATCGACCACTGGTGGGGTAACGCGGCCGAGCGTCATCCCGGTGACCCGAATGTCCCGCTCGGAGGGCTGGCTTTTTTTGATGCTAGCGAAGCCAACGGGGGGGCCGGTCACGTGATGATTTCTGTCGGAAATGGGGAGTTCGTCTCGACGAATCCCTCGGTCGTGCGAACAACTATCTCCTCCCATTGGGGGACCTACCTGGGCTGGAAGTGGGCGGACCCCGCGCCCGCGTGGCCTGGGCGCACTGACGTGGCTCCGTACGTCGCCAATCGGCTGCCGGATGTGGTGATCACTCAACTGAGCAGCACGAGGGCGGGGCATGTGGGAGTGCTTGGCTGGGCAAGTGACCCTGATGATCCGACCGCCTGGCTGAAGGTGGATGTCTATGTCGATGATGCATTCGTCACTCGGACCGAAGTCCGCGAATCACGATGGATGGGTTTTTGGACCGACATCGACGGGCTCACGCCTGGGTCCCACAGCGTCAAGGTCGCGGCGATCGATTCCTCAGGCAACGGATGGAGGCTTTCCGACACCAAGTGGGTCACGGTTGGGGGGCCGATCGGGTACATCGATGAAGCGAGAGCGATCCCTAATGGCGGGATTCACGTCAGAGGGTGGGCGGCCGACCTTGCGAGCCCGTCCACTGCTCGAACTGTAAGGGTTTACGCCGGCGGAAAATGGAAGGACGTGGTTGCCAATCTACCCCGCCCCGGCCTTGGGATCGGCAACGATCAGCACGGGTTCGAGGCCGACCTTTACTTTCAGCCCGGCCTGCCCAGCGGGAACCATTGGGTCGAAGTTACGACGACGCCCGTCAGCGGCGGTGGGTACGTCCATCTCCACGGGAGCCGATCGTTAGCGTTTACCGCCAATCAGGTGCCCGACATGTATGTGGATCTCGCCGAGTATCGCCCGGCAGACGGCACCGTCCGCGCCAAAGGCTGGGCGGTCGATTGGGACACCAAGTCGGCGAAGCTGAAAATTGAGGTGCACGTCGACGGTGGGCCTGCGCTTGATCTCGGCCTCGCCCAGAATTATCACGACCAGGGTCTCGCCGACCTTTTCGGCGACGCGTGGCATGGATTCGACGTGCTCATTCCCAACGCGAAGGTTCCCGCCTTGGTTCCGGGCACGCACAAGCTGACCTTCTGTGCAATTGACGCAAACGGCGTGAACTGGGTCTGCCCGCCGAGGTGGGCCGATCTCTCGGTTGTGGTTCCCACCAACGCATCCTCCGTGTCGAGTTCCTCGAGCATGAGCTCGTCCTCGGCGGTGGTAAGTAGCTCGAGATCCTCGAGTTCACGAGTCTCCAGCTCGTCATCGAGTTCGCTATTCAGCTCGTCGTCGTCCTCCTCGAGGTCCAGCTCCGTTTCGTCATCGCAGTCAGCCTCAGTGTCGGCGAGCAAGAGCCGCTCGATGTCGACCACGTCGAACGCCTCGTCATCGCTGTCGGCCTCAGTGTCCGCGAGCAAGAGCCGCTCGATGTCGACCACGTCGAACGCCTCGTCATCACTGTCGTCGTCGTTGTCCGCCAGCAAGAGCCGCTCGATGTCGACCACGTCGAACGCCTCGTCATCGCTGTCGGCGTCGGTGTCCGCCAGCAAGAGCCGCTCGATGTCGACCACGTCGAACGCCTCGTCATCACT
>CAZWPY010000112.1:0-8508 GCA_964635475.1 uncultured Acidimicrobiia bacterium
GCCATCGGCGGCCACCCACCCATGACCCGCGTCAACAACCTCCCAGGGCATTACACCTAAGCCAAACGGCCTACAAGTCGAGTTCGCGGCGGATCGCGTCGAACGTCGCGTCGACGGCGGTCGGAACCGAGATCTGCGCGATCGCGCGATCGGGATCCTTCAGCCCATGGCCGGTCAACACGCACACCACCGTGGAGCCCTCGTCGACCCCTAGCTTGAGCAGGCCGGCAACCGAGGCCGCCGACGCTGGCTCGCAAAACACCGACTCCGAGGCCGCAAGGAACCGGTAGGCGGCCAGAATCTCGTCGTCGCTCACAGCGAATATCCCGCCACCCGACTCTGTCGCGGCCGAGGTCGCGCCGTACCACGAGGCCGGTTTTCCAATCCGGATCGCCGTGGCGATTGTTTCGGGCTCCTCGACCGGGTGCCCTAACACAATCGGGGCCGACCCCTCGGCCTGAAAGCCGAGCATTTTCGGCAGTTTGCTGACCTTGCCGTGGTCTTGGTAGGTGCGGTAGCCCTTCCAATACGCGGTGATGTTGCCGGCATTGCCAACTGGGATGCAGTGATAATCGGGCGCGTCGCCCAACACATCGACCACTTCGAACGCCCCCGTCATCTGTCCCTCGATGCGGAACGGGTTGATCGAATTGACGATCGTGATCGGCGCACGTTCGCCGAGCTCGCGAACGATGTCGAGTGCCACATCGAAATTGCCCTTGATTTGCAAGACCTTTGCGCCATGAATCAAAGCCTGCGCGAGTTTGCCGAGCGCGATGTAGCCGTCGGGGATCAGCACGACGCAAGCCATGCCCGCGCGCGCCGCGTAAGCAGCCGCCGACGCCGAGGTGTTGCCCGTGGACGCGCACACGACTGCCTTCGCTCCCGCTTCGGCCGCCTTCGAGATCGCCATCGTCATCCCGCGGTCCTTGAACGATCCCGTCGGATTCAGCCCCTCGTACTTGAGGAAAACCCGCGCGCCAACACGCTCGGACAAACGCGGCGCCGCGATTAGCGGCGTCCCTCCCTCGTGCAGGGTGACTACCGGAGTGTCCGGCGTAACAGGAAGGAATTCGCGGTACTCCTCGATCAACCCGCGCCAACCGGCGTGTGCCACGTCATGCCTCCTGCGAAGTGATCACAACAAACCGCTCGCCAACCCGTCCGACGCTGCTCAAGCCAGCGAGTTCGCCGGCGGCGGCGTCGATCGCGGCCTGTTGAGTCTCATGGGTAATAAATACGAGTCGAGCACCCACACCGAGGCCGATCTGCTCGACAATCCGCAAACTGACGCCGTGGCGTCCAAATGCCGCTGCCACTTCGGCCAACACGCCCGGCTGGTCGACCACGTCCATCGACACGTAGAACTCCGCGCGTGCGGCGCCCGAATCCGCCAATGGGCGAGCCGTCACTCGCGCCGGTGAACTCCATGTGTGGCGCACCTTGTTCGTAGCCGCCTCGATGACGTCGCCCAGCACCGCCGAGGCCGAGGGGCGGCCGCCCGCGCCACGGCCGTACCACATCAACTCGCCGGCCGCGTCTCCTTCGACAAACACAGCATTAAACGAACCTCGAACCGCGGCAAGCGGATGCGACATCGGCACCAGAGTCGGGCCGACCCGCACACTCAACGCTGCGCCGTCGATCTCCTCGGCGGTGGCGATCAGCTTGACGACGTATCCCAGTCGCGTGGCGAACTCCACGTCGGACGCGCTCACGCCGGTGATCCCCGCTCGACGAACGGCTCCGACGGGCACGTACGCGCCAAAAGCAAGAGTCGCCAGGATTGCCGCTTTCGACGCCGCGTCGTAGCCCTCGACATCGGCGGTCGGGTCGGCCTCGGCAAAGCCGAGCGCTTGCGCTTCGCTGAGCGCCTCCCCATACGCAGCACCCGACTCAGTCATCTGCGTGAGGATGAAGTTGGTGGTGCCGTTCACGATGCCCATCACCCGGCGCACCCGTTCACCAGCGAGGCTTTCGCGCAAGGCGCGTATCAGAGGGATTCCGCCAGCGACCGCGGCCTCGTAGAGCAGGTCGAGGTGTGCCGCATCGGCCTTGCGGACAAGCTCGATACCCCGCTCAGCCATCAAGGCCTTGTTGCCCGTGACGACACTTTGGCCAGCGTCGAGCGCCGCAGCGATCTGCGTGCCGGCTGGCTCCGCCCCGCCCATCAATTCCACGACCACGTCGATATCGGCCGCGCCGACTACGTGCGAGAAGTCGTTTGTGAGTTGGTCGGCGCGCAGGCCGGGGCGCAAGACACTCGTGGAGCGCACGACCGCTCGCACGACCTCAAGCACGACGCCGTGAGTAGCGGCGATCGCGTCGCGGCGTTCATCGATGATCTGCACCAACGCCGAGCCGACCGTGCCGCACCCGAGCAGGCCAACCCGGACTGTGGCCGCGGTCGGGTGCGGCTCGCTTCTGCGGGTTTCGGCCATGGCGGCCAAGGGTACAGAAGCCGACTCCGCGACCCTGACCAATACCGAGTGCCAATCGCCCAATACCGAGCGCCAACAGCAACGCGCGCGGCGCGTTAGGGCAACGAGACGTCGAGGTTGTTGAGATCCTCGGCGGTTTCGCGACGCATGACGAGTCGGGCCGAGCCCGAGTCGACAAAAACGACAGCGGGACGCGGGACACGGTTGTAGTTGGAGGCCATGGAGTACCCGTATGCGCCGGTGACCGGGGTCACGAGGATGTCGCCGACCACGACGTCGGCTGGGACGGCGGCATCCCTGATGAGCATGTCGCCGGACTCGCAGTGTTTACCCATGATCGTCACCGTGCGCGTCCGCTGTGCCCGGGGAGAGCGAGCAAGAAAGGCCTCATAACCACTGCCATACAAAACGGGGCGCGGGTTATCGCTCATCCCGCCATCGACCGATAAGAACGTCCGCACCCCGGGAACCTCTTTGATCGTGCCCACTTCGTACAACGTGACCGCCGCTGCAGCGCAGATCGACCGACCCGGCTCAGCCGTCACTCGGGTCGCCGGATCGACTCCGGCGGCCAGGAGAGCACCGCGTAGAGCGCTACCCCACTCGGCCAACGATGGCGCGTGTTCGCCGTTGACGTAGGCCACGCCCAGGCCGCCACCGACACACAGCTCGTCGAGGCCCAACGGAACAAATATCTGCGCGAGAACTTCAGCAGCTTGCCGAAAGGAGTCGATGTCGAACACTTGCGACCCAACGTGGGCGTGGACACCGACGAGACGGACGACGCCCATGTCGTGCAGCCGACGCGCCCGCTCGAGCGCTCGGGTGGCGAGCCCGAGCCCTGTGCTGAATCCAAACTTCGAGTCGTCGTGGCCCGTGCGGACAAATTCGTGGGTGTGCGCCTCGACCCCCGGCGTCAGCCGCACGAGGATCTCGGGGGCCTTCCACGCCGCTGTCGTCGACGCGAGCCACTCCAAACGATCGAACTCGTCGAAGCTGTCCACAACGATTCGGCCGACGCCCGCAGCCGTCGCATCACGCAACTCCGCGATCGACTTGTTGTTGCCGTGCATCACCAAACGATCGCCCGCAGCTCCCGCGGCCAGCGCGGCAGCGAGCTCGCCGCCAGTCGCGACGTCGACCGACATGCCCGCAGCAAGTGCGATACGCACCATTGCGCCACACAAGAAGGCTTTCGAGGCAAACGCGACGCCGTCGGGGAACGCGGCGACGGCCTCTGCGCAGCGGGCCCGCAAGTGCTCCTCGTCGTAGACGAACAACGGGGTTCCAAACTCACCCGCCAGATCAAGTAACGAGACTCCACCGACACGAGCGGTTTGGTCAGCCCCAACGTCGGCGGTGAGGGGAAGCAACGACCAGTCGACGGCGCTCGACGTCATGGCGCCGAACGCACGTCGTCGGGTTCTGCGCTGCCCTCCCCTGGGCCGCCCTCCCCTGGGCCGCCCTCCCCAGGGCCGCCCTCCTCGGGGCCGCCCTGCTCAGGGTCGCCCACGGGGTTCCCTTCCTCAGGGTCGCCCTCCTGGTTCCCTTCCTCGGGGCCGCCCACGGGGTTCATCGACTCCGGGGCGGTAACCCCGAGCAGATTCAGCGCAACCGCGATCCCAACCCGCGCGGCCTCGGCGAGCCACCAGCGAGCCTGCGCGAGATCCGGGTCGACGCCCTCGGCCAAGATCGGGCAGTCGTGGTAGAAGCCGTGAAAGGCCGCCGCGAGCTCGCGAACCCACGCGGCCACGCGGTGCGGAGCGCGAGTCGTGACCGCGAGTGACAGCTCGTCGTCGAAACGTTCAAGAATCCTTATGAGTTCGAGTTCACGATCCGACACAAGTCGACCGAGATCGACCTCCGCCAGGGGACGCCGTTGGATCCCCCGGCTCTCGGCAACTCGCGCGAGCGAACACACGCGGGCATGCGCGTACTGGACATAGAACACCGGATTGTCCATCGACCGCTGCGCCAAGAGGGCCAGATCGACCGTTTGGCGCGAATCGATCGACTGCGACAAATACGTGAATCGGGCCGCATCCGCGCCCACCTCATCGATCAACTCATCGAGAGTGACCAAGTCGCCGCTGCGTTTCGACAACTTGACCTCGACCCCGTTGCGCTCGAGCGTGACCAGTTGTGTGATCGCAAACTCCATCGAGCCGGCGTCGTGACCCAACGCGGCCATCGCGGCCCGCATTCGCGGCACGTACCCGTGGTGGTCGGCCCCCCACACGTCGATCAGCGTGTCGAACCCGCGCGACCACTTGTCACGGTGGTAGGCAATGTCGGGCAAGAGATAGGTGGCCTCTCCGTCGGAACGAACCAGCACCCGATCCTTGTCGTCACCGAAATCCGTTGAGCGCAGCCACGTCGCTCCATCTGCGTCGTAGACCACGCCACGGTCACGAAGATCACGCAACGTCGCGTCGATCGCGCCGCTATCAACCATCGACCGTTCTGAGAACCACACGTCGAACAACACACCAAAACGGCCGAGCGCTTGGCGCTGATCGGCGAGCGCAGTCGAGTAGCCGTACTCGAGCGGGTCAGCCCCGTCGGGCATACGCGCTGCCCAATCAGCGATGTAACCGCCGAGATAGCCGTCGGCAGGGGGTTCCTCTCCGCGCGAGCGGGCGGCCAACGATTGGGCAAAGGTGGCCATCTGCGTGCCGCGATCGTTGATGTAGAACTCCCGGGTGACCACGCAGCCACGTCGCTCCAAGATCCGGGCCAAGGAATCGCCGTAGGCAGCCCCTCGGGCATGGCCGGCATGCACCGGACCTGTCGGATTGGCACTGACGAATTCGACGTTGACCCGCCGGTGGCCCGACTCGGCCCGACCAAACCCGTGCACGCCGGCGGCCACGACCTGCACGACGAACTCGTGCAGCCACATCGGGTCGAGGAAAAAGTTGACGAACCCCGGGCCCGCGAGCTCGGTCCGCCGGACATAGTCGGGCGAGTTGAGCGCGAGGTCCTCTGCGAGCGCTGTCGCGAGCTCACGCGGCGCGCGGCCAACACGTTTGGCGTTGACCAACGCAACATTGGTCGACCAGTCACCGTGTTCGTGTCGGCTCGGCCGCTCAAGTACGACGTCGACACCCTCGAGCCCGTGCCGGGCCAACGCGACGGCAACTGCGGACGCGAGTTCGCCACGAACCCGAGAGACTGAACCAGACATCATCGAATGCTAACGAGCGCCTTACAGCACCCCGCCGAATTCGAGGACCGAGCCCGAAACCTGGTAGTCAAGTGCGGTGAGTTTGACCCCTTCAGCGCGCCCGGCGCGCCCGCGCCCGGCGGACTCGCGGTTCATTCCCAAACCGCTCCCCGCACGGCCCCTTGTCGACGTCCCCGAAACGTTGTCATACCGGATCAAACGCAAGATCCTCGGTCGACCGCTGGTCACCGCGCAGCTGGAACACGAACGGCTGGGAAACCCGACGGCGCTCGCGGTCTTTGCTTCTGACAATTTGTCTTCGTCGGCCTATGCAACCGAGGAAATCCTTCACGTGTTGGTCCCGGCGATCGGCGTCGCCGCCTTTTCGTTGGTAGTCCCGTTGACCGTGGCGATGTTGATCGTCTTGGGATTCTTGATCCTCAGCTATCGACAAACGATTAAGGAGTACCCCAACGCCGGCGGCGCGTACGTCGTCACCAAGGACAACTTCGGCATCTTTCCCGCGCAGATCGCCGGAGTTTCACTTCTGACCGACTACATCTTGACCGTCGCGGTGTCGGTGTCTGCGGGGAGCGCGGCGCTGGTGTCGGCTGTGCCGAGCCTTGAGCCGTATCGAGTTGCGCTTGCCCTCGTCTTTATTGCCATCGTCGGCTTTCTCAACCTGCGAGGCGTCAAGGAGTCAGGGGCGATCTTCGCGGTTCCGACCTACTTCTTCATCACGATGATGATGTTGTTGCTGGGCATCGGGCTTTCTCGGGCGGTATTCGGCGACTTGCCACTTGTCACCGAGCGACCCGAAGGGCTCGTGGAGATCGGCGGCGTTACCAACGGGCTGTTTTACGGCGCTGGACTCTTCCGCTTGCTCCACGCGTTTGCATCGGGAGGCGCCGCGGTCACCGGAGTAGAAGCGATCTCAAACGGCGTTCCGGCCTTCCGCAAACCCGAATGGGTCAATGCCCGTCGGACGTTGGTCGTAATGGGCTCGCTGTTGGGTGCAATGTTTCTCGGGCTCTCAGTTCTCGCGGCTCAAATGCACGTGATCCCGTTTGAATCGGGCGTTCCTACGGTCATCTCCGAGATCGGCCGACTGGTGTTCGGCGAGTCCGCGCTCGGCAAGGTGCTCTACAACGCGTTGCAGATCGGCACAATGCTGATCCTGGTTCTTGCAGCCAATACCGGGTTCGCCGACTTCCCACGGCTCGCCGCTTTTCAGGCGGCCGACAACCTGATGCCCCATCAGCTCACGACCCGAGGCCATCGCCTGGTCTACTCAAACGGCCTCATCACCCTCGGAGTCCTCGCGGCGGTGCTGGTGATCGTGACCGGCGCCGAGGTCACACGATTGATTCCGATGTACGCGATCGGCGTCTTTTTGGGTTTCACAATGTCGCAGGCCGGCATGACTCGTCACCACTTGCGTAAACGGCAACCGGGCTGGAAGGCAGGTCTGGTCATAAACGGGATCGGCGCTGTTTTGTCAGGCGTCGTCTGCATCGTCTTCGCGGTCACCAAGTTCTCCGAAGGAGCGTGGGTGATCCTGCTGGCTATCCCCATCCTCGTGGCCTTGTTGCGCCGCTTGCACCGGCAGTACGAACGCGAGGCGGCGACGCTCGAGTCCCAAGCAGCCGCTGCCCTCGCCGACCCGGTACTGGCCCGCCACGTGGTACTTGTCTTCCTCGACGAAGTGGACCAGGCCGCGGCGTCGGCCTTGCGGTACGCACGCACATTGCGACCCGATGAACTGCGCGCCGTGCACATCGCTCGCGACCCGATCCACGCGGCAGAGCTGGCCGAGCAATGGGGAAGTTTGCGACTCGGTCGTATTCCCCTTGAGTTAGTTGAGTGTCCCGACCGTCGCGTCGACCGCGCCGCGGTGGAACTCGCGGGCGATGAAGCCGCCGACGGGCGCTCCGAGGTGACTGTCTTGTTGCCTCGGCGTGTATATCGGCGCTTTTGGCACCGCCTACTGCACGACCGAACGGCCGACCGAATTGCTCGCGAGCTCGGCCGGCTCCCGCACGTGAACGTGACAATGGTCCCGTTTGATCTCGGCGGCCAGATCACCCTTGGTGACCCAGTGGGAGCGTCGCATGCCTGACAGGCTGCCGATTACGCCCATCGGAAATGTCGCCTTTCGCGCGCCGGCCCGGGTGCAGGGCCGAGTCCGCTCGATGCGCGTCACCCCGTTTGTCGACCAGCCCGCGCTCGAAGTGGTGCTCGTCGACGAGACGGGCGGGCTGCTGTTGGTTTTCTTCGGCCGGCGACAGATCCCCGGCATCGAACTGAGCGCGCAACTTGAGGCTACGGGTGTGGCTGGCATGCATCGCGGGTACTTGGCCCTCGTCAACCCGCTGTACGAACACCTCCCGTCGATCCATGGCAGTCACTGACCCCTTCGCGGGCACACCGAGGCCGAGCCGACACGCTCGGGCACATCGCGCAACGGGTAGTCGGTACGCCGGGTAGTGTTCAGCGGCCCTATCTCGCCTGCGCGGGATCGTGGCCCTCGTAGCTCAGGGGATAGAGCACCGGCCTCCGGAGCCGGGAGCGAAGGTTCGAATCCTTCCGAGGGCGCTCAGGCGCGCGGACAGTCCGCGAACCTGTCGAGCAAGGAAGTACCGAGCATGCCCACCGGCACCGTCAAGTTTTTTAACAACGAGAAGGGTTACGGGTTCATCGCCCGTGACGGACAACCAGACGTGTTCGTCCACTACTCCAACATCACGGGCGCGGGCTTCCGTAGCTTGAACGAGGGAGATCAGGTCGAGTTTGAGGTCGGCCCCGGCCGCAAGGGCGAGGAGGCGCTCAACGTCCGTCTGCTCGGTTAACCGACCCGACTGACAAGTTCTGCACCCCGGCTGCATCCGCAGCCGGGGTGTT
>CAZWPY010000113.1:0-8378 GCA_964635475.1 uncultured Acidimicrobiia bacterium
AGCGTTACCAAGCCGACGTCATCCGGTATCACGTGGAGACGTTGCGGCGCCTGAAATACCGCCCAGCGGGTGGCTTTGCAATGTTCGCCTTCGCCGACGCCTACCCAGCAGTCACCTGGTGCGTACTGGATCACCAGCGAGTCCCGAAGCAGGGCTTTGCAGCCTTGCGCGACGCCTGCCAGCCGGTCATCGTCGTCGCCGATCGACCGGCGGCTACCTACAGCCCCGGCGACCCGATCGCACTCGACGTCCACGTTGTGAGCGACCTGCGCCAGCCGCTGCGCGAGTGCGTCGTCACTGCCGAGGCCACCTGGCCCGGCGGCTCGCACACGTGGCGTTACGAGGGCGCAGTCGGCGCCGACAGCTGCGAGCGAATCGGAACGCTTGCGTTGTTGTGCCCCGAGCCCGGCGCATCCCAAAAGCGGGCTGGCACGGGTGACGATTCGGCCCCCGAACCCGCCGAACTGGAGTTGCGCCTCACCCTCACGCGTGGCGATTCCGTCGTCGCGACCAATTCCTATCGTTCGGTGATTCGCAGCCGCGCGTCGGCCTAGGGGAAGATGGACAGGTGAAGGTCCATCACCATCGCTACGACGCGGTGATCGTCGGTGCCGGAGGCGCAGGCCTGCGCGCGGCCATCGAAACGGCCGGCAAATGCCGTACCGCCGTGATCACCAAGCTGTACCCGACCCGTTCCCATACCGGCGCGGCCCAAGGCGGCATGTGCGCGGCTCTCGCCAACGTGGAGGAGGACAGCTGGGAGTGGCACACCTTCGACACGGTGAAGGGCGGCGACTACCTCGTCGACCAGCCCGCTGCCGAAGTCATGTGCCGCGAGGCGATCGACGCGGTGATCGAGCTTGAGCACTACGGGTTGCCCTTCAACCGCACTCCCGAAGGTCGAATCGACCAGCGCCGATTCGGCGGGCACACCCGTAACCACGGCGAAGCGCCGGTGCGGCGTGCGTGTTATTCCGCCGACCGAACCGGCCACATGATCCTGCAAACGCTGTACCAGCAGTGCGTGGCGCGTGGGGTGAACTTCTTCAACGAGTTCCAGGTGCTCGACATCACGATCGTCGACAAGGAAGCCGACGGTGTCGGCCGTGTCGGGGGTGTGGTTGCCTACGAACTGGCGACCGGCGACCTACACGTGTTCACCACCAAGGCCGTGCTGTTCGCATCGGGCGGTTTCGGCAAGATGTTTAAGGTCTCGTCGAACGCACACTCCCTCACCGGCGACGGCCCAGGTTTGCTGTTGCGCCGCGGCATCCCGATGGAGGACTTGGAGTTTTTCCAGTTCCACCCAACGGGCATCTACAAGATGGGCATCTTGCTGTCCGAAGCGGCCCGCGGAGAAGGCGGGATCCTGCGCAACGTCGACAACGAACGTTTCATGGAGCGTTACGCGCCCACCGTGAAAGACCTCGCCCCGCGCGACATGGTGAGCCGTGCGATCCTCACCGAGGTCCGTGAAGGCCGCGGCATCGGCGCAAACAAGGACTACGTCCACCTCGACCTGACGCACCTGCCGCCAGAGCAAATCGACGAGAAGTTGCCCGACATTTCGGAGTTCGTCCGCACCTACATGGGGCTTGAGCCGAAAAAGGACATGATCCCGATTCAGCCGACAGCTCACTACGCGATGGGTGGGATTCCCACGAACATCGATGGCGAGGCGATTATCGACACCGCCGGGACCGTCCTGCCCGGGCTTTACGCGGCAGGCGAGTGCGCGTGCGTGTCAGTGCACGGCGCCAACCGCCTTGGCACCAACTCGTTGCTCGACATCGTCGTTTTCGGCAAACGCGGCGGGCGTTCGATGGCGGCTTTTGTCGAGACAGCCGACATGCCCGAACTGCCAGCCGGTGTCGAAGGCGATGTCCGCAGTCACATCGAACGAGTTCGAAGCGGCGCAGGCACGGAGAATGTGGCAGCGATTCGTACGAAACTGCAGGACGAAATGATGGACAAGGCGTCGGTGTTTCGCACCGACGCGTCGCTCGAGTCGGTACTCGGCACAATTGCCGAGCTGAAGTCGGCGTACGAGAACGTGGGCGTGTCTGATCGCGGCGAGGTCTTCAACTACGAGCTCACCGAAGCAATCGAGCTCGGCTTCTTGCTCGACTTGGCCGAAGGTCTGGCGTTGTCGGCGCGGGCACGAACCGAAAGCCGCGGGGCTCACTTCCGCGACGACTTCACCACCCGCAACGACGCGGAGTGGATGAAACACACCTTGGTGTTCCGCAACGACGACGGCTCGTTCCGTCTCGACTACAAGCCGGTCGTGGGCGGCAAATACCAACCCATGGAACGTAAGTACTGAGCCGGGTTTCGAGGAGTCACAGTCGTGTCCGAAATGGTGAACGTCACCCTCAAAGTCAAACGATTCAATCCCGAAGCCGACATGAAGCCGTACTGGCAGACCTACAACGTCGAGGTCGAACGCGGCGATCGTGTGCTCGACGCCCTACACGCGGCGAAGTGGTACCAAGACGGCTCGCTGACATTTCGCCGCTCGTGTGCGCACGGCGTGTGTGGCTCCGACGCCATGGTGATCAACGGATCGAACGCCTTGGCCTGCGGCAAGCTCATCGCTGAGGTCGGAACCGACCTCACGCTTGAACCGATCCGTGGTTTGCCGGTGATCAAAGACCTCGTCGTCGACATGGAGCCGTTTTTCGCGCAGTACCGCGCGGTGTTGCCCTACCTGATCAACAACGACGACCCCGGCTACACCGAGCGGCACCAGTCGAGCGAAGACCGTGAGCGTTTCGACGACACGACCAAGTGCATTTTGTGTGCGTGCTGTTCGACGTCGTGCCCCGTCTACTGGGGCGGCGGCGAGTATCTGGGTCCGGCAGCGATCGTGAACGCGCACCGCTTCATCTTCGACTCACGTGATCACGGTGCAGCGCAGCGGATGGAGATCCTGGCCGAAAAGTCGGGCGTTTTCCGTTGCCGTACGGCCTTCAACTGCACCGAGGCCTGCCCCCGTGACATCAAAGTCACCGAGGCAATCCAAGAGGTCAAACGAGCCATCCTGCTCAAGCAGGTGTGATCACACCCTGAGGCGGGCCGTGTAGCCCACACTCATGGCGCTCAGGACGCTTCAGGGCCACAGCGGCGCGTCGACCGTGAAGCCGACATCAGAGCCCCAGCGGTTGCGAAAACTCACCGTATGGACCGGCGCTCGGTCAGCCACCGCCCATTTGCCCGTCGGGTAACCGAAACTCACCGCGCACGCCATCGTCCAGCCTTGATCGGTGGGCGCGCCGAGGATCTCGAGCACCTCGTCGCGTGCGAAAAACCCCAAGACTGTGGTGAGGGCCGAGCCGACGCCTTCGGCGCGAGCAGCAAGTTGCGCGCTCCACACCGACGGGAAAATGGAGCCCCCCGTCGGATCGAGCTGGACGAAAGCGAACAACCACAAGGGCACCGTTTCGAAATTGTCCGCCAGCCACTGCGCACTGCGCATCACCTTGTTGAACTGCTGCGCCTCGGCGTCGTCGGGAGCGGCGCCGGCCATTGCATCGATGCGCCCGGCGTAGAACGTTTTCCACAGTTTGTCGAGCGCCCGCCGATACAACGGACCAAGCTGGGCCCGCACGTCGGGGTCGTCGACAAGCAAGAACCGCCACGCTTGGGTATTGCCGCCCGAGGGAGCGCGCACTGCCGCATCGAGGATCTTGCGTTGCACGTCGAGTGGAATCGGATCGGGTTTGACCCGCCGCATCGCCCGCGTCGTGTATAGCGCTTCATGGAGGTCCACGCGACGTGCCTAGCCCATCGCCGTGCTGTGTTGCGGGGTGATCGAGACGATCACCCGTTGATCAGTGGGCTGGTGCCAGGGGTACTTCTCCTCGCCGAGGTAACGCTGCGCGAGCGAGTTGATGAAAGCCAACTCGGGGTCGGCGTCGATGCTCGACACCACGCCGCGCACTTCCAGATAACGGTACGGATTGTCGGGGTCGAGAATCGACAAGGCAACCGCGGGGTTCCTCGTGACGTTGCGGTACTTCTGCCGGCCAGTGGTGAGGCTGAACTTCACTGTCTCGCCGTCGTAGCGAAACCACACGGGGGTCGACTGTGGCGCTCCGTCGGGGCCCAAGGTCGCGATGTGCGCGATCGTCGGCCGCTCGAGCAGATCGGCGTGGGTGGCGGGAATAGTCATGGTTTCTCCTGTGGTGAACGGCTGAGCGGATCAAAAAGCGAAACGTGCGGCTCGTGGTCGAGCAGTGCGGCCTTGGGGGTTTGGCGATCGATGTGGCCGATGAGGCCGTTGTACACGCCAAAGCCGCACAACTCCTGCAGGCGAGGGGCAAAACCGCGCACCGTCTCGACGGCGAGCCCGAGCTGTTGGTTCTCCTGCTGGCGCAACCAGCCAGCGCAGTAGTTCATCGCGATGCCCACCCGAGTGTGGTCGGTTCGGTTGGCACCCCCGCCGTGCCAGAGGCTGCCGTGCCAGACCAACACAGAGCCCTTGTGCATCACAGCGGGGATCGTCTCGTGGGCTTGGCGCGGGTCGGGGGCGGAGTCGAACGTGTGTGAGCCCGGCACGAGGCGAGTTGCGCCGTTGGCGTCGGTGAAGTCGGTGAGGGCCCACATCGTGTTGCAGATGACGGCGCCGTGGGGCCGAGGCAAGGGCAACAGTTGGTCGTCGGCGTGGATCGGCTGCGCCCGTTCGCCGGAGCGAATAGCGATCGAGCTGAGCGACGAGATCAAACAGCCGGGATCGAGCACCGCCTCAACTACCGGCAATACGGCGGGGTGCACGGGGATCCGACCCCAGGTCGGGCCATGGGCGAGCAAGTTGTAGACCCGTGTGGTCTGGCGGCCCTCAAAGCCGTTGTTCGACGGAGTGATCCCGAGTCGCTGCTCAAGCTCAGCGAGTTCGGCCGCGATCGCATCGGCTCCGTCACTGGTCAAGACGTCGGCGAGGATTGTGTAGCCCTGCTCGGAAATCTGCTCGACCGCCTTCGCTACGCCCACCCGGCGAACCCTATAGCTCGGCGAGATCCAAACACGTCGACAGTGGCCTGCCACCGAGCAATCGGAGCCATGCCGCCCAGGTGTCTCCTGTGAACGAATGACAGGATCACAGCTGGCGCGGGCCCCGCTCGACACCGACCCGCGGATCCGAACAATCGTCGACCAGCTGCTCGAAGAGATGTCGATACAGGACAAAGCCGCAGTGGCGCGACATCGCCGCAATCATGCGAGTTCAGGCACAGCGCCTCGACCTGAACCGACTGCGCGCCGATGCCGAGATCGTCGGAGTGGAGGACTTGTTGAGGCGTCAGCTCATCGAGGCGGGTCGGGCTGGTTGAGCTCGAGCCAACCCGAGCCGGTGCGGCCATCGGTGGTTGTCGCGCGAACCAGCGTGCGAGGCATTCGGCCGTAGCGCCCGTCGGGGGCGAGCAGTGGTATGGCCGTGACGCCGACCGGCTCGCACATGACCGTCGTTGTCCCACAGCGCAACGTCGCCGTGGTCGGAAACCCGTTGGCATCTAGCGCGAACTGCGGCTCGCCGAACTCGGCCGCCGCTGGGGCACCTCCGGCCGCGAGTTCGTATCCGACGGAGTAGACGAATCCCGGCGGCGTGACGTAGGCGCCGTGCACATGGGTACCGTCGTCGAATCCGGCCCTGAACCAGGTCCAGGGAAACTGCCACCAGTCACGCACTCCCCAGCTGTGGTCTCGCTGAGCGGGCCCGGCGAGCTCGAAACGCTCACGGCCGATCAGGACCTCGCCGTGCACCACGCACGACTGTTCGTACCTCGTCGTGCCCGGATACACGAATGGTGCCGCGGCGGCTTCCCATTCCAAATCGAACCCGACTGCGACCCGCTCGCCTCGCTCACCTTGGTATCCCTCCTCGGGCTGCTCGAGCGCAACGCCAAAGGCCTCCATCCCAACCGACCAGTGTTCGTGTGGCTGCTCGCACGTGAGCTCGGCCCACAGGCCTTCCGTGCGGACCTCCAGACCCGACTGCCCTCCACTGGGCAAAGGCGCGTCGTGGTCGCGAACGACCACCACCGGTTCGCCATCGCGCACCACGTACCCCCACCACCACGAGCGGCCCTGATTGGGATACAAACCCAGTCGTAAGTGAACCCCGGCGGTGCCGTCGAGCGTGGCCGCGTCGAAGTACCACGACTCTCCCCACCACACGTCGGCCTCGGGCGTGTGGCGCAGTTCATCACCGGCAGAAGGAGTTTCGTCAGACACGGCCGCGAGCATGCCTCACCAGCTGGTGTCACCGTCGAGGCCGAAGAAGGGCCGACACGCCTCAAACCCGTGCACCGTGACCGGCCAGGGTTGCACGGCCCAGGCCTCACGCGTCAAGCGATATCGGCGCAATTCGGCAGCCTCCCCGCGGCGCACGAGCATGGTGGTGCCGTTGTCGACATACCCACACGCGGCCGACACCGCCTGACTGGCCACGTTGTCGGCGAACGCGGCCGTCTCCGCGACGGCAGCGCCAAGGGTGCCAAAAGCAAAACTCAACAGCGCCCGGCGCATTTCAGAGCCGTAGCCCCGACCTTGGTACGCCCGCCCAAGCCACGACCCGGACTCAACGATTCGGCGGGTGGGAAAGCCAGTTGCGAAGAGCTCTTGCACTCCGACCGGCTCGCCGTCGACGAACACGCCGAAGGGCAGCGACCACTTGTTCGGCTGCCACTCCCCCTTGGCCCGCCATGAGAACTGCGCGACTCCCCGGGCCAACGCCGCGGGCTGCTGGTCGGTCCACTCGACACAAAACGGCATTGTCTGCGGGTCGTGAACGCCCTTGTTCGCAAGGTCGCCCAAGTCGTCAAGCTCAGCGTCGGTCGGCCAACGCAGCTCAAGGCGCGCCGATCGCAATCGGAGGTGATGAAGCGGCCAGTGGCGACTCATCGCGCGTCGTCTTCACGCTCGCGCCACGAAAGCCGACTCAGCTGATACGCGGCGACGTCCACGCCGCGTGGCGTACCGCGATCACGCAGGCGGGCCGTGATCGCCCGCTGATGATCGGGAGTCCGGTTGCCACCAAACTTGAACTTGGCCGAAACGTCGTCGACCTCGAGTTCCAGGCCCCGAATCCCGCGCAAGAGGCGCGCATACGGTCCTGACTCCGCCGCGATGGCCGCGTGTCCACCCTCAGGTTGAAAGCGCGCCGTGAGTGTCGTCAGCAGTATTGCTAGGGCTGCCGGGTCCTCGATCACGCGCACCCGGCCACGAAGCTGCACTGCCGCGTAATACGACGTCGGAACGCCCGACGATGCAGCTTGGCCCTCCACAGCGTTCCACGCTGACGGGACAAAGGCGTAGTGACCCACTACCGCCAGCGTGGCCCGGTCGTCGTTTGCCAGGTGGGTCCAAACTGGGTTGGCTCGCGCGAAGTGGAGGCCAACGACGGGCGCAGACAGGTCCCCACGCAGGTCGAAGTGCGCGGGCACCACCAGCGGGTACTCGCCCGCGGGCGGAGTCGTAACGAGCTGTCCGAACGGATTGGCCAGGAGGTAATCCCACCACTCCTCGGCACCAAGCGCGGCCTCGTCGGGTCGGATTCGCATGCCTCATGCTGGCAAACGTCCGACCCGACCGGCCTCGATTTTCTAGGCGAAGCCGCCGTTGTTGTCGGTGACAAGCTCCCCGGGCGCGGGGACGACCCAAGCCCAGTTCAGGCCATATGGGACGGCCGGAGGCGGGTCAAAAGCCACATATGGAGTCAGCCCACCTGGCTCAAGCGTTGCAGCCCAGTGACAACGGAACAGCGTCTCGACCCAGACGCACGACCATCCTGCGGGGACGTTGTACAGCGTCTGGTCGTCATCACTGATCTCCAGGGTCAGGCCAGCGACGGCCACCGGTCCAATATTGAACGCGCCAGCAATCCGAGAGCCATCGCCGGCGATCGTCAAGTCGGGCACACCGCCCGCTGTGCTGGGAACGGTCGTGGTGGTCGTGGTGGTGGTCGAGGTGGTCGGGGTCATGGACGTGGCAGCTGACGAGGACGAAGCAGATGACGAAGCAGATGACGAAGCAGATGAGGAACTAACGCTTGGGTCAGTCGGGGCCGGTTCGCACCCGCTCACCACGGCAGCAAGCATGAACGCCAGGGTTGCAAATCTGACGCCTGTTTGAGGTTTCATAGATCACACTCGCTTTCCAGATGTAACCGTGCCCCTAACGATTCGCAACAACGAGATCAGGTTTACAACGACACAAACATTTCTGCCTGCTCACCTGTTACCCGAGTTGGGAAGGCTCGACGAACCTGAGGAAGCTCCTCGCCGAGGCGAACGCCGATGCAATTGGCCGAAGAGGGAGACGACCCCGGGACGGATGTCGACGAGCGCGCACACGCCGACGACGCATCGATGACCGACGTT
>CAZWPY010000114.1:0-7978 GCA_964635475.1 uncultured Acidimicrobiia bacterium
ATCTCACGCTGTTCAACAAAGTGAAACGCCGTCGATCCACTCGACTCGAAATACAGACCTTCCATTGACCCGATACAGCTATCGGTCCAAAACGGAATCGTCATCGGACTCATCGACGAGCCGTAATTGTTCAGGTAGTCGCCGGAGTACTCCCAGTTGCTCATTCCGCAGCCGTAGGTCTCACCAACCCACGTGATGGTCCGAATCCACGTGCGGTACTCGTCGTACTTCGGCGCTCCCTCGTAGCCGTTCATGTTGAACCGCGCCCAATCGCGTAGATGCGGGAGATCTATCACGCGAGTGTCTTGCCCCTTGATCTCGTTCCAGCTGTTGACGGGCAACACCTGCACCGTGCGAGAGGTGGCGAACGTGACCGCACCAAAGGCGCACAAGACCGCAACCGGCCCGGCCGCGCGGGCAATGCCGCCCAGCGGTGATTGCGTGACGGTGCGGTTCCCTGAACTCACCATCACCGTGACACCGGCGAGCGATCTGGCTATCGCCCACGCGACGATCGCGACGGCATATCCCGCCAGTAAGTCCACGCTGAGATGCCAAAACGGTCCAAGGCGTGGGTTCCACAGTCGACCTTGCGGCACAAACCGCACGCCTAAACATGCGAGCACCGCCACGCCGAGGATCGCAACACCAGCGAGGTGTGCGCGGCCGAGCACCGTTTCGATGTCGTCATCGACCACCACCGCGATGCCGAGCCACAACGCGATCGCAAAGAACATTGCGACCCAAGCCTCAGATAGCGGACTGACATCGGGCAGCGACGTGAACTGCAAGAAGTGGTCCGTCAACAAGTGCATCAGGAACCCGGTGGGAATTAGCAACGCAAGTTGCAGTCCCAAAGCCGCACCGGCAAGTACACCTCGTGTCGGCGGATGACGTGGGTCGAAGAATCGACTGACGTGGCGACGTAGGTAACGGAACAAGATCGCGCCGATTCCCAACGTGGCAAGCCAAAACACGGGGTTCATGTGTTTCACGGTGCCTTTAGGGAATTCATAGGCCACGCAGTTCTCTGGCTGGGGAGGACACGGCCGCAGCCACGGAAACGGAAGTCGTTCGAACTCGCCCCCCTGCCCCGCCGCGCGCGGCAAACTCATGTCGGTGGTGTCAGCCGAACGCAGCTGGCCTGGGACTAGCCAGAAACCAGCCAAAAGTCCACCAACCACCAACAACATGGCGGCGCCAGTCAGGCGGCGAGCATCGGACTTGTTGCGTGACATCTGCCGGTAGACACGCACCGCGCCTAAGCCACCGGCGGCCAAACACAACACCGCTGCAAGCGAACCGATCGGGGTGTGGCCCAGAGCACCCAGCGCCAACACTGCCACAACGCCTGCCACAGCCAACACGCCAAAGGCGGCATAAAGGCGTTTGCGTTCACGTTCGAATACGACGTAGAGCGCAAAGGCACACACGACCACCCAAATCGTCGGAATGGCGTGACACAAGCCAGTGAGCGCCAACAACACGGCCGTCCGTGCGCGGTACCGGCCGGCGTCGAGGTCGCGCACCCACGAACCGAGGAACAACAGACCCAGCGAGATCGCTATCGAGAAGCTGAACTCACCGGTCAAGGTTGATCCGATGTTGCCGCCGTAGATGTGCTGGAAACGGTCGTAGAGGAAGATGCCAGTACCCAGACCCAACAACACCGGACCCGGCGAGGGCATACGCAAGCTGCGACCGAAGTACCACGCGGCCCACGGCATGGTCACGATGCCCGAGATGACCACCAACTTGAACGCCACGCCATAGGGAATGACGTAGCTGCCGAGCGCTATCAACAACGCGGGAATCGGGAAATAGAAGAAGTTGACCGGCAGGCCCTGGTACCAGTCCATCGACCAGCCGAGGATGCGGCCGTGCGGCAAGAGGTTCTCGCGCAGGTAGTTGGGTGCCCACACGTGGGCACCCATGTCGCCGCCCGACGGCGTCGTGTTCTCAAACAGTCGCATCGGGCCAAAGATGGCGACGATCGCAGCACTGAGAGTGCCTAGCGCTGCCAGCGCGAGGTACGTGTCGGCGTCGATCTTGTTGGCCTTCATCGCGACGTATCCGCCAAATGCCACCGCACTGATCGCCAATAGGCCCAAGAACTTCACAAACGCCGACTCGCCACTTGCTCCGGCTTGATCGAGGAACCACCACACGTCGAACAACGCGATCAACGCCACCACCGCAGTGGTCGCGACGTGGCTTGGCGCGAGATCGACGGGCGCTTCAGTGCTGATCGGCTGCACGCGGGGGCCACGAGGTGGCGCGGCGCTCTTCCCCGTCTTCGCAGCAGGAGCCGAGCGAGGTGGAGTGCGAGGTGGCTTGACGCTTCCGACCCGGCCACGACCGTTCTTGTTCCCCATCGCCATCCCTCCGTATTTGCTTCGTTAGGTCTCGTCTGTCGAGCGGGCTTCGTGCAGCATTGCCCACAAGTCCGTGGCGGAGATAGGGCCAACGTGATGACGAACGACCACGCCGTCGGCGTCGGCGACCACGACCGTCGGCACAGAGTCGATCTCGTAACGCGAAAACCGTTCTCGGTCGCGCTCGCTATCGACCTCTGCCACCGCGACCACCGGACTCTCCAACACGCGCACCTTGGCGGCAACGTCCTCACACGACGCGCACGAGGCGGCCGAGAACAACACGACCAGCCACGGCACGTTCGGTCCGTCGAAGTCCTTGCGATCGACGTGGCCAGGCACACCAAAGGTCGGGCCCGCCAACAGCGCGACGTCGAGCCGTTCACGGTCGCCTCGACGTCCGGCCACCACCCAGCCGAGCACACCAATCGCGACCACCACCGCACACCACAACACCACCGCCACCGTCGGCTACCCGTCGCTCGTGGTCAAGGAGCGGATCGGCACCCCCGCGGTGGTTCCTATCCCCTCGCCACCAGCCGCGACTCGGTCTGCTTGAACGACCACGGGCTGGTCGGCGTTAACCGCGATCGCTGCGAAACCCTCGGCGCCATCGGCGGGGATCGGCAACGGGACACGATGGCCGGGTTCGACCTGGATCGCTTGGACCGAGGGCGGTCGCTCGATCTGGCCGTCGTGGAGTACGTCGAGTGTGAGTGTGGCCGACGCGGTGCCGAAATTCGCCACCCACACCGTTGTCGACGCGCCACCACGCTCGACTCCCGGCACGATCCACTGCTTCGCCGGCGCCGAGACGCCGAACCCCAGCGCCACACCAAGCGCCGCCCCCGCAGTTCCGTCGATCCAACGCTCCGCGACCACGCCGACGCCGTTGACCGACTCGACCACGATCGAGTGCTCCTGGCCCGCGCGCACCCGGTCCTGCCCGGAAAACTGGACCAACTCATACCCGTGGGCCGGCACCTTGGCTTCAAACGGGTCGACCACGTCGTCGTCCATCGGGACGCCGACCAAGACATCTGCTTCGACGTCGTTGGGGTTGTACAGCGCCACACGTTGCGCGCGGCCCTCATCGAAAGCGCCGTGAGCGAAGTACCACGCCGTACTCGCACGAGGAGTAGCCGTCGACACCGCGGTGCCCGAACGACCCGACTCATCGCCGAACTGCGAGAGCCGGCCCATCACAACTCGGCCACGCCGCACATGGGCCTCAGCGGCCACGTGTTCGGCGCGCAGGACCACTTTGTCGACCTCGACCACGGCCACACTGCGACCGGGCACCAGCAATGCCTGAGTCTCGTCGGGGGTACGGCGACCCGCGCTAGTCGCGAACGCGACGTCGACCACCGCGTCGCTCGGGAAGGGATTGAGCAGGAAATAGGTGAGGCGCGCTCCGCGCACGGTGGAGCCGTCGGCTGCGAACCACGACGAGCTCGTGTCACGTGCGCACGGCGTTGCCCCATAACCGCCGTCGGCAATCACGTGCATCGACGCAACGATCGAGGCGCCTCGCGACTCGACAATGGCCCCGGCATAGTTGGCCGCGACGATGTCGTTGAGGTCGAACGAGACCACGGTGCGCGCCGGCACGGTCTGCGCGACTCGGCCAGCCGGCACGGGAATGCCGAACGTCAACGCGGCTGCGTCGCCCACCGCGCTCACCGCTACCTCAGCAGGCTCGTCGCCGATATTGGCGACCTCGACCGATGTCGTGGCGTTTGCCCCGAGCGGTCCGCCCGGACAAAACCAGGTCTGATTCGGGACATCTCGGTCGACTTGCGCGACATCGGCGCGAGCCGCCGTGACCGAGAGCGTGGCACGATCCGAGCGGCTTCGATCGACGCTGACCAAGGCCACCAGCGCCACCAACACGACCCCGAGAACGATCACTCGTTGGAACCCGGTGGGAAACTCGGCGCGGCCGCCCTCGCGTACGCTCACGCCGGCACCTCGGCGTCGTGCGCCGGTGCCTCGTGCGGCGGCGAGCTGTCCGGCGCCGGCGTTGTGTTGTGTAGCGGCGGCACAGCGCCGCTGTGCGGTGGCGGAGCGTCGGGCACACCAGGTTCACGCGAGCCGCGCCGTCGTGGTGCCGGCCCGCGACGCGTCAGGAAGCGAAACGCGAAAATCGCCCCGAAAACTAAAGCGATCTGGCTGAGTGACGCGAGGCGCCGAACGGTCGAATCGCGGTAGACAATGCGCGCATTGCCGCCTTCCGATACAACGAAGGCTGTTGTCGCGTCGTCGGTTTCGATCGGGTCCGAGGCCTTTACGCCCTCGACCGCCCACCGTTTGGAATAGGTCTGCGACAGCAGCAACACACCGGGCTCGACCTTGCCTTTGTACGACGCGGGCCCCGTCGCCTGCATCACGGGCGCTGCGGCCGCGCCCACGGCCGCGCCCACGTCGGACGCGCCGACGACCTCGGCCACGACCGGACGCCACGACACGTTTTCGTAGACGACGCCCGACTCCACAGAGTCGATGCGGCGCAAGTCGAGTTGCGCTTCAAGGCCAGCGAGCAAATCCGATGGAACTGTGTCGCTCGATACGGGCGTCCGTTTTGGGGTGGGCGACCCGACGACCACCAGGTAACGAATGCCCGCCGTTCGCAGGTCGTCACCTGCCGACGTCGTGGTGCCGCCGCGCACGGACTCGACGACGTCTTTCACGGGCAGCCACGCCGAACCATGACGCGCCGGCCACATCTGGGTTATCCACGGCGAGTTGCCTTCAGTGATCGACAGCGTGATGCCGTCGCCCAGACGCCACCCGTCGCCCGGTACCGCTTCGGTCGGTCCGAGCCACGCCACCCGGAACAGGCCCCGCTGATCGCGGGTGTCCATCCACGACAACACCGAACGCCATGACTGCGTCGGTTGCTTCCACCGCCCCGAAAACATCGCTTGCGCCGGCACCAACATGGTGAGCGCCGCGCTCACGGTCCCAACAGCCGCAGCGACTTGGCGCCAACCAAAACGCCGGCCCGGCAAGTCGAGCTCCAGTGCAATAAGGCCCAAGGCACCACACATCGCGAGCGCCACAGCCACCGGCGCCAGCACGGCTTCGGCCGGCAAGCTCGAGCCGGGTCCAACACGAGCCACCAGCCCCACCAGCAGCGAGACGAGGATGAGCACCCACAGCCGCGCTGCCCAACGAAATCGCCACCCTTGCCCGATAAACAGTGGCAACAGCCCTGGCGCGACGACGAGAAATCCGAGCGGTCCCGCCCCCATCGGGCCGGTGCGAAAGCGGATCAGATCGACCACCTCAAGTCGAGCACCGGGCTCTGCCACGTCGAAGTACGACGCAAATACCGTGTGGCGCAACTGGTCGATCGACCACGGGGCGAGCAGGATCGCGGCCACGCCGACCCCAAGCGCCGCCGTCACCAGCAGCGGTAAGTCCCGCCCGCGGGGGCGCAGAAGCAGACTCGACACCGCCAGCGCGACCGCCATCAACATCACCATCGGCACGGCAGCCGGAGAAAACGCAGCGACCAAAGCGAGAACCAGGCCAAGCGCCAAGGCCCGCGGCACCATCTTCTCGCCGGTGCCCAGCGGTTCGTCCCAACTCGTGCGCAACAACGGGGCCAGCAACCACGGCGCCGCGGCCCACAAAATCAAACCGCGCCACGACCCGCGGGCGATCGCGTTGTACGGCAACGGCGTCGCGAGGTAGAGCACTGGTGCCACGAGCCGTGCGACAGCCACGCCCGCTCGCAGCTGCGTGGTGCGTTCGACTCCTCGGAAGATGTTGCGGCGCCGTTTGCGGACGGGTTCGTATGCGAACGCTGCTTCGCTGTCCTCCAACTCGATCAACGCAACCGGGCCCGTGTCGAGGTTCACCGGCGCCGCGGGCGCGACAGCGCTGTGCACACGCGCCGCGTCGGTGCCATCGATCGACGCGAGTACGAGCGGTCGTGTCAGACGCCACGCACCAAGAGCGGCAACCGGCAGAGCACCCAGCACGAGCGCCGTCTGCAAACCCGCCATCCGACCAAAAAACAACAGGCCCGCTAGACCGAGCAGCCCTTGTGCTGGCGCGCCGACGCCCGCGCTCCCCAATCCGGTCGGGTTCCAGCCCGACCACGCCTGGCGCAACAGCCGGCCGGGGGACGCGTCGATACGGACGAACTCGTGAATCTCAGTGACACCGCGGCCGAGAATTCCCCGGCTGCCAACCAGCACGACCAACAAGATCCCCAGCCACACGAGGATCGTGAAACGCACGACGCCGTTCCACAACTCGCGGTTACGCGAGAGCAACGTTCCGTCGGTCCCCGTACGTTCGGCCGACGCTCGCGCCGCGGCTCGCAATCCCCGTTGCGTCGGATTCATCGCGTTCGACAAGTCGCCGTCGGAGATGCGGCGGATCTTGCGAGTGGCCAGGCGCCCACGCAGCAACGAAAAGCCGTGGCTCAGATTCCAGGTCCACGCTTGCACTGCCGCCCGCGCCGGCTCGGTGCGACCACCCAACAGTCCGCCGATCGCCACGGCGGCCTGCCGCAACACCACCACGGGAACGACGACGAGCAACTGGATGAAACTCGAGTTGCGCAACAACGCGCGCAACGAGTGCCGGGCCGATAGCGCCTCGTCGGCAACTTCAAGGTCGTCGTCGAACACCCGAACCCGGACGTCGGAAGCGATGGCAATCTGCGCCCCAGCAAGCCGCGCTCGCCAGCACAGCTCAAGCCCCGCGCCGTCGCCTTCGATGGTCGGGTCGAATCCACCCAACGTCACAAACAGGTCGGCGCGCATGAGAAGAAACCCGCCGTCGAGCCCAAAGGTGAAGTGCGTCGAGTCGTGTTGGCCTTGATCGAGCTCGCCGACGTCGGCGTTGGGAATCGCATCACCAAAGCGATCCATCGCGATCCCGGCCGAGACCAACCGCCGATCGTCGGCTTGGGAAACCAACTTTGGACCCACAGCGCCCGCATTAGCTTGCAGCGCTTCTTCGACCATGACCCGAACCGCGTCGGCTGAGGGCGCCGAATGGTCCCGGCAAATCAGCAAGAACGCGGCGCCGGTCACCAACGCGGCACCCTCATTGGCCGCCGCGGCGTACGTCGTCGGGCGCTTCACCCGATGCAGCGCCGCCCCGCGCAACACGCGGTGGACTCGCTCGGCGGTGTCTGAACCCGACGCCGAGTAGTCGACAACCAACACCCGCAGATTCGGATAGTCCTGCGAACCGAGCGCTACGAGGTGGTCCTCTAAGTGAGAGCTCAGGCCATCGGTGACTACGACCGCGACAACAGCGGGGGCAGTGCGCGCAGCGTCCATTCGGCCCACCAGGGTAATGGGCGTAAGTGCCCTCTCGGGGGTCATCGGCGTAGCGCGTCGACGTCACCTGTCGGCCCGCACGCCCTCGCGAACCGCAAGCCAGCACTCCACGTCGGGGCGAGCGAGCGCGAGCCAGCGACCCGGGCAGATCGAGGGACTGGCCAGGAAAGCACTGCGGCCACGAGCGCGACACGGGTCGCGAAGAATTTCTTTTGATTTCTTTGGCTCATCGGCCGTTTCGTGGGTTCGAGTGTCCCTGCCCTTTGCTTGAATTGCCTTATGGATCAACGACTTGTC
>CAZWPY010000115.1:0-3363 GCA_964635475.1 uncultured Acidimicrobiia bacterium
TGCCGTTCGGGACGGTTGAGCCACAACGTCGCAACCGGCCCCTCATGGCTGACCCGCACGGTGTCGGTGTCGCCCGCCGCAACGGCAGGGCCGGTCGCTCTGGCCGCTCTGGCCGCACTGGCCGCTCTGGCCGCACTGGCCGCACTGATCGGGGAATCTGCCGCGGTGTTCATGACACGACCGTACCGGCAAGACTCACGGGTCATGAGCGCCACACCCGCGTCACCCTCACCCAACGCGCCCGACTGGACCGCGCCCGACCCCAGCTCGGCGACGCAACGTTGGCTGGCCGCGGTCGACGTCCACGAGGCGCGGCTCGCGCCTGTGTCGAGCGCACTGTTCGACCGTGCGGCGCTCCAACCTGGCGAGTCGGTGCTCGATATCGGCTGCGGCCCCGGCTCGACCACCCGCGAAGCCACACGGCGAACGGGCGTTGCGGCAATCGGTGTCGACATTTCCCCGCCGATGCTCGCCGAAGCCCGGGCACACAACGCGGGCCTCGACCCCGCACCTACGTACCTTGTGGCCGACGCCGAATCGGACCCATTGCCCGAAGCCGACGTGGTGATCTCGCGTTTTGGTGTGATGTTTTTTGATGACGCCCCGGCGGCGTTCGCGCGCATCGGCGCCGCGGCCAAGGACCGAATCGCGTTGGCCGTATGGGACGGGCTCGCCGCCAACCCGTGGCTCGCTATCCCCCGCGCCGCGGCGGCAAAGGCGCTCGGGTTGCCACTCGACGACGTGATCGGTACGCCGGGCCCGCTCGGCTTGGGCGACCGCGCCTACGTAGAGCGACTGATCGCGGCCAGTGGGCTCGGCGATCTCGTCGTACACCCCGTCGACATCACGATGTGGCTCGGCTCCGACGGGCTCGACTCTGCCGTCGGCGAGGCGCTCGACCGCGCACCGGTGATGGCGCTGCTCGCACAGTCCACCATGCACAACGCGAGCGTCATTGCCTCCGAAGCGATCGGCGCCGCGCTCGCGTCCTACATGAACAACGGCCGCGCCGAACTCCCCGGCCGAGCCTGGATCCTCACCGCCCGCCGCTTCGCTTAAACGGTCGGAAGAGCCAGTCGCCGACCGCCGCTCGGGCAATGGGCCCATAAACATGAGGAAAGACGCCAGGGTCACCGGCTGTGCCGGCGTCCGAACTCGGGTTGGTGACCGCGGCGGATGGCTCGCCGGTCTGCGGGTCGACCCCCGCCTCCCACACCACCGCGGAGCCCGACGACTCAAGCGTGCGCACGTCGAGTTCGACCACGACCACGTCGGCGCCGGCGAAATAGCGCTCCAACACGCCGGCCACCTGTTCGTAGCTCGCGCAGTGCACAAACCCGCCGTCCTGGCTCGGCACAGCGACCACAGTGCCCAACGGATCCCACGCCGCTGCGGGCAACACGTGATAAATCTTGCGGACCCTCTTTGCTGCCGGACGGCCCGCTCTCGCCGGCTTCAGAACGGACCCACAACTTCGTAGGTACGGCCGGGGTTACGTTGGCTCGAGAAGTACAGCCGCGTGCCGTCGGGCGAGAATGCTGGCCCGGTCATTTCGGAGCCCGACACCCCGCTCAGCTGCAACACCGGGGCGACCACTCCGCCGATCAGCTCGACGATCTGCATGTCGCCACCGTCCTCTGCCACGAACAACGACGTCCCGTTGCCGACGATGTTGTCGACGCCCGACAGAGCCGAGCCAGCGCTGGGCTGATACTCCACGGCCATCGTGTTGGCAACCGGGTCGAATCGACGAACGTGGTTGTCGCCCTTGCTGGTGAACCACAACACGCCGTTGTCGAACCACGCGCCCTCGCCGCCGTTGAAGTGCGCGGCGCTCGGCACCTGCGATTGGCATGGCCCGCTGGCGGCGCTCGGGTCAGGCACGGTCGCCCAGCCGTAGACGCCGCCAGTCAACGTCAACACCTCCAACGTCCCGGCCGATAGGTCGGGCCACGAGCTAGGTCGGAAACGATATAAACAGCCACTCGGATGGTCCTCAGTCAAGTAGATCGCCTGGCCAGCCTCGTCGACCGCAGCGGCCTCATGGGCGAACTTACCCATCGCCGGGCGAGCGACCGCGGGTGAAGTCCCCGTTGGGTCGCACTCCCACACTTGACCGAGCGGGGCTTCCTCGCAGGAGAGCCACGTCCCCCACGGGGTCGCGCCGCCCGCGCAGTTGCGGTCGGTGCCGGTGCAAATCGAACCCGCGCCGATGATCGCGCCCGCAGCGTCGAAGCTGATCCGCGAGGCACCGCCACCGGGGCCAAACAGCTCTGAATTCGACACGTACGTCCAGCCCCCACCCGGGTCAGCAAACACCGCGCCGCCGTCGGGCGCGGCGTGCCAGACGAAACCCGTGTCGGCTACGGGCTGCCCCGTCGTCGCGACCACACGCGACGTGAAGCCGGGCAACAACATCACGCCGTTCGCGTCGGGAGCCAGCAGCCCTTGCGGCACAGGCCGCGACGTCGTGGTCGAGCTCGCCTGAGTAGACGGGCTCGAAGAACTCGAGGAACTCGACGACCCGCCGCCACCGCCGCCGCAGTCGGCGGCCAGTTGCGACAAAGCGGCTGCCCCAACGCCGAGGGCGCCAAGTCGGATAAAGCGCCGCCGATCGACCACGTGTGGTTAGTTCTGCTGGCTGCGCAGCAGGTCGCGAATTTCGGCCAGCAGATCGTTGTCGGTCGGGCCCGGCTCGGGGAACGGGTCGACGCCGAAACGATCAAAGAACTTCTTCGCTGGCACCACGATCAGGAAGTAGACGGCGGCCGCCAACACCACGAACTGCAGAACGACGTTGAGAAAGGAACCGATCTGGATCGTCGAGTCGCCGACGTCGATTCGCAAAAAACCGCTCAAGTCGGGCTCGCCGAAGACCGCAGAGATGATCGGGTTGACGATGAAGTCGATCAACGCGTCGACCAGATCCTTGACCTTGCCGCCCAAGATGATCGCGACAGCAAACACCAACAACGCGGGCTGGGCGATGAACTTACGAAAACCGTGGATCACGGCAGCTCCTTCCACGACGCCCGGCGCGGACGTCTGATTTCACTCCGCGTTCTACAACCTCTCGGCCCGCGCGCGGTGGATCGTCAGCTGTGCCGGGCGAAACAGCGCCTACCGAGTGACGATGATTCCCGAACCGTGTCCAAACAGGCCCTGGTTGACCGCGATGCCCACTTTCGCTCCCTCCACCTGGCGAGCACCCGCCTCGCCGCGCACCTGCCACGTGAGTTCGCACACTTGCGAGATTGCCTGCGCGGGGATGGCCTCACCGAAACAGGCGAGCCCCCCTGAGGGGTTGACCGGGATTCGCCCGCCCACGCTTGTCGCGCCGGCGCGGACCAACGACTCGGCCTC
>CAZWPY010000115.1:3463-7938 GCA_964635475.1 uncultured Acidimicrobiia bacterium
CCGCCCTTGTGGCCGAAGCGGGCGGCGGCCTGCGGCGTCGCAAGGATCACGGCGGCCGCACCGTCGGAGGTCGCACAAATATCAAGCAAACGCAACGGATCGGCCACCACGGCGGAGTTCATGACGTCGTCCACCGTGACCTCTTTGCGGTAACGCGCATTGGGATTCTCAAGCCCGTGGCGGGAGTTCTTTACCTTGACGGCGGCGAAGTCGGCCGTGGTCGCGCCGTAGACCTCCATCCGTCGCCGGGCGTACAACGCGAAGTAGGTCGGGTTGGTCGCGCCGAGCAGGCGAAACCGTTGCCAATCAGGGTCGTCGGGACGATTGCCGCCCACTGGGGCGAAAAAGCCTTTTGGCGTCGTATCGGCGCCAATCACCATCGCGACGTCGCAAAAGCCGGCCAGCAGCTGCGAACGAGCAATGTGCATCGCCTGCGCGCCCGACGCGCACGCGGCGTAACAGCTCGAGACTCTGTTGCCCTTCCAGCCGAGCGCTTGGGAAAACGTCGCTCCGGCAATGAATCCCGGGTAGCCGTTGCGAATCGTGTCGGCACCGGCAACAAAATCGACGTCGGCCCAGTCGATTCCCGCATCAGCCAACGCTGCTTGCGCGGCGACGATGCCGTACTCGACAAAGTTGCGGCCCCACTTGCCCCACGGATGCATCCCGACGCCGAGAATCGCCACATCGTGCGCGCCCATCAGTTGGCCTCCTGCGTTGTGTTGCTCGCGTTCGCGCCGGCGCCGGCCCCTGTCGGGCGCCACCGCCACACCGTGTAGTCGGCGTCGTCGTCGGAGTAGAGCACTTCGACGACTAGTTCCACCTCGTCGCCCGCATGTAGCGCCGACACGTCAGTTCCCGCCGCGAGCTGGCCGAGCACTACAAGCTTCTCCGCCGCGAGCTCCACAGCCGCGATCCCAAACGGTTCGAACGGCTCGGCGGACATATATGGCGGCGGCGGCTGGTATCGATTGTCGGTAAACGACCAAATCGTGCCCGTGCGTGAGAGTTCGACGTCGTCGAGCTCTCGGCTTGAACACGACGGATGGCGACACAACATCCGCTGCGCGGGGAAGTAGTAGGTCCCACACGCCCGGCAGCGGGTGGCCAACAACGCGGGGCCATCGCCGTCGAGCGTGAACCAGCCCTCGACCGCGGGCAGTGTTTGCTTGCCAGCGGCGGGCGGAGATCCACCCGTGGCCGGCGCCGTGGCTTGATCGTTCATCGTCGAGAACGGTAGTCGCTCGCCTTCTCGCGATTGAAACGTGTTCTAGTTCCGCGGCCACACCCCCACAACGCCGGCGCCACAATGCCGCGACGCTGGTCGGCGCCGTGCGCTACATCTTCATGACGTCGACGCCGGGTTTGTGTTCCAGCTCCGCACCTGTCGAGTCGTAGGTGATCACGTCGGTGATGGTGATACGAATGTCGACCGGCTGAAAGAACATCCGATCAAACGACAACGTCGAAAACACGCGTGGCTTGTCGATCAGCTCCGGCTCGACCTTCTCGCCGCCCTGCAACACGAGTACGACCTTCGCGACGTCCTTGCTGACAAACCCACGGGCATACTGCGCGCTATTGCCCGCCTGCAACACCCCCCAGGTGATCGACTCCCCCGGAGCCAGGTCGCTGCCGCAGCCGCCCGGCGCGGAGACCTCGTCGGGCAACACGAATCGCATCTCGTCGCACCAGCCGGTCGGGGCGAGCCGCGCGGTGTAGGTCCACGTGATGTTGTCGGCCGGGTCGGCACCGGTGCGCACCACCATCGACGGGTACTTGTTGTCGACCTCGCTCGCGACCTCGCCGGAGTCAGAACGTGTCTGCACCACGTCGACGACCACCCCCACGGCCGCCGCCGCCGCGACGAGGGCGGCAACGCTTCGCACCACCCGCCACACGCCACTCTGTGCCCCCCGACGCCACACAAGCCACGCAAATGCAACGGCCGCCCACATGATCGTGACCATCAGGACTCGGGTCGACATACAAACGAGGGTACAGCCTGTGAACAGCTGCGCGCTCATGGTGGTGGAGTTCACTCCTGATACTCTTGGTGGTACTGGAGTCCACTTAGCGCGTTCGTTGGCCGCCGCTCACCGACACGTGTCGGTCGGCTCGGCCCGCGGGCCACAGAACGAGGCGACGTGACACCCAAACGAACACACAGCACTCAACGCCGATGGTTCACCGCCGCCGTCTTGCTGTTCGCGCTCGTGGCCGGCTGCGCCAACTCGGGCGACTCATCTGATCCGGCCAACAACGACTCGCGCGCCACCGGCGCGAGCGCTGCTGCCGACTCGAACGAGCCGGTTGTGCCCGCGGGCGCGATCGAAACCCGCTCGACGTACGCGACGCTCGAGTCGAGCACGCTCTACGAGGGCGTCGCCGACAAGGGCCGCACGTTTGCCGAGCTGACAACCTTGACCGACGTCGTGCGTGAGCAGACCTACGGCGTCGACCCGCCCGCCGACGCGGCGGCTCGGCCCGCGTTGTTGGACCCGCTCGCTGGCGACGACCTCGCCGACCTCGCCGATCTACAAAACGGCGCACGAACGCTCGGCACCCACCACGACTTACGCGGCTACGGCGCTGCGACCGGTCCCGCGGGGTGGATCCAACTAGCGGCCGAGATCGGTGCACAGCGGGCGCTCAACCCCGTTCGTATCACTCGATTCCTCGCAGCCGTCGCGACCGCCATGCAGGAGGCGGTCGTGCTCAACCGGGCAAACACGAGCGACCCTGAGCCGCGCGCCGACAACCCGAAGCTCGACAAGACGACCGAGGCCACTGTTCGGGTGAGCCCTGAGGAGTACTCCACCTCGGGCCCCGATGACGCCATGGCCGCGGCGAGCGCCGCCGCGCACACGATCGTTGCGCTCGCGCCCGAGAGCACCGAACGCGTGACGACCGCGCTGAAACACCAACGCGACAACGAGTTGTTGTCGGGTCGTTGGAGCCCGGCCGACATCGACGCCGCCACTGAGCTCGGCCGCGCAGCGAGCGCTCGAATCATGGCCCGCCTCTCAACCGACGGCGCGGGCTCGGGGTCAGCTCCCTACGTGCCCGCGGACGGCGCGACGTGGGTTCCCAGCCCACCCCTGCGAGCGCCCGCGCTCGACCCCGGCGCCGGCACGTGGAAGCCGTGGACGACGTGTGTGCCAGATCAAGCGCTCCCGCCGCCGCCCGCGGTCGGCTCGGCGGAGTTCGCCGCGGCCGTGCAAGCGCTCGTCGACGTCAGCGAGTCGCTCGACGACATGACCCGGATGCAAGCCGAAATGTGGGGCCTGGGACCGGGCACGATCACCCCGCCGGGTCACTGGATCGTGGAGTTCGCGAAATTTCTCGAAGCCGACGACGTGATCGTCGAAGACCAAGCCGCGGCCCTGGCGATGCTCACCACTATCGAGGCCGACGCGGGAATCGCCATCTGGCGCGAGAAGTACCGCTACGGCCTGATCCGTCCGATCGACGTGATCCAAAACACCATCGACCGCACATGGCAGCCGCTGTTGGTCACGCCCAACTTCCCGGCGTACCCCTCGGGTCACTCCGGCTTCTCCGCCGCGGGTGCGCTGCTGATCGGAACGCTCAGCCCCCGCGACGCGGGGCAAGCAGCCATCGACGCGGCAGCGGCGGGCGACTCACGGATCCTCGGCGGAATCCACTACTGGTTCGACAACGCACAAGGAATGCGCCTCGGCGAGGCGATTACTCGGTCGTGTCTGGCAGCAGCAGGGATCACGCCGCTCGAACGGGCGTCGGCCATACCACTGGCCAACTACGCCAGCGCACCCCGGGCCGAAGCCGACGAAACGGACAACACCACCGGTTCGTCCGCCCCATCGTCGACCTCCGCCGCAACCACCTCACCGGCGACCTGACGCAGCCGCACCACTAGACCACCAACCAGCCCGACGCGAGACGCATCATCGGATCACCTCACAACTACGCCGCGCGCTTCACCCGCCCAGCCGCGTCGGCCTCCAGTAGTCCGGCGATGAATACATCGAGCGCCGACTGTCCTGCTGGGCGGCTCTGCCAAGGCGACGCCGCTGTAAGCCGCTCACCCGCACACTGCGCTCGTGGGGTTCGTCGATTGAAGTGCGGCGGCGGCAATGGCAAGGTCGGAACACCGGGTAGTCGTTGGTCATTTGGATCTCGTGTTGTGCCCAACGACTCGTGGTGTTGATTAAACACCTCGAACTCCTGGTTACCCAGGTGTTTCACGCGCCAGCGGTGATGGTGGATCTGTCGATGGTGAAAACCACAAACCAAAAACAGGTTCTCTAGCTCGGTTGGACCACCTGCTGAGTGAAACACCACGTGATGAGCTCGTAAGAAACGTGTTGCATCACACCCAGGTACTTCACAACGACCACCACTACGAACGCGTAATGCCGTGTGCTGATGAATCGTCGCTGTTCGTACCGAATTGCTCAGCCACAACGGCTTGCCCTCGTGACTCACAATCA
>CAZWPY010000116.1:0-1813 GCA_964635475.1 uncultured Acidimicrobiia bacterium
TTTGTGGCGAGGATGCCTGTCGACTGGTCGAGTTCGTTGAATTCCCCAAGCGTCGTGCCGCTCCAGTCCTGAAGTGTCCAGACCGAATGGGGCTTACGCACAGCGACCGTGGGCGCTCGCCACGCGTACCCCAGTGCCAGCACCGCGACCGTGATCACGCCGGCGAGAACGAGGCCGGTGCGGCGATTCACGGCACCGTCGGGAAGGGCAGGGCGGCGTAGAGACCGAGTTGTGAAAGCGTGCCGCCACGATCCTCGATCCCGCGTAACGCACGTCCCTCGAGTTCCCGCGAGACGAGCGCGGCCAGCTTCTGACACACCGGCCCCTTGCCCGCCTGGGCGAGCGCGATCTCGGTGGTGGTGCTGGCCATCGCGGGCAACGCGTCGTGGTCTTTGCCCACTCCCGGCACGTGCAGCAGCGTGTGGTGCGCGCCGTCGACTCCCGGCACCGTCGAGGGCGCGGTCACGGTCGGGTCGCCGTCGCCGCCGACACTGGTGAAGGAGATGCCGTCGGCGAGCGCGGCGTCGTGTACGCGTGCGAGAAAGTCCGAGTCGGGGTCGAGGTCGACCATCGTTTGGCGTGTCGGGTCGATGTTGAGCGGCCGGAGTTGGCCGGCCACATCGAGCGCCGCGTTGCCCGCGACGGAGGTTTTCCAGCCATTCAGCAGGTCGGCCAACTCGGCCCCTTGATGGGGCGAGGAGAGTGTTGTTAGGGAGTTGACATGAGCTCGGAGACTTGGGTATCCCGGAATGAGCATTGTGGACACGGCGGCGCGGGAGACGAGGCCGCCTTGGCTGTGCGCGACGACGTCGATGGTCTGGCCCGGATGTGTCGCCGACAGCTCGTTGAGCAACTTTCTGAGGCGACCGGCCGGATCTCTCAGGCCGTTGAGAGTTGCCTCCGGAGTGAAGCCGCCGTCACGGGTGGAGCCGCCGGTGTAGTTGAAGCGGTAGACGTTTTTTGCTTGAAATCCCAGGGACGGCCAGTCGACGCTGAAGGCGCCGCCGCCCATCAGATTGGCCTCCTCGCCGTCGGGTGTCGCCGGCGACGAGCTGCCGAGCCCCGACACGAGTACGAGGATCCGGTCGTGGGGGTTGACCGAGCTGGGCGCCTCCGATTCGGGTGTGCAGCCCTTCATCGCGTCGCGCCAACGCAGGATCAGTCCGCTCATCGTGAACAACGGTTCCACACTCGGCAATGTCAGTGTCGAGTACGTCAGACCCATCGAGATCAACGCGAGGTCGAACGCCTCGACTTCGAGCCCAGTGACGCGCCCGAAGGCGTCAGCTGTCGCCGCGATCGACTGGAGGCCGAGCTGCATTTGGCCGAGCGGCGTCAGCATCTCGGCGGTGTCGAGCGTTCGGCCGAGGAACCACGCCGCCGGCTCGGCCAGACCACGCAGGTGGTCGATGAGGCCGCGGCGCTCCTCGTCGACGAGCGGCAAGACGCCGTCGATGGGAACCAGGTGGACCCGTCGTGGGCGAGCGAGCACGTCGAGGGGATTGAGGTAGGCCGAGCCGGCGCGTACACCAAAGTGCAGCCGTTCGGCCGCAGTGCCGACCGGCTGTCCTTGCTCCACATCGTCGCCGCGGGCCACGAGGATCGACTGCAGGAAGGCGTAGGTGGTGCGTAATCCATCGGCGTGCAACACGACGACGTGTAGGGACCCGCCGACCTGACCCGCGAATACGACGGTGCCTACGCCCGAGGCGCGCACCGCCTCGCCGGGAACGGTGTCGTAGTCGATGCCCCGGTTGCCCGGCGACCAGCGGAACTGGCCTACGTGAAACAGGTCGGCGATGTCGCGCTCGAC
>CAZWPY010000116.1:1913-7849 GCA_964635475.1 uncultured Acidimicrobiia bacterium
CCGGGCGTGGCCACCGGGCGTGGCCACCGGGCGTGGCCACCGGGCGTGGCCACCGGGCGCAACGGCGCAACGGCGAAATGGTGAGAGGGTCGTGAACTACGCCACCATTGGTCGATGGCAGGTGTCGGTTCCGCGAGCGCGACCACACGCGTGTTCGCGGTGATCGGCGATCCAGTGCGGCACTCGTTGTCGCCCGCCTTGCACGCCGCGGCCATTCGGGCGAGCGGGATCGACGCCATTTACGTCGCTTTCGAGGTGGCCGCGGGCTCGGCGGTGGAAGCGATCCGCGGCGCCACGGCTCTCGGTCTTGCCGGCCTGTCGGTGACAATGCCGCACAAACAATCAGTGATTGCGGCACTCGATGCACTCGACCCCGTGGCTGCTCGGCTCGATGCCGTGAACTGTGTCAGCTTCGCCGGACCAGTCCACGAACGTTTCGCCCGTGGTCACAACACCGACGGCGACGGGTTTGTCGACGCGCTTCAACACGAACTCGCTATCCACCCGGCCGATCACCGTGTCGCGGTGTTGGGCGCTGGCGGCGCGGCGCGTTCGGTGGTGCTCGCGCTCGCCGAAGCCGGTGCTAACGAAGTGATCGTGGTCAATCGCAACCATGAGCGTGCCGAGCAAGCAGCAGAGCTGGCCGGTCCCCGTGGGCGGGTCGGCTCGGTCGACGACGTCAGCGGCGCCGACGTGGTGGTGAACGCGACCAGCGTGGGCCTGGGCACAGCGGAAGGCAACCGCAATGGGCCGTTGCCGCTTGACCCCGCGTGGTTGCATTCGGGCCAGGTCGTCGCTGATCTGATCTATCACCCGGCCGCGACGCCGTTGTTGTTGGCGGCTGCGGAACGAGGGTGCCGGGTGATGAACGGGCTCGGTATGTTGGCCCATCAAGCCGCGCGACAGTTCACGATTTGGACCGGATTCGTGCCGCCCGTCACCGAAATGTTGGCCGCGGCGCGCGCCGAACTCGCGGTGCGCGCGCACGACGCTGGCTAGTGGTCCCATCGAAGTTCGCCGCCGCTGCCGAGCCGTCGAACGCGGTCGCGGAACTACGAGCGGCAGGGGTGCACGTCGAGCTGATCGACGACCCGGCTGACGTTCGTGTTGCGGCGTTTTCGCAACTCACTGACCGGCGAGCCCGCGAGCTCGCCGATGCACGAAACGGCACGTTCGTGGCCGAAGGGGTGCTCGTCGTGGCCCGGGCGCTGGAGCTGATGGCGACCGGTCGACTTGTGGTCGACACGGTTGTGGCGAATTCGGCCGGCCTCTCGCGGTTGCGTGACTCCTTCCTCTCCTGCGTGCGGCTCGGGCCCGAATCTCGCGACCTGCCACGCGTGTTGCTCGTGCCGACGCCGGTCTTGCGTGAGGTCGCGGGCTTCAATGTCCATCGTGGGGTACTCGCGTTGGTGCGGCGCTGGCCGCTGCTGGCGCTGGATGATCTGCTCGCCGACCCCTGGCGGCTGGTGCTCGCGGCCGAGGACGTCGTCGACGGCGAGAACATGGGGGCCTTGTTCCGTAACGGTTCCGCGTTCGGCGTCGACGCGATTGTCGTGTCGCAGCGTTCGATCGATCCGCTGTACCGTCGCTGTGTTCGGGTCTCGATGGGCGAGTCGATGTCGCTGCCCTGGACCCGAGTGGCCGACGCCGAGTGGCCCGACGCGCTGCTCGGTGTCACGCGGGCTGCTGGAGCGGAGCTGGTCGTGCTGAGTCCTGCGGGTGAGCGCGCGGTGGACGACTATGCCCGCGAGCGAGCCGAGGCCGCGGCGACAGGCAATCCGATGCGGCCGCTTCTCGTCGCAGTCGGGTCGGAGGGCCCAGGGGCGAGCGACAACTTGCTCGCGGCCGCCGACGTGCGTGTGTGTATCCCGATGCAGCGGTCGGTCGATTCGCTCAACGTCGCGACGGCCGCTGCCGTGGCGCTTTATGCGCTCAGTTCGGTCCGTTGACGTGAGTGCTGACGTTGACTTGACCGCTGACAGCGGTCCGTGACAGTAAGCGGACTCGGAATAGGTGTTGTCCCTGGGCCCTTCTAGGCTTGTCTCGACCTGTTACGGGAAAGAGAAGGCTGATGCTGAGGCGGCTCGCGCACTGGTGTTTCGATAGGTGGATCCTCGTAGTGGCGGCCTGGCTCGTTGCCGCCGCTGCCTTCCTGGCGGCTGGCGGGGTTTTCGGCGGCGAAATGGCCAACTCGGGTTCGCTGCCGGGGACCGAAAGCCAGGCCGCGCTCGACCTGATGAAGGACGAATTCCCCGAAAAGGCGGGCGACGCCACGATGGTGGTGCTCAAGGCCGATGAGGGCATCGATTCCCCCGCCGTTCGTGAGGACGTGGAGGCGTTTCTTGCTCGGGTGGCCAAACTCGATGCGGTCGTCAGAGTGGATAGCCCCTACGACAACCCCTACCAAGTGTCGTCCGACAAGACGATTGCGTTCGCGACCTTCGACCTCGATGGCGGCGAGCTCGACTTCCCCGAGCCGAAAGCGATGGCCGACAAGTTGCGCGAAGCGGCCGAGCCGCTTGAAAAGGCCGGCGTGCAGGTCGAGTGGAACAGCTTCCTGTTTTTCGGCAGCCCGGACTTTGGGTCCGAAGGGATCGGACTCGCCGTTGCCCTTGTGATCCTGGTCATTGCCTTTGGCTCCCTGGTCGCCGCCGGCCTGCCGATCATCACTGCCGTTATCGGGTTGGCGATTGGCGCCGCGGGGGTGCAGCTGTGGGCGGCGCTGGTGACCACGCCGGACTTCTCGGTCCAACTCGCGTCGATGATCGGCCTCGGTGTAGGCATCGACTACGCGCTATTTATCGTGTCTCGTTACCGTGAGCTGTTCGACGGACGTTGGGCCGATGTCGAGCTCGCGGAGCTGTCTGCGATAGCCGTCGGCGCGTCGGCGCAGCCGGTTATGGTCGGCGGCGGGGCTGGAAGTCCCGCTGCGTCCGAGCCAGGGGCGTCGCCCGCGCTCGATTCCACGACGCGCCGCGAGATGAAACACTCGATGCGGCGTGACGCGGTCGGCGACGCGATGGCCACGTCGGGTCGTGCGGTCGTGTTTGCCGGGGTCGTCGTGGTGATTTCGATGCTCGGCATGTTGCTGATCGGTCTGTCGTTCTTGCACGGGGTCGCCTTGTCGGCCTCCACGGCCGTGGCGGTGGCGATTCTCGCGGCGATCACGTTGTTGCCCGCGCTCATCCGTATGGCTGGCGACGGGATCAACTTCTTGTCGGTGCACTCGCGCCACCGCGACCCCGGCCGCGAAAACGGCTGGCACCGCTGGAGCCGATTTGTCCAGCGTCATCCGTGGGGCTCACTGGCCGCGGGTCTTCTGGTTTTGCTTGTTTTGTCGATCCCGACCCTGTCACTACGCCTCGGCATGTCCGACAACGGCAATTTGCCCGAGGAGGAGACCAATCGCCGGTCCTACGACTTGCTCGCCGAGGGGTTTGGCCCGGGCTTCTCGGGCCCGATCTTGATGGCGATCGACGCGCGCGATGCCGGGCTCGACTCGGCCAAGTTCGACGCTGAACTCGCGAAAATGCGAGCCGCTTTCGCTGCCACCGAAGGTGTTCAGTTCGTGACGCCGGCGCAATTCTCCGAGGGCGGCGACGTTGCCGTCATGCAGATCTTTGCCACCACAGCGCCACAAGATGTTGCGACCGAGAAGCTCGTCCATCACCTACGCGGCGACGTGGTTCCGCCGCTCGAACGTCAGTCGGGCACTGAGGTCATGGCGTCGGGATTCGTCGGGTTCGGAATCGACTTCGCCGACGTGATGGGCCAGCGGCTTCCCCTGTTTATGGGCGCAGTGCTCGCGTTGTCGTTCGTGCTGCTGATGATCGTCTTTCGGTCGATCCTCGTGCCGCTCAAAGCTGTGCTGCTCAACTTGCTCTCGCTCGCTGCGGCCTTTGGAATCATCGTGGCGATATTCCAGTGGGGTTGGCTCGGCGATCTGGTTGGTATCGGGCGACCGGGTCCGATCGAAGCGTGGGCGCCGATGATGTTGTTTGCCATCGTCTTCGGCCTGTCGATGGACTACGAGGTCTTCTTGTTGTCCCGCGTGCGGGAGGAGTACGACCGCAGTGGCTCGAACTCGGTGGGTGTCGTCGAGGGGCTGGCTGGAACGGCGCGTGTGATCACGGCCGCCGCCTCGATCATGGTGTGTGTTTTCGCCCTGTTCGTCCTCACGGGTTTGCGGGCCGTGATGCTGATGGGTCTAGGTCTGGCGTTGGCGGTATTGATCGACGCGACGATCGTGCGCATGTTGCTTGTTCCCGCGACAATGGAGCTGCTCGGCGAGCGCAACTGGTGGTTGCCGAAGTTTCTCGACAAACGACTGCCGCACATCGGCATCGAGTAGTTGGTCGCCGAGGCCCCAGCGTTTGCGCCAAGGCGCCGACGGGCGCTTCCCACAGTTCACGATGCGTTCACATTTTCGCGACGTCAGTGTTACATCCGACTGCCACAGTGTGACTTGTTGATGGTTGTGTTTGGCAAGTAGGCCAAAGTTCTAAAGCGCTGCGGCCGGTAGTGAGGGTGCCTGCAAGTGTCCGGCGTCCGTGCATGCACGGGCGTTACGCACAAGGTCCACGGTGGTGTCCGGCGTCCGTGCATGCACGGCCGTTGAACACGGGGCACCTCGGCAGTGTCCGGCGTCTGTGCATGCACGAACGGCGGAAGTATGGTGCGCCTGTGGGCGTTCGAAAGGATCGCGCGGCAGTGATGGTGGCGGTCGATGATCTCGCCGCCGTTGTTGGCGATCTTGGCCTCGGCGTTGTACACGGCCAAGGCCCGTTGTCGGCCGGATCGCCCGACCTGATCGTCGACGTGGGCGCAGCAGCGGTCCCGATTGTGGTGGTCGCGTTGGCGGCGCCAACGCCAACCACCGCGGCCGGTGTTGTCGGCTCGACACGGGTGAAGAGCGGCCAACTTCCCGTTCTGGTAGGCGATCGGCTCTCCGAAAGCGTGCGGGCCCTGCTGCGTGAGGCGAAGTGGGGTTGGCTCGATCGCCGTGGGCACGTTCGTTTGTGGGGCGGGGGACTGTTTGTCGACACGCCTTTCACTCCGGCAGCCGGCGCGGTGGTACCCGCCCACTCACGCAGCCGTGACGTGCTGGCGAGTGAAGTCGGCATCGCGGTTGCCCTCGAACTGCTGATTCGCCCCGAACACGTTCCGACCGGGCGGCCGTTGGCGGCTCGTATCGGCCGCTCGCCCTCCGCCACCGCGCAGGCCCTCGCCGACTTGCGCGAGCGTTCGCTCATACGGGCGTCGGGATCGCCGCTTGTGCCCGAGCTGTTCTGGGAATTGGCCTCGCACTGGAAGCCGTCGGCCGTCCCGGTCGCCAGCTTGCCCGACCCGCGTGACATCGAAACGGGCGGAGTGCTCGGGTACGACCCCGACCACACCACCGCGGTGCCCGTAGTCGCGGCCGACGCCACAGCGGCGCTAGCGGCCCCGGTGCCGCCGATGGATCCGGGGTGGGCCGTTGGCGATACGGTGGCCGCGCAGGCCTGGGGCGCACCGGTGGTGGCTCATCGCAACTATCCGCCGGACTTCTACGTGCCTTCCGAGCGAATGTTGCGACTGGCCGTAGCGAAGTTGGGACCCGCCCTCAGCGGCGATCGCCGCGCGGCCACGATCGCCGTGTCGCCCGCACCGGGGGTGTGCCGCTACCGCTACTCGGCCACACCGGGTCGTCGGCAGCCGCTCAAGTACCCCGTGGTGCACCCGGATCGGTCGCATCGTCGGGTTGGTGGCCATCGTGGTGGCGCTCGACCTCGCGAGAGACGCCTCCCGCGGTAAGGAGATACTCGAGTCGTGGCGGCCGCCGGAGGGGATAACCCGTGTCTGGTGAGCCGCGCGGGACCAGCCGCGCGGGCGGGACCAGCCGCGCAGGCGTGGCCGTCGGCGCGAGTGCGACCGCGGGCGGCAAAGCCCGCGCGCGT
>CAZWPY010000117.1:0-7814 GCA_964635475.1 uncultured Acidimicrobiia bacterium
GTCGTTGGTACTCTCAAGCGACCTGGCGAGCCTTCGAGTGGATTCGTTCGAAGTTGTCGATGGCCTGGTGATCGTGCGAGCGAGGAGGTTGGGTATGCCGCTTGACGCCGAAGTCGTCTTTGGCCCGGCCGGTCAGGGTGAACCGCGCCTCTACTGGAGTCTCGTGGCGGGCTTGGGTCTCACTGGAGCCGCCGACGAGGAAATTCGGTCAGCAATTGATCGATGGTTGTCTACCAACACCCCCTCGCCGTCACTCGCTGACTCGCTGGAGCGACACGGGCTCATGGTCGATTCATCACGAGGCCCTGCGGTCGGCTCGGCACGCAGCTGAACTACTTGGACGCCCAACCGCTCGGGCGGCCGTGCTTCTTACGCCCGAGCGCTCAATCAGATGGTCGCTAGCTGCTCCCTCAATCAGAGAAATCCTTCGCCGCCCGTAGCGTGCGAGCCGTCGTAGAGCTGCGTCGAATCTGACACACCGTCAGATCGCCATAAGACTGCTGCCCGTGGATCTCACCTACTCCGAGTCGGAGAACGACTTTCGAGCCGACGCCCATGCCTGGCTCGGCGCGAACGTGCCCCACGGCCTGCCGTCGGGCGACACCCGCGAGGGTTTTGCCCTCCACCTCGAATGGGAACGGCTGCTGCACGCCGATCGCTGGGCCGTGGTTTCTTGGCCCGAGCAATACGGCGGCCGCGGCGCGTCGTTGTGGGAGTGGCTCATCTTCGAAGAGGAGTACTACCGCGCCGGGGCGCCGCAGCGCGTGACGCAAAACGGCATCTTTCTGCTTGCCCCATCTATTTTCGAGTTCGGAACGGAAACACAAAAGGACTACTACCTGCCGCGCATGTCGGCAGCCGAGGATCTGTGGTGCCAAGGATGGTCGGAGCCCAACGCCGGCTCCGACTTGGCGTCGGTCACCAGCAAGGCGACCCCGGCCCTCGGGCCCGACGGCAGCAGCGGCTGGAACCTCACCGGGCAAAAAACCTGGACCACTCGAGGTGCCTTTAGCACTCACCTCTTTGGGCTTTTCCGCACAGATCCTGAATCGACCCGACACCGTGGCCTCACTTACTTCCTCGTGCCGCTCGACACCCCGGGAGTGACCGTGCGTGGCTTCGGCCGCCTCGACGGCGACGAGGGATTCGCGGAGGTGTTCTTCGACGAGGCCTTTGTCCCCGACGACGCTGTCCTCGGCGGCGTCGGCAACGGCTGGCGCGTCGCGATGGCGACAACGTCGTCGGAACGGGGCCTGACGCTGCGCTCGCCGGGGCGTTTTCAGGCCACGGTCGCACGGCTGATCGAGCGCTACCGCTCGGCGCTCGCGGCGGGTGAGCCGATCGATCCGAGCGTCCGCCACAAGATCGCGCAACGTTGGATCGAGGCCGAGGCGTACCAGCACTACACGCTCGCCGACGTGACCGCCCTGATCGAAGGCCACGCTGCGGGGGCCGCGTCGAGCTTGAACAAGGTGTGGTGGAGCGAACTCGACGTGGCCATCCACAACACCGCACTCGACCTGCTCGGTCCTCGAGCCGAACTCGCCACGGGCAACGACGCCGCGTGGATCAAGGGTTATCAGTTCGCCCTCTCCGGCCCGATCTACGCAGGAACCAACGAGATCCAGCGCAACATCATCGCCGAGCGAGTGCTCGGTTGCCCCAAGTAGCCGCGTCGCTCGACCTGACCCAGCACCCACCTCGCCGATCCCTTCACGACGGACACCACCATGCGATTTGCCCTGACGCCTGACCAACTCGAACTCGCCGACGGCGCCGCCGCGCTGCTGCGGGCGCGCTGCACACCCGACGCCGTTCGCTCGGCGTGGGACTCCCCCACCGGTGAGATCGACGGACTCTGGGACGAGCTGGCCGAACTCGGCCTGCTCGGCGTGATGACACCGGAATCCGCCGGCGGACTCGGACTCGGCGCCGTCGAGCTCGTCGCAGTACTGCGCGAGGCGGGTTACGTCGCCGCTCCGGGTCCTCTTGTGGAAACGGCGCTGGTGGCGCCCGCTGTTCTCGCACAGGCAGCCGCTTCGCCGGCGGCGCAACGACTCGCGTCGATCGCGCAGGGAACTCCTGGCGCGCACGGCAAGCACGGAGCGCAAGCAGAGCACGGCAAGCACGGAGCGCAAGCGGAGCAAGGCAAACACGGAGCGCAAGCGGAGCAAGGCACACAAGCAGAGCAACGAGTTGCGGCCACCTACCAACCCGACGGCCGCGCCGAAGCGCCGCTCGTGGTCCCATACGCGGGCATCGCCGACGCTGTCCTCGTCGCCCACCGCGACGGGCGCCTTGAGCTGCTGACGGGCCTGAGCACCACACCGGTCGCCACGGTCGATGAATCGCGCGGCGCGGTCCACATCACAGCCGCGGCCGAGCGCGCCGAGCTCACCGCCAGTACGGGCGCCCCGCTCGGCGGCACAGCGCTCGCGCTGGGTACGTTGGGCACGTCGGCGCAACTCGTCGGCTTGGCGCAACGATGCCTCGACCTCGCGGTGGAGTACGCGCAACAGCGCCAGCAATTCGGCGCGCCGATCGGTAGCTTTCAAGCTGTCAAACACCATCTGGCCAACGCCAAGCTGGCCGTCGCCTTCGCGTGGCCGACGGTCCTGGAGGCAGCCGCCGCGTTCGACCACGGCCGACCGACATGGCAGCGCAGCGCCTCGGCGGCCAAAGTGCTCACCTCGCAGGCCGCGCAGCGGGTGAGCGAGCTGACGCTGCAAACACACGGCGCGATTGGCTACACAGTGGAGTACGACCTTCACCTCTACCTGAAACGGGCGTGGGCGCTGTCACGCAGCTGGGGCACGACGGCTGAACACCTCGAGCACGTGGCTGCGGCCGTGCTCGACTCGTAGGGCGAGACTCACGCGCCGCAGACGGCCGATCGCAAGCCGCACACAGTGTGAACACGTGCGCGCGCTGCGCCACGCGTGGGCCGAGCGAGCGCTATGCTTTTGTTCTGACAGCGTCGGTGTCGAAAGATGCCGGCTCCGCGGTCCGCCCCCGGTCGAGCGGCCGATCACAAGATCCAGGCCCCCCCTTCGCAACAGCGCCCCGGTTCCCCCATCGGGGCGCTGTTGCACGTCCCACCCAGCACGGCTGACGCACTGCGCGGCCCGCCGCCCGTTGCCGTGGCGAAACAGCAGCAACGCCGACGGCACCCGTTGCCGTGGCGAAACGGCAGCAACGCCGACGGCACCCGTTGCCGTGGCGAAACGGCAGCAACGCCGACGGCGCACCCGTCGGGCACCTAGATTGCCCACCCATGGCCAACGACGATCAGGTCTATTCGCTCATCGCCTCCGAGCGCAGGTCGCTGATCGACGTGCTCGAAACCCTCAGCGACGCGCAGTGGCAGACGCCGTCGTTGTGTGAGGGCTGGACGGTGCGCCACGTGGTCGCACACCTCGCATCGATCCTCGACCTCCCCCGCCGCAGGTGGGTTGGCGCGATCGTGCGCCACCGCGGGTTCGACCCGGCCGCAGACAAGTTCGCCCGTAGTTACGCCGAACGGCCAACCGCGGCGCTGGTCGGCATATTGCGCCGCAACGCCGAACGCCGCTACCGGCCGCCTGGCCTTCCCGTCGAAGCACCGCTCGTCGACGTGCTCGTGCACTCTGTCGACATCGCTGTGCCGCTCGGCCGATCCACGCAACGCAGCACCGCGGCGGGTCAGGTTGCACTCGACTACTTCCTGTCCGGCAAGTCGAAACGAGCGCGAGCAATCACGGGCCACAGTGGCGACTTCACGACGGGACTGCGTTATGTGCCCAGCGACGGCGTATGGCCCGACGGTCCGACCGACGAGCATCGCCACGGGCTCGGCGACCTCAATGGCCTGGAGGTGTCGGGCACGGGCGCGATTCTGGCGGCCGCGCTCTCGGGGCGACTCGCTGTGTTCGACCATCTCAGCGGCGCAGGTGTCGGCGAGTTGCGTTCGCGGATATCGGCGTGATCGGGCCGCGCGACCCGCGCCTGGGAGCCGGCCGCGTGCAACTGCTCATCTGTGACTGCGACGGCGTTCTGGTCGATTCCGAAGCGAGCGGGAATTCGTTCATCGCCGAGTACCTGACGGGTCTCGGCTTTCCGACAACCGAAAACGACGCGCTCGCCAAGTACGTCGGACGGGCGATCTCGTCGGTCAAAGACCTCATCGAGTCCGAGTTTGGCCGGCCGCTGCCCGTCGACTTCATCGAGCAGTGCAGTCGCGCTGAAACTGAGGCCGTCTTGCCGACGTTGCGTTCGTTCGACGGCGTGCACGACGCGCTCGACCTGATCGCGTCGGCGGGGCTGCTCATCTCGGTCGCGTCGGGCGGCACCGTGGAAAAGATGCACGCCACACTCGGCAAAACCGACTTGCTCGATCGGCTGCTGCCGTGGCTCGTGAGCTCGGAAGACGTCGGCCCAGGGAAGCCGGCGCCCGACGTGTTCCTCGCCGCGGCTGCTCAACGTGGGGTCGAGCCGCGCCACTGCGTGGTGATCGAAGACTCTGCACCCGGCCTCGCCGCCGCCCGAGCGGCGGGAATGGCCACGATCGGCTTCGCGTCACACCTCCCCGCCGCCGAGCTCATCAGGCTCGGGGCAGATGTCGCAGTGGAGCGTTGGCCGGACGTGCCCGCGCTCCTCGGCGTGCCCGCGCTCCTCGGCGTGCACACCACCGCCACCGGGGAGTGACGCGCCGGCGCACGCCACGTGGCCGACACATGAACTACTGCGAGTACTACCGCGAGTAGTCACAAACCGCTATCCTCCGTGTTACACAGCACACCGGTGTTGTGTGCAACTTTTGTTCCTGGAGGGGTATTCCTATGCGCACATCAACCTTGGCCCGACTCGCCGTCGTCGCCGGACTCACTTTCAGCACCGGCGCGTGCTCGGCAAGCGACATCCTCGACACTGCGTGCCAGATTGGCGGCCAGCTCGGCTTCCCGCAGGCGTGCGACATCGAAATCCCGACGCTGCCCGGCCTCGACCTGAGTGGCGGGTTCCAGCTGCCGCTGTAGGCAGCCAGTCCAACCGGCGCCCCGTCGCCCACGACCGGCGGGGTCTGTTGTAAACAAGCGCGAGCTTCGGCTCGCGCTTGTTTCGCGTCTGGGCTAAAGCCGCTCGGCGCCCCGCCGGCGCCGCACAAACGAGCCCGCAACACCGGTCGTTGCGCCCGACCACTATCTGCGTTGCTCCGTTATCCAGAACCAGAACACACGTTCGGTATTTCCCGCTCGATCCCTCACTTTTAGCATCTCCAACCCCACTAGACACTGAAAACTTACCGTCCGTACTCACACAGCGTGGTTGGATCCTTTCGATAGGTCGAATGACCTACTCCTACCGGCGGTTACCGGCCGCATCCAGGTAAAACACGGGCGGTGGGTGTCCCAAACGAAAAAAACTTTAGCCCCACCGACCCCAGCAACTCCTCTCGCACCACACGTATGCCACAACCGGTGGCAAATTTCGCCTGATTGCCACCCTGCCGCCATGCTCGGCGGTGTGCAACGTCTCGCTGAGTGGTAATTTGCTGGCTGACTCTGGCGTGAGTCACGACGAGAACCGCCACTGGCGGGCTCACCCCGTGTAATGAGGAGAGGTTGGCCAGATGAAGACAAGTGCGCTGCGCAAGATCGGTTTGGGCGTCGTCGGCTGGGCGGTCACGCTTGCCGCCATCGGTACCGGCACCGGCACGCAGGTGGCCCAACCCCAAAACCTCGATGGGGCGACTCCGATCGTGGCGGGCGTCGACCTCGTGTTGAACGGGTCGTGCCAGCAGTCGGGCTCGATGCAGGTGACCTGTACCTACTCGGTCACCAACGTCGGCGACACAGCCGAAGACGGCGACGTCCTCGTCGCGGCCAACGTGGCCGATGCCGAGTGGATCAGTGCGCAGACCCACGGGTGGAGTTGTGGCGCGCTCAACAGTCCGCTGCTCAGCTGCACCTGGAGCGGCGGCGTCGACCCGGGCGCGACCACTCCTGCTTTCACCCTCGTGGCCCGAGTCGACGCGTGGATCGCCTGCCCGACGGTCATCCATACCTACGACGACCTCGCTAGCGCGCACGACAGCGGTTCGAGCGGGCATGGCAACTGGGTGATGACCTCAACAGACGTCACCTGCATCGAGGAAAACCCTGACCTCGCGATCACAAAGACCGCCAATACCCCTGACGCCGCTCTCGGCGATACGGTGACCTATACCCTCAGGGTCACCAATAACGGCCCGGCGGCTGATCCAGGCCCGATCACAGTGACCGACGCCGTTCCCGGGGGACTCAGTGGCGCGTCGGCCTCGGGCAGTGGGTGGAGCTGCTCGGGCACCTCAGTGATCACCTGCACCCACCCCGGACCATTGGCCGCTGGCGCGAGCCTGCCGCCGATCACCGTCACCGCGAACCGCAACAGCCAGCCGTGTTCAACGATCGACAACCGTGCGACGGTGACGTCGGCACATGATCCGGCCACGACGGGCAACAACACCGACTCGGTGTCGATCAACTGCATCAGCGGCGGCACGCCCGAGCTGGTGATCGAAAAGACCGCGTCGCTCGCCACGGCTGCGCAGGGCCAGCAGTTCAGCTACACGATCACCGTGACGAACACCGGCAGCGGCGCAGCGCACGCGCCCATCATCGTCACCGACGTCATTCCGTCTGCACTCACTCTGATCTCGGCGAGTGGATCGGGCTGGACGTGCCAGCTCGGAGGGACTGTGGGTTGTACCTACAACCAAGCGATTCAACCCGGGCAGAGCGCGCCACCGATCACGTTGGTCGTGAAGCGTAAGACGACGGTGAGCTGCACCACGATCGACAACACGGCCCACGTCGGCAATGTGACCGCTGGTGGTCCGCAGGACACCGCGACCGTCAACTGCACGGAGGCGCAACCCGACCTCAAGATCGTCAAGACATCGAGCGCGCAACACGTCGCGCCCGGGCAGTCGTACTCCTACACGCTCACGGTCAGCAACGTGGGCGGCTCCTCACAGGCGGGTCCGATCACCGTGACCGACGTCCTTCCCGCCGAAGTCGTCCGCGCCGGCGCGGCCACGGGTACTGGCTGGACGTGTTCGGGCACAACCACCATCACGTGTACGCACCCGGGGCCGCTCGCGGCCGGCGCGTCGTTGCCGCCGATCACGATACCGGTCACCCGCACCACGGCCGTGAGCTGTACGGCAATCGCCAACACCGCGAAGATCACGTCGCCTGCCACTGACGTCCAGCCCAGTAACAACAGTTCGACAGTCAGCGTTACGTGCGACGGAACGCCCGACCTCAAGATCGTCAAGACCGCCAACCACTCGACAGTGTCGTTCGACGACGTCATCACCTACACGATCAAGGTGTCGAACGTCGGATCCGCGTCACAAACCGGACCGATCCAAGTGCTCGATCTGCTCAGCTCCGACGTCACGCTGATCAGCGCAACCGGGAGCGGTTGGTCGTGCACCACCGAGGTGCGCTGCACCCACCCCGGACCCGTCGCGGCCGGCGCGTCCTTGCCCACCATCACCGTAAAGGTGCGAGTCACTAGCCACACCTGCCAGTCGATTATGAACACGGCCGACATCACCCAGCCCAACCCGCTGCCGGGCGACCAGTCTGACGACTGGGACATGGTCACCGTCCACTGCGACCACACCACGACGACCACGACGAGCAAGCCGACCACCACGACCACTAAGCCGACGACCACGACCACCAAGCCGACGACGACGACCACCAAGCCGACGACGACGACCACGGTCCCGCGTAAACCCGATGTGAAGATCGTGAAGTCCGCGAGCCCGTCGTCGGTCTATAACGGCG